>CANILH010000032.1 GCA_947468665.1 Oligoflexales bacterium | reverse complement strand
CGGCCTGCACCGTTATCCCCTTGGTTAACTCACAAGCGCTGTTGGTAATCCAGATTTTACTGCCGTTAATCACCCAGCATTTCTTTGTCTCGTTCCACACCGCGTTGGTACGACTGGCCTGAGCGTCACTGCCTGCCTCTGCCTCGGTCAGCCCGAAACCCCAAAGACCTTTTCCAGTGCAGAGACCGGGAAGATATTTTCTCTTCTGTTCCTCATTACCATAATAGTAAATTGGCGCGGCACCGAGGCTATTGTGCGCCGCAATTGTCGCCGCCTGACTCCCGTCAACCCTTGCCAACTCCTCGACAACAGCGATGTATGACAAATAGTCCATACCTTGACCGCCATATTTAGTTGGCACGATGGCCCCGAAAAATCCAAGTTCACCCATTTTTTGAGTCAACTCGACGCTGAATTTTTCTGTTTCATCAAGCTCCCTTGCGCGCGGAGCGATCTCATTCCGGGCAAAGTTGCTGACGGTCTCCCTGAGAAGCTTTAGTTCCTCTGACTCACTGTACTCATAAGGCATAACACACTCCTGTTCTATTCATTTTCTTCTGTTACGACATCCCTAATCCTGCCTTCGCGCCCTGTCGTGCCCTGAAGCATTCCACGATAGGAACCATACCGGCGTGCCGATATCTTACCTTCAGTCACCGCGGCTCGCACCGCGCACTCTGGCTCTTCCAGGTGCCGGCACCCCGGATATTTGCAGCCCGATAGAAAATCTTGGAACTCAAGAAATCCCTCCGCCAGCTCCCGGTGCGACAATTCCTGCAAAACAAAGCTACGGATACCCGGCGTATCAATCACGTAACCGCCTGTACCCAATTTTATGAAACTCGCGTAGGACGTTGTGTGCCGTCCTTTATAAAAAATATCCTCATTTTTTTCCACTGCCTGAACCAACTCTGGCTCAAATAAATTAACCAATGAGCTTTTACCAACGCCCGAATGACCTGAGAGCATGGATACCTTGCCCTTCAAGGTCATCTTAAGCTCCTGGATATCAATATTTTTCCTGGCATTAGGGGCGTTCGCCTGTACGCTGAATACAGAATAGCCCAAAGCTTCATATATTTTAATATTTTCCGCGCAGTCTTCCTGAAACTCTGACTTCTCTTTAGTCAAAAGATCCCTCTTATTGAGAACGATAAGTGGCTTGATACCTTGAAGCTCAGCCAGAACCAGATAGCGGTCAATCAGCCCCCACTTAACATTCGGACCGACATAACTCGCGACAATGAGAAGCTGATCGACGTTGCTCGCGAGAATATGCTCCATCTCCTTACGATGGGGATCCAAACGCTTGATCAACGTCCTTCGCGGAGCGAGCCGCTGTATCACGCATTGAGGGAGATCCGTTACGACGCCGGCATTGTCCTCTGATGTCGGAACACAGAGCACACGGTCACCCACGACAATAAAATTTCTTTGCTCTCGTTTTGCCTGAAGAAATTTTCGGGCGATTGTCGATAACCATACATCGCGCGTCTTAATTTCACCCTCTTCAGGCTCAGGAGAGACAAACGCGTAGCGTTTATGAACCTCGACAACTCTCCCGGCAAACCCCTCAGGGAACTTCTCAAGCCACGAGGACTCGGCTAACTCAAAACCCTCGTCAAGATGCGCCGCCCGCGAAAATTTTTTCTCGCGCGGCTTCATCTTCGAGATCCGATCAAATTGATCGTCATCATCCTCAAACTGCCGCCAATTGCTGCCTTTTCGCGCCACGCGCCTATCCCTTCGCGCGCGCCATGCTTTGGCGCATGTCAATGCTTAGCAGGGCTGAAGTCACATTTAAAATATCAGGGAAAATCTCGGTCAGGCGCCAATCGTGCTCACCGACTTTCTCAATTAGACGGCGCTCAGATAATTGCTCAACAATCGCCGAGAAAACTTGCGCACTCGGCAACTCCACGTCAGCAGCACCGGTTAAAAGGCTGATCCTCTGCGCCATCATAAGGCAACGTTTTTGGAAATCATCAATCCTGAACAACGCGCCTCCGCGATATTGATTGAGTAAATGAGTCGCGATGGCGAAACGCTCAAGAGCCGGGCCAACTATCAGACCCATGGTACGCAAAATATTAAACTCAAAACTTGTCATCTCTGGCCGGGTTAATTGCCCTTCACCCGCGCGGACAAAAAGCCCCACCTCAACCAGGACTCCGACATATTTTGCGACAAGATCATCAATCTCGCCTTCTTCCCAACGAAGGAAAAACTCCCGCTTCAAGATAGGATAGATAGCTCGAACGCCCTGCCGGATGACATCCTCTTTTATGGAGTCGTTATGCTGGAGGAAATAGGCGATAACCGAGATCAAGGAGTAGAGATGCGCAATATTGTTCCGGTAATAAACTATGTAGCTGGCCTGCGGCTCAACAGCGTGAATAACGTCACCCCCTGGGTGCGTAAACCTCGACAGTTTTCCGAAAATTTCCGCGGACTCAATGATTGACTTGGCAGGGAGATTCGGAAGGCGGGCATCAGCGGAATAGGGGGCCATCTTCGCGATCTTCTGGAACATCTCGATGTGTGCAATCAACTCATCTTCCGGAAGAGCTCTTTGTCTGGTCGCCAAAAGAATCAAGGACACAAGGGCTACCGACCCGCCGATAGCAGCCTCATTGATACCAGTCAGCACACGATTGGCCAAACTTTGCGCGATTGGCGTGAGCCATTCAGGCTTCGAATCCAGCTCATACTGCTTATTTTTCCAGTCCGGGCGCGCATGATCCAGGTATCCGCCCAGGTCAATGGGGTCGGCAAATGAGATATAGGCGCGGCCATGAGACGACCTGAGCGCGTTTCGCCCCTGAACTAGTTGCCCGACACTTTCAGACTTTTTCTTGAATCCGGAAAGCTCTTTGCGATAGGTTTTCACCTCCGCGACCCGGTCGTAGGAGATGTAAACAGGCACAAAATAAATCGGGCGGTCCCGATTCCTCAGGAAACTATTAACCACCATCGCGACCATGCCGGTTTTTGGGGGAAGAAGCTTACCACTTCGGCTACGTCCTCCCTCCAGGAAAAACTGGAGCGGAAAACCCTTCTGAAGCAGGAACGACACATACTCGCTGAACGCCACGGCGTACAACCTGTTATTACTAAACGTCCTTCTGATGTAGAAGGCGCCCAGGCGGCGTAGAAAACTACCTACCGGCCAAAAATTAAGATTAATGCCCGCGGCGACGTGGGGAGTCAGGATCCGGTTATCATAGAGAACATAATTGAGCAGAAGATAATCCATATGTGATCTGTGACAGGGAACATAAACAATTTCGGCATTAGCCGGGATCCCCCGCAGACGGTCCAGATGCTCAATGTGAACACCACTGTAGATTTTATTCCAAAGTCTTTTGAGAAGTACCGCGGTCCCAGCGATAACCTCGGGGGAAACTTCGGCCGCGATCTCAGAAATGTACTCTTTCGCCAATCGTTCCGCCCGATCCCTCGGAATATTCTTCTTACGACACTCCTCGTCAATCGCCAGTCTGAGACCTTTCCCTCGTACCAATGTCTCGATGATTCGGTTACGACTGATCAAACCAGGCCCAAGTACCGACAACCTAAGTGACTGAAAGTGCACACGGACAACACGCGTCAATTTACGGGCTGTCTGCTCAATACTCTGTGACGAACCCAGCTGCTCACGCAGCATAATTGGTTTTGAGTAATTGACGACCAGGCTCTTGCCCTGGGCAAGCACAATAAAAAGCTTCTGGAAAAAGCTCGCGCGATCATCATCAGGAAAGAATAATTTAAAAACAGATGGTTCTCCGCGCCCGGGATCCCGACCCCAAAAAACCGCGACAGGAATTATCTGGACATCAAAGGAAGCTTCAACATCCACACGGCGCAGCAATTTAAAAAAAGGCGACGGAGGAGCGTTTCGGTAGGCGCCGTAAGTCCTGAGTATCCCAACCTCACTCAAATAAATACTGGCGGCCTCTTTACCATCACCCAGAAAATCGGTGCTAGACGTCGGCCTTGGCAGGCTATTACGGGCACAATAAATATCAAGAACCAAAAAATCAAAAATGCTATTTGACTTAAGTACATAGCAAATAGGTCGTTTGGGATCGACACCGAGCTCCGCGAGAATATTCTCGCCAGGCACAATTTTTGCGCGGATCCAACCCTCAAGCAGTGACCGCAACCACCCAAACCATTTTATTCTTGTTTGTCCGTCTGTCACAGATCCGCCCTCAGAACTCTAAATTATCAATGAGCCGCACGTCCCCGAATATTATCGCCACAATTAAAACAAGATCTTTATCAGCGACCTTCGCTCCAGCTGCAGCAAGATTATACTTACTAACAATCTCAGCGTACTGAATGACCATACGCGGGCACCTGGATATCACGTCCGCGAAAGAATTCCTGAGCGACTCAAGGGATCTCTCGCCAGCGACCCACGAGGCCTTCGCTGCTGACATGCCCTGATAAATCAACGTCGCCTGCTCCCGCTCCTCCGCCGTCATGTAGCGGTTCCTGCTGCTCATTGCCAGGCCATCAGGCTCACGAATCGTCTCACACCCACGAATCTCAACGACCATTGCGAGATCACTGGCCATCCGCTGAATCAGGCGAAGTTGCTGATAGTCCTTCTTACCGAACAACGCAACGTCCGGGCTGACGATATTTAAGAGCTTTGCCACAACCGTCAGGACACCGTCAAAATGTCCGGGACGAAATTTACCGCACAGCCCCGCTGACATTGTGTTGTTTCGGATTGTCGTCTGAAATCCCTCTGGATATATCTCTACAGCTGACGGCGCGAAAACCAAATCGGCATCAACTGTCCGTAACGTCTGGATGTCTTCTTTCAGGGTTCTTGGATAACGCGCGTAGTCTTCCGTGGGTCCGAATTGCAAGGGATTCACAAAGATACTTACAACAACCCGGGCTCCCTCTGATTTTGCCTGGCGGACTAAAGACAAATGCCCTTCGTGCAGCGCGCCCATCGTTGGAATGAACGCGACTTTATTACCGTCTGCCTTCCATCGGCTGACAGCGTCACGCAACTCCACGATATTTAGAACCGTATCAACCGCCAAAATCCACAACTCCCAGTTCGTTTAAACCCAGGCTATGGTGGCAAATTTACTTGAAAAATTAGTGGAATAGAAGGGGTAAATAGGCAGGAAAATCAGAACTACAGCTCATTCAGGCACCATCTGCTAATTTTGGAGATCCGACAGGTGAGAAGACCATTGAACTGCCCTCATGGCAATCCGGCCCATCCTAGGCCCACACACTTGAAGCGAGTTATCCAACCCGACTTCTTTCATCTTCGTAAGGGCCTCAGCGCGCGCGGCGCTTGACCCATCCAGTCCGGATACCGTGCAAGTCTTGCGACTTACAACCTACACTTCGGCGCTTAGTTAAAAAACTTTAGCCCACCGATTCTCAAGAATCGGTGGGCATCTTCTGCAGTACATAACATATAGTTATTGTTGTGGAAAGTCGTCCTGGGACGACTTTGCCTGAAACACGATCCGGCGTCTGCGACCCTTAGATCCGAGGACTCCAAGTGACTTTCCGTTATAAAGCAAATCAACTTGACTCGCGTCAAGGATATAAACTTCAGCTTTGTTGTTAAACGTATAATGATAGGTCTGAGGCTCAAACCACGACTTCTCAACCCTTTTGCCATCAAGTGTCAGTCGAACCTCAACACCACTTGCGACATTCAGCTCTAAAACCTGCTCAAAAGCGGCAGATGGAGTTGAAGGCATATAAAGCGGATTATCCTCGTCAGTTTCCAGCGCCTTTGTCGTCACTGGTACCGCCACTTTATCAACCATCGCGTCATGAACCGCGGGTTTGGCTGGATCAATAACAGTACTGGTTGCTGTCGTGTCAAACTTAGCCACATTCGGCGTGGCCACCTCGGTTTCGGGCATAGCCAATTCGCGTTCAGTATCAACCTCGTTTGCCGACACCTTGGCAGCGATTACCGCTTCCGTAGCGATAACTTTTTGGGCATTCGTCGCCAGGCGCGACTTATGAATAGTTCCAGCGGCCCAACGACCAAAGACCAACATAACAAAAACCGTAGCGACACTCGCTAAAATCCACAAACGAATATGCGGACTGACGACCCCACGAACCACCCATGTGGGAAGGGCGACCTTCAGAGCGCGCTTTTTGCCTCTATTGATTCTAGGAACGCGAGGCTTCTCGCCTGCAGCTGCGAAATCCTCTGTAATAAGACGTCTGGCAACTGTGGACGTCGTATCAATAGGCTCCGCGATACGGGCCTGCACTGATTTTGTTTTGTGGGCCTCAGCAGCTACGCCCCGATTAGCATTCACCGCCACCGCCGAGTTTTCGGGCGCAGCTAGTGTCCCCCAACAGGCATCATAGAGCCGCAAACACTCACCAGAATCAGACTTAAGTAACTTCGTGATGTTTTTAATAAAACCACGTCCAAAAACTTTGCCTGGAAGAGCGTCCAATTCACCCGCCTCCAGACTCAAAATATATCCCTTATTAATCCTGGTTTCCTGGGAAATTGCCTCGATTGAAACCCCTGTGTTTTCTCTAGCCTGTCGCATCCACGCCCCGAACTGGGCACGAGCTTTCTCCTTATTGGACAAAACCAATTCAGAGCCATTATTTGGGGAGGATTCGCTCATCTTTTTACTCCCAATTATAGAATGCCTAGGACACTCTTCGTGGTACACTTATCCTTGGAATGAACATCGTTCACTCAAGGAGCCGCTTACAATGATTGCAGCGTTCCCGTTTTTAGTGATTGTTAGTTTAATACTGGGAACAGCCGGGTGTCAAACCCTGAAAGACCATCAGGACAGCTCTGCCAAAGAACAAAACCGGACAGATCTCTCTATTGCGAGGGCATTTCTCGAGGCGGGAAGTCCTGATAAGGCCATGTTTGAACTTCGAAGCGTTCTCGAGACTGAACCCTCTAACGCTCAAGCTCATGGGCTGATGGGGCTCGCGCAACTTGCTCTCATGAACCCCCGCAAGGCGGTTCAACACCTTGAAATGGCGTGGAAACTGGAGCCCAGGTCCGAAGCGGCCTTAAACCTGTCCTCGGCGTACATTGAGAGCAAACGATACGATTCCGCCCAAAAAATAATCGCTTCCGGCCTCTCCCTCAAGGAAACGCCTCCCTATCGCAACAAAGAGAGATTTTACCACAACCTGGGCCTTCTCGCCGAAAGAAAAGGCAGCCTCATAGCCGCGGAGAAGGCATACCGCAAAGCTTTAGAGGAGAACCCCACGTTTTACCTCAGTCGAGCCAGACTCGCCTCGCTGCTGGATGAAAAACACAAGACGGATGAGGCCAAAACCCATTGGGAGATCGCCAGAAACTCATGCCCTGGCTGTTTTGACGCGACCAATCAACTAGTAAAGTATTATTTAGTCAAAGGGGATCTCAGGACCGCGCTCGGACTGGTTCAGGACTACAAAAAAATTGAGGGCCTGAACCCAATGGAGGCCAAAAAAGCGAACGAGCTTGAACGCGATCTTATGAGCGCCAGGTCAAAAACCGCGTCTGATCGCCCCCAAAATCAACCACGCTAATTCTTAAACCCAAAACGAGGCTAAGACATTCATGTTCCAGACCAAATCACCACTTGCGTTCATCGCGACATCTGTCGTCACTTTTGGTTTTTTAGCGCAAACAGTAGTTTCAGCACCCGCTAAACCCCAGCCAGCCTCATCAGACCAAACAGCCGACCGCTACAAGAGCCTTGAGAGTCTCGCTCGTGGATTATTTTATCTTGAGACGATGTACGTGGATCCCGAAAAGGTCGAAGAGAAACAAATGATCCAGAACGCGCTTAGGGGTGTCGTTGATCACCTGGATCCACACACAATGCTGATGCCCGCAAAAGCGTTTGAGCAGATGACGATCGACACACAAGGGAAATTCGGGGGCGTTGGGATTATCGTCTCCCAGGAGCGCGGCAAAATCATCGTCGTCAGCCCTATTGAGGATACTCCTGCCTTTAAGGCCGGCGTCAAAGCCGGCGACGAGATAATTGAGATCGACGGCGCGGATGTTACCAAACTAAAAAGCTCAGACACAGTCGACCGGATGCGAGGCGACCCTGGCAGTATCATGAAGCTCACAGTTACGCGCAAAGACGTCAAAGAACCCATTAGGTTCAAACTCGAGCGGGAGATTATAAAAGTCAAATCTGTTCGTGGGCAGATGATTGAGGACACTACGCTCTATGCCCGGATCGCCAGCTTCCAGGAAAACACCTCCGACGAACTCGAGGCTCTCATCCAAAAAAACAATCCAGCAAAACTCTCCGGAATGGTATTGGATCTGCGGGACAACCCAGGCGGACTTCTTGATCAGGCCGTTGCGGTGGCTGACTTGTTCATCGAAAGCGGTATTATCGTCAGCACGGTTGGGCGCGACAAAGATAAAGTCGAGCGGGAATTCGCCCGAAAACGCGGGACCGTGCCCAACTTCCCGATAGTTGTCCTGGTTAACGGCGGCTCGGCATCGGCATCGGAGATTGTCGCGGGTGCCCTGCAAGATCACGAAAGGGCACTGCTTGTAGGTACCACAACATTTGGCAAGGGAAGCGTTCAAACTCTGCTTTCACTTCCGGATGGAAGTGGTCTGAAACTAACCGTAGCGCGCTACTACACCCCAAAAGACCGCAGCATCCAGGCCAAAGGCATTCGCCCCGATGTTGTCGTCTCCGATAAAAATTCCACTGAACGAGAAGGTACTGAGCAAAGAAAAGAGTCTGATCTCAAAGGACACATTGAGAGTTCAGACCTAAGTGACATCGCATCAAATCAAGGAATCAACAAAGCCATCCGGAGCTGGCCTGAGATGATGCAAAAAGATGTTCAGCTAACAACCGGCTTCACATACCTAAAAAGCTACTCAATGTTCCAACGTCGCTCCATGAACGACCGCCCGTAATTTCCCGAAGCCAACGCCGCATTTTCGCGTTCGAACACCACAAAACCTAAAACCACAAAACCTAAACCGCGTTTTAGCCGCGAAAAGGCAAGGCGGCGAGAGAAATTCGACGAGACAGTACCACAGGTACGGCGACGAGGGTTTCCCGATGCCAACGCAGCATTTTCGCGTTTAAAACCGTTTTAGCGTTTAAACGCGTTTTAGCCGCCAGTGCCGATCGACATAGGGTAGGTGTTATACATCACAAAAAAGAAACCAACATCCGATGCCGTCTTAACACGACGGCCGCGACTGCGGCAAAAAGTCAGGTAATTATTAAATGAACGTTCATCGGAAAAGCACTTGATCATGATTTTACAGTCCGGGCAAACCATCATGGGATTATGGGCGACGTGCCTACGAACGGTTTGACGGCAACAAGCCTGCACCGACTGCAAAGCCCCATCAGCCATCAACGGCCGATAATCCACCGCGCCGATAGGAGAGGACGCCTTGCGGGTATCATCTGATTGAATTGACGTCTCATTAGACATAATTGCCACTTTCCAACTTATAAAACCAAATACTACGTAACTGACCGGATTCTAGCCATGCCGGTCTATAAATACAACCAGATCTCTCACGAGCCCCGCGAATTAATATAAATAGCTGTAATAACAGCAACTATCGACATCTCCCTCGGAATAAACTCATAATCGGACAGATACGTCCGATATACGGACAGTGTCCGAAATCCATGCGCTAATATCTTTATTGTTAGATGACTATCAGATCTGACTGGAGCCGCAACATCGATGCCAAAGTCCACCCCTAAGGCAGCGAGCGCCTCGCATGACATCATTGAACTCCTTAAAATTAAAATTTCAATCCCCGAAAAACTTACTGCCGACGACATCCGGATACTCATTCATGACCTTAGAGCTTCGGCCAACGCGTTTAACATGCTTGTTGAGGACATTGAGCTTGAGCTCGGAACCTCTGCCACAGCAAGGCAGGTCACAAAGCTTCAGCAACTCCTTGCTCACACCCAGATCACTGACAAGGTCTTTCAAAAAATATGCGCGGCGATATCACGGGAACACGACTAGATTCGCGAGGAACTGATTCATGACCATCACGATCTTCCACATGGATGACGAAATTCAAATACTGGATCGTTTCGAGAAAATCCTCTCTGGAGGGTTACTTGATAAACCTGTAAAAGTTTCTGGATTCGAGACTGCGAAAGCCCTGGAGATCGCCCTCACCACAGCTCCGCCAGTCGATGTATTTATCCTCGATCTCTTCTTACGAGATGGCATAGATCACGGAACGCGCGTGACAAGGGTTTGCCGCGAAAAATACCCCAACTCAGTCATATTCGTGTGCTCTTCCGCCAAAGACCTCAAAAAAATCAGATCAAGCCTTAAGGAGGGAGCCACCGACTTTATCGCCAAAGAGTCAAAACCCGCAGAGATTATCGCCCGTGTTGAGGCCGCGCTCAAAAGCCGCGTAGAAAGCCTCCCCTTTGGTGAGTCAAAATCAAAACCCCATGCCGGCAGTACCATGTCGACAATCAGACTGCGAGTACCGCACATTATCAACTCAGCCGTAAACTGCCTCTATATTGAGGGAGAAAGTGGCACTGGCAAGGAAGTTGTGGCCGACTGCCTTGCCGATTCCATGCCCAAGGGCACACCATTTATAAAAATCAATTGCGGCTCGATACCCCAGGCTCTCATTGCGAGCGAGCTTTTCGGCCACGCTCGCGGAGCGTTTACCGGCGCGGTCGGCGAGAGATCCGGTTTGATTGAGGCCGCCAATGGAGGGTGGGTTTTTCTGGACGAAATTGCCACGCTACCTCCGGACGCGCAAGTCGCACTTTTGCGGGCAATTGACAATCAGGAAATCCGTCGCGTTGGCTCCACCAAAGAACGGCCCGTTAGTTTTCGAGTAGTCTCCGCCACCAATGAGTCCCTGTCCACGCTCGTCGAACAAGGAAAATTTCGGCGGGACCTCTGGCAGCGCCTGAGAGAAACAGAGATCACCTTGCCGCCACTCAGAAAAAGACGTCATGAAATTCCCGAACTGATTGACTTCTTCTGCGCCACAATGCGCGGAGGTCCCTACTTGTTAGCACCCACCGTTCTCGAAGCCCTGAGTCACTATAGCTGGAAGGAGGGAAATATCCGCGAGCTCCGCAATTGCCTCAGAGCCATGACCGAAAAATCCATAAACCGGACGCTCACTCCCGGCTCAATTCCAGAAAACATCTGGGAGGCTATCGACGGCGGAGTGACTCCAGGCGACCACGGGAAAAACCACTCGATCACAATCAAATGGAAGAGCGAAAAACGCCCGTCATTTGATGAACTATCCAGCAAATTACTGATAGAGATTCTCAGACTCGAATTTCTGGCCAGCGGAAAAATGTCCATGCGGGGTGCGGCGATGGCCGCCGGAATCGCCAAGTCCTCAATGCCAGCAAAACTGAAACACCTCGTCCAGTCCGGCGCCATTGACACTGACGAGCTAACTAAAATGATCTACTCGCAAGAAGACACTTAGTAAGGCCCAAACCGAGCACAAGCGATGGCCTGAAGAGCGTATTCAAAAGCGCCATGATCACGATTTAAATTCTGGACGTAATTTCACGCAATAAATCAGCGCGGACCATTTCCATGGCCGGCGACAGGCCAAGGTGCCTTTCAATACTGGTCACGCCGCGAAATTTTATTCCGCAAGGAATAATCTTTCCGAAAAGAGACAGGTCGTTATTTACATTAAGAGCCAGACCATGCATCGATACCCGTGATTTTATCCGAACACCCATGGCGCATATTTTCTCATGCCCCACCCACACTCCAGGATGCTCCGGATCGCGGTGAGCCTTGATGTCATATTTAGCGAGTGTCTGAATGACAGATTCCTCGAGAATATTGACGTAAGACCGCACCGTAAGCCCAAGGGTTGTCATATTTAAAATGGGATAGACCACCAACTGCCCCAGCATATGTGCCGTGACCTGGCCGCCACGCTCCGTATCAAAAATCTCGACACCCTGATTTTCATAAAACTCACGGGCAAAAAGTAAATTTCCCTGTTCGGAATTTTTACCCATGGTCAAAACAGGCTCATGCTCAACGGTGAAAATAATTCCTGGGCGACAATCAGCGGAAATCTCCGCGTGCGCCGCCTCCTGCCTCGAAAGAGCCTCGCCGTAACGCAAGACCCCCAGGTCAATAATCTCAATGGGATTTAAAGTTTCGGGCCGCATAAAAACTCCATCGCCTCAAGGTAACCCAAAGCCTCCATCGGGGTTTTCCCCCAGGCCCAAACACCGTGTCCGTCCAGCACCACAAGCTTTGCCACCTCGCCGAGGCCATCTTTAACGCGTCCGGAGTAGCTTTTCATCTCGTCAGGAGTGCCATTGGGGAGGACCGGAATGACGAGTGTATCAGTGTGACTGAGAACACCCAAAGCCTTCGCCATTTCCTCATTATGAAATCTCAGTTCCTTTTTGCCGCGGCTTGCCGCCACTGCCCGGGGCGGATGAGTGTGCACGACACACATGGCGCCCGGAACATTTTTATAGATACCGGCGTGTACTGGCATCTCAGCGGATGGTTTTTGTGTCCATGCCTCAACAGCGTTCTCAGACGCCAGGTCAACGGCAACAAACAAATCAGGGCGAAGCTCACCCTTGCAGAGTCCCGTCGGGCTTTGCCAAATCAGCCCAGACTGGCCACGTATGCTGAAATTTCCGGCCGTTCCCCATGACCAGCCTCGGTCGTAGCAACGCACGGCCACCTTGGCGAGCTCCACGAGCATTACTTTCTCAAGCGGTGTGGGAACTGGAAATGGATTCTGTGCCTTGAACATTACGGGCTTCGCCTTATTCATAAAAATTCATCTGGAGTAATGGATCTCGATCTCACGAAGAAATGCTTTGGCGCCGTCCTCAACGCCTGCACCAGTCCTGGCCATTCCAGTACCGGCGTTCACAACCACATCGATTCCGAAGTCCTGACGAATCTTTTCCACAAACTCAGGCATGATTCCCGCCGAGGGTACTGAAGCGGACTTTTTCAGGCGTCCTTCCGGACGAATGAGTGCCTCGTGCACCGCCTGAGCCTCAGTCTTTGGAAGAGAGATCGTACCGTACGGACTAGGGAACAACACCGCGTCACACCCTGCCCAGCGCATGAGCGTTCCAAGAGCAACCTCCGCAGATATCGAACTTGGGCCCTGAACCATCACGCCGGTAAAAGCCGGATGGGCGAATATCGGCACTTTGATCTCCGGATCATGGCACAGAGACTGGAGCAACGATAACCCGTAGGTAAACGGACAAAATAAAAATGCCTGAGCCCCTGCCGCCTGAAGTTTCAGAGCTCTTGCCTTTAGTTCAAATGCCGGACCAGACAGATGCATAACATACATTCCGCGATTTTGACCGCGGGCGAGAACTTTCTTTAGTCGTGATAGCGCGTCCTCAATAGAAATATCAATTCTGGTCTCATCGTCTTTTACCAGATCAGTGCCGGCCGTAACTAAACGCCCGAACTGCGTCGCGATTGGATCATCTGATGGGCCAATGCCTGGCTTTAAAATTGCCATGAGTAACGGCCTCGATTGATCTCCTGAACCAACCAGCCCGCGAATTCCCTCTAAACCAAATTTTGGGCCCATTAATCTTTTTAGATAAGCCTCATCTCCCCGCAGAGACTCAAGTCTGAGACCGGGCGCAAACGAAATCTTGCCAAATAAAACGGTCAAAAGTCCCGCAATATCGTCGCCAAATAACGTTGCCGGAAAAGCGATAGTCGCCTCACCGCGGTCGTCGTTCCTCTTAAAGGACTCTACGCGACCAACATAGTCAGTATATTTCTCCAGATCGTCTGGGACATATCCGAGCGTCTGACCGGTGGCGATCTGGGTCGCCATCTTACGAATCAATGCGTCGTCGTTGGCGGGAAACGAGTACGTCGCCAGGACGAGGCCACCGACGCGTTGACTTAACGACTTAAGCTCCACACTGGTGGGAAAAATAATAGAATCTGACGCGCTCATCGACATGTTGGGGGGGTCTCCGGATAACGACAAAACCTCTGATATGCCGGCTGGAAAATGCCGTCAACGGCAAAGGAGCATTTCAAAGCCCAAAGACACCAGGATCTCCGGCTCCCAACCGGATCAGTCGGGGCACTCCCTCCGTAAGATCAATAATTGTAGTCTCTTGCCCGGGGCTTTCCTCTCCAAGATCTACAACAAGATCAATTGCGTGCCCCCAGGTGTCCATGACCTGAGTGCCAAATTTCGGGTGCTCGGGAGAAAATATCTCCTCTGCGGTCAAGCCTGGTCCATGAGCGGGTAGAGTAGAGGCGGCCAATGGCCTTCCTAGGGCGTCTATGAGGGCCCTGACTAAGGGTTCATCCGGTATGCGAAGTCCAACCTCCCGCCGCTTGTCTTTTATTTGCCGCGCAAGACTCGGATGACGCCCCAAAATCACCGTATAAGTGCCTGGCATTGATTTTTTCAGCCAGCGGTACGCCTTGTCATCAATATTACATATATGGGCTGCCATTGAGATCGAGGAGCACACCAGACTGTAGGGACGGCTTTTCGGGTGCTCAGGCTTTAACCGGTGCATCCGATCTATGGCCTTGGGACTGGATGCGTCACAAACAAAAGCCCATGCCACATCCATGGGCATAGCCAGGACGCCATCGTCATCAAGAATCGCGCGGATCTGCTCAATGTGCGACTCACGAACTGGATTGATCCATGTATAAAGATGATCAGCCAATTTTTACACCAGGGCTATTTCAGGCATCAAGCTTTGCCTGCCTGAGTCTCGTCGTGCCCTGGTTTTCCATCAACGCCGATTTTATCGTAGAAAAGCTCATCTATGGTCTTCTTAATCAGGATCCAAAGAAGTTCTTTATCTGATACGTTAGCGAATACGCCGAGGGGAATCTGAAATCCGCCCTTATCCTTGCGCCCGCCGCCATAAAATAGTCCGTTTTTATCCTGACCAAAAACATCCTTAATCCACTTGTCCGGATCAAGGGTGTGAGACCGTGTACGCAGGGAGCCATCAATCCACTCATTCCCGACAACACCATAAACAATCACGGTATCAATGCCCTCCCGGTGCAGCAGGTAGTCGGCGCACTGGCCAATCCCATCGCGATCCTCCTCGCGAACATAACCGACACCGGCGAACATAAATGTTCCCTTTATATCCTTACGCTGCAGGGCGATCTGCGTAAGATCCATGGTTTTCGCGGGAATTGACTGACGAGAAATAAGGTTCAGAAGGTCCTTATCCATGTGTTTGGCGAGAAACTCACTTGCGCGGTAGTCCAGGGGCGTCGCAATGGCGAAATTATCCGTATCACTACGAATACCGTGCATTAAAGCCGTCGCGATTTTAGTCTGTTCGGATGAGGAACCCTCAAATTTTGTTGGTCCATCAATCAAGTACTCGGCGTATATCGCAGACGTCGAGCCGCTATACTCACGAATATCAACAAACTCCCCAGAAATGGTGCCCAGAGATTTGTGGTGATCCACAAACACGAGCAATGGACAGTTTGGCGGAAGTTTTATTGGCAGTTCGCAATTTTGCGAGTCATTGACAGCGAAATAATCCCACTCTGAAAGATCAAAACTCGGATGATACTCCTCGATCTCAATATCGAGTTTTTTCACCAAGGCGCGATTTTCGTAGTGAGAGATCTCCTCAAAATGAAGAATTTTGGAATGGATATCATGATGCCGCGCGAGCCACTGCAGACAAAGAGCCGCCGCGATGTTGTCAGGATCAGGATAACCCTTGATACAAATAAGAAGGTTTTTCCCGCGGACTTTCTCAAGAACATGATGGATCCGTCTCGCCGGAATCAACTGCTGCCCGGCCTCAGTCGCGCGCCGCGGAGTCATTTGACCATTCGTAACCGCCTGAAGTGCCGCGCGCTGACCCAACGCAGCCTGTACTGAGTCATACTGCCCACGGGAAGCCTCCGAAACAGCCACCGCGGCTTTTACCGAAGGCTGCATGGCCTTTTCTCTTTCAGCTTTTGATTTCTTCAAAGACTCAACCCCCGGAGCTTTGGTTTACGCACAGCACCACTTGTCTCAATTATACAAAAGTTATATCCGCTTATCGGTGGGCAAAATCGCCCCCATTAACGGTCTGGATCTACGCTCTCCGAATTTTCTGACGAATCATCAGTAATTACAGGTGGATAAATCAACCCCGGTACCATCAAAAGAAATCCCAAACCGGCTCCACATACCCCAAGATAAAAGAGATCTTGGCTCCATGAGGCAACCGCCTCACCCGTAAACCTTTTTATGAGCCAGAAATTCGCGATCAGAATAAGCAGAATAAACGACACCGCCGTCACCTTCTTACCGGCCATGGTCAATATCAGAATCGTGTTTTTGCCCATCTCAGTCATCAAAATCCTCACTTTTTACGTTATCCGACCCCCGATATACGCTACACTGCGGGGCAAGTACAATATTTTCGGAGGCTTGGTTTTATGCGCCCCCATCTGCGATTTTTTTTAATTTCCGCTGTTATCACCTCATCAATTGCATCAGGGGCAGTAGCAGCGCCCATTACAATCGGTCGCTCCGCTTCACCCATCACACTCGAGGGTGCGGCTGGAGGCAAAGTGACTGGCGAGCCCTGGAATTCAGAAGACATAGCGAAAATGGGTAAAGTCGTCAGCCTCTTTTATGTTGATCCAGAAGAGAGAAAACTCAACGAGCCCCTGGAAGACGCCTATGACGCGGAACATTTTCCCGCGGACAAACACCAAGGAATCGCCATCATAAATATGGCGGCCGCTTGGTATCCCAACAGCATGATTGACAGCCAATTAAAGCAAAAGCAGGAGAAATTCCCCCGCACCATCTACGTCAAGGACATGAAAAAAGCCCTGGCCCACGAATGGGATCTCCAGGATGACTCGGTCAATATTGTCGTCTTTGCAAAAGATGGAAAAGCAATATTCGCCAAAAAAGGTCAAATGAGCCCGGACGAGATATCCAAACTCATGAAACTTATCCGCTCAAACCTATAGACCGACAGAGAACAGTAAATACGCGGAGTAACTTAAGAAAGTTTGGTATTGCGCCCGATGAGTGCGCCCACAGCGCGACTGACCCCAATCGCCACGTAGATAGCGACTTTCACAATCATACCAATAATGTACCAGCTAACTAAAACAGGCAGGAGCGCCACCCCGACGATAGCGGCGACGGGATCAAAACCAGTGATATCGGAGCGGCGCCACTTATTGAATAGGCCGTCCCGGTCAATGTTTTTTTCCTGGTCTCCGCTCTTGATGCGTCGCGCCTTAAGATTGTCTTCCGTAACAACTACCTGTGACATATTCCACACCCCATAAGTTCAATCACAAACCGATGAGATATTCTAACGGCCATCAGAGGTTACAATCAAGGGTTCACTTCGTTCCTAATATCGTCTTGAAAATTTTTGCAACCCATCCGACAACTCCGATTGGCGTTCCCTCGGCGCGAATAACCACTGGTTTCGCGCGCTCATGGGTAGGGCTACCATGGCGACGAGCGCTATCATGCTGCTGGTGTCTGTCCTTTTGGCGCCCACCTTTTGGACGATTTTGCTCACCACGATCACTCTGCTGGCCTTGGTGACGGTCATGATCTTTGGTCTTATACGATTCTGGAGCCTTACCGCTTGGGCGCTCTGCGGGGCGTTCTGCGGGGCGATCTTCGCGGTCCCTGCCACCAAATTTACCACGGCCACCCCGGTCGTCTTTGCCAAAACCACCTTTGCGATCAGCGCGGTCTTTAGGATCACGATATAGGACTGCTCCTACAGCATAAGGATTGCCCGCTTTGTCCTCAATTTTTAGATACTCAGGATTAAACCACTCACCTCTCAAGTCAACCTGAGACCCAAGCATCTCCTGAATCGCCCGAATATTCTCGCCATAATCCTCACATACCAACGTATAAGAGCTCCCTCTCGCGCCTGCGCGCGCCGTTCTTCCGATACGGTGAACGTAGTTGGCCGGATCGTCGGGAACATCAAAATTATAAACGTGACTGACTTTACTGATATGAAGCCCCCGGCTGGCGACGTCTGTCGCGATCAGAGCCTTAACTTTGCCTTCTTTAATCCGCTGAATCAGTTGAATCCGCTTCTGTTGCGGAAGATCGCCGGTGATCAGGTCAACGTCGATACCATTGCCGCTCAATTTGAAGTTAAGCCAGTCAGCGGTCATCTTCGTATTTGTGAAAATTATCGAGCAGACAGGGTTATGCTCACGCAGCAGACCAAGCATGACCTTAAGCTTGTTTGATGAATCGCAAATTACGGCATGCTGCTCGATCAGCTCCGGAGTCAAAACCTCAGGATTAACTGAAATATAAGCAGGTTGATTCAAGTACTCAAACGCGAGTTCTTTTACGTTATCGTTAGTCGTTGCTGAGAAAAGAAGCTTCTGGGCATCCTCGGGAATCTTATCGAGAAAAAACTCCACGTCATCAATAAAGCCCATGTCAAACATACGGTCAGCCTCATCGCAGATAAATATCTTTACCTGCGAGAGATCCACCAACTTGCGCTGAAAGAAGTCCTTCAGACGCCCTGGTGTCGCTACGATCATGCGAGGGCCTTCTTTAAACGCGGCAGCCTGTTTGTCGACCTCAACCCCTCCAAAAACGGGTACGGATTTAATGTTAAGAGGGGCAATGACATTCTGCGCGTCATCGTCAATTTGCATTGCCAGCTCGCGGGTCGGCGTCAGAACCAATACCTCTGGAACAGCCACATCTTTGCGCAGACGCTCTGGAGCAGGCTTACCAAATAGCCGCTCAGCCACAGTAATAACAAAAACTCCTGTTTTGCCAGTTCCTGTTTGCGCGAATCCGGCGACATCGCGACCTTGAATTGTCAGCGGCAGGCACATCCCCTGAACAGGGGTCGGTGCGGACCAGCCAATTTTATTAACGGCCGCGATAACTCCCGGGGAAACACCAGCCTCCTCAAAAGTAGCGACCGCGGGAACTACATCGTCAGCTTTTATCATGCCGGCTGAGGCCCTACGGGAGATTGTCAGGTCTTCACTCAAGTCGTTATTTCCTAAACTCATTTTCTCGTTTCTTTCTATTACGCACATTTACTTGTGGCACCGGTTTTCAGATTGTCCTGCAGTACCACCCTCAAAAAAACCACGCATCTGCCGATACGACAGTCAAAATCCGGGCTCTTAAGCACAAACCAACAAGGTGACCCCCCCATGACTGATCAAGCCGATGAACAAGCCGATGATCAAAATGAAAGTGTCGCTACCGACCTAGCCGAAACGACAGAGGATCCAACCATCGACAAGGGCGAGCCTTCTGTCGCCGATCCAACCGCAGAGACGTCCATCTCAGAAGACGCCACGGCTAACCTTACTGGCGCTGAGCCCAGCGCGCCGGCAGAGGATAGCGGAGATCAGAGCACAAAGAAAGCAGAAGCAGCCAGTCCCGGAGCGAAATCGGCCCCAGAAGAGGAGTGGCGCAAACATCTTAAAAGATTTCATAACGATATTAACGGTGTATTTGCCGCCAAGGAAAATTTCATGCTTGTCTGCGTTGATAAACAGGCAAAGGATTCGTTTGCCCGCAATTGGAAGCAGGAAGCCAACAAGTACTTTCAATTGGTGGTCAATTTGCGAAGGCGCAACCTTGGCTCTAAGGTCGGCGGAAAAACAGTCGCCTAAAATCCCCTAAGCACCCTGAAAAACTGGAATTTCAGCCAGTTATATGGCAGAATCAACTCTCTTTGCTTAGAGAGAAAATGTGTCTGCTTCAGTCTCGTATGGGGGATCGTTCGTGATGAGTTCGCTCAATTCTAAATTATATCGTCAATTCAGTCACCAGTTTGTGTTGCTAAACCTGTTCGCAGGCATCGGGTTTTCGGGGTGTATCACGCCCCAACAAAAGAAAGGCATGGATGACGACATCTTTCGCCTTCAGACCAGAGTTCTTCAACTGGAGTCAAATGTTACCAGCACTCACACCGCTGATCAAAAAGCAGGTGAGGTTCATCATAAGAATCTAGCTTCAACGTCCTCAGATGTTGATCGCCTGAATGTTGAGGTTAAACGCATGAAGGGCGATATAGATGCCCTAAAAGTCGGCGTACAAACAGGTCAAATGCCCGGTCAGGAGACCCCCCAGGATGGTTCAATGGCGGCACAGCTGACTGAGATTCGAGGGCGCCTTGAGGCGATCGAAAACCAGCAGAAAGACCTCTTGGCCTCCCTGGAAAGCGGTAATACATCCAAGAAAAAGTCTGGTGACAAGAAAGAACAACCACCGAGTTCCGCCAACGCAGATCCTGACAGTCTTAAAAATGCCTTTGACCGCAAACACTATAAAGAGGTCGCCGAAGACGCGCCTTCGGTCTTGAAGCGGGCGAAAGGTAAAGATAAAGAGGACGTCCTCATAATGTACGGCGAGAGCCTGATGAAGCTTGGCCGACAAAAAGAGGCGGCCGTTCAGTTTGGCGACCTTGTGGATCTTAAACCAGGGGATAAGCATATGGCCATCGCCAAGCTTCGACTTGGTGACGCGTTTAAAGCCCTCGGTGACAAGGACACATCAAAGCTTTTCTATGAGGAAGTCTCTTCCAAATACGCAGGAACTCCGGAAGGCGAGAAAGCGAAAAAAGCTCTGAAAGCGAAAAAATGATCCCTCCCGGGATCGCCTACCGCATTGCGTGCCCATCTCAGATGAAAGAATTAAATGCTAATTTTAGGTGTTGAGTCCAGCTGTGACGAGACGGCGCTGGCGCTTGTGAAAGACGGCAAAAAAGTTCTTGCGTCACTCATCGCGTCGCAGACCGATATTCATGCTAAGTGGGGCGGAGTGATTCCGGAAATCGCGGCCCGCGAGCACCTCGTGGCAATAAGGGAGATGTATCAACAACTTTTGCGGGAAACCTCCACGAACCCTCAACATATCGACGCGATCGCGGTAACTCAAGGGCCAGGACTGATTGGATGCCTTTTGGTCGGGGCGTCATTTGCAAAAGGACTTTCCCAGTCGTCAGGAAAGCCTCTGATCCCCGTCAACCACGTCCACGCGCATGTTCATGGAGCTTTACTCGGGATAGACGTGCCTTTTGATCAGATTTTCCCCACACTCGCTCTTGTCGTGAGCGGCGGGCACACAAATCTATACTATATGAGGTCTCCCATTGAGTTTGAGCTGCTGGCTCATACCATTGATGACGCCTGCGGTGAGTCCTTTGATAAAGTCGGCAAGATGATGGGCCTGCCTTACCCAGGCGGGCCACACGTCGAAACACTTGCCCGCTCAGGAAAACCCGGCTTGGTTCCGATGCCCCGGATGATGGAAAGGAAAAACCAGCTCCTGCTCTCCTACTCTGGTCTCAAAACGGCTGTCTCACACGCGCTCCGGGACATGGAAAAAAATCACTACCGAAAAGAGGACGTCGCCCACGCGTTTCAGGAGGAGGCCCTGGGACAGATCGTCCGAAAACTGGCAGCTGCCAGGACTATCAGGCCCGACAGCAAAAGTGTCATAGTCGCCGGCGGGGTAGCCTCGAATACGCGATTCAGGGCTCTGATAGCCGGCCAATTTTCATTGCCCGCGTATTTCCCTCCCCTCAAATACTGCTCTGACAATGGCGCGATGATTGCTGCTATGGCATACTATCAGGGGCAAGCCAGCCTTTCTCCCGGTTGGGATGTGTATTCCCGTTACCCATTTGAGAGGTTCCTCGCGAAGGACCTCTAAGGACTCGACTCATGCGACGCAGCTACAGCGACCAAAATAAACGCCAGCCTCATGGTCGATCAGACATCACCCAGAAAAAAAGCCTTGGCCAAATCTTTTTGAATACCGATTGGCCCGTCAACAGAGTGGTCGAGCAGGCGCTGGAACTCGGCATGCGGCGCGTCATCGAAATCGGGCCCGGCAATGGGATTTTAACAGGGGCCCTAGCGAAGGCAGGCATCCATGTCACCGCCCTTGAAAAAGATGACCGATTCGCGGAACGAATGAAGGCTCTCATTGAGTCGGGGGGGCTGACCAATGTTGATATCGTCAATGTCGATGTTCTTCAGTTTGATCTCGCGGCCTGGATTAAAGAGGGCGGAACAACCCCATGTGGGGTACTGGGCAATATCCCCTATAATATCTCGACTCCAATCATCATGTGGATGCTGCCCCATCTAAGCGGGCTTCAAGGCGCCATATTTATGGTTCAATTAGAGTTCGCGCAACGCATTGCCGCCGCTCCTGACAACAAAAACTATGGCAGTCTAAGCGTCTACTGCCAGCTCCGTTCTCACTGTGATTTTAATTTTAAGGTCGAAAAAACCTGTTTTACGCCGGTCCCAAAAGTAGACAGCGCGGTCATGACGTTTAGGCCAAGATCCGACAAACCGGCACCCGGCAAGCTTTTGCAATACACTGAGACGGTCTGCCGGATCGCCTTCACTCAGCGGCGCAAAAAACTCAGGAACGGCGTCCGCCCTTTCATGCGCGATCGAAGTGAGGATGAATGCCCTGTGGATCTAAATCGCCGGGCCGAGACCCTAACCCCCGATGATTTCATTCGGCTGGCGGCATTTTTATTTAGCGATAAACTTTGATATAATAACTCCACGTAAGTTCAATGAATCGGACCATGGAGGCTATTTTTCATGAAGTTAATTAAAAACATCTCTATCCTCAGCGCGCTATTTGCTGGAACTTCATTTGGCGCTAACGATAGCAATAGCGAGATTGAGAACAACAATAACGAGCGACAGAATACTGACTTGATTCAAAACCACACTCCGGAAGACGACTCCGTTCGCGAGTATTTTGAGACTGACGCCAGTGATAATGATCAGGGTCCATCAAAGTTCGCGCAGGCTCCGGCAGCCGACGACGCAGGCGCGGCGGCAGTTGGTGCTCCGACTGGAACAACGACAGACGCGGGCGCGGCACCAACAGGAACCCCAGCCAAAGTTAAAAAGAAAAAGAAAAAAGCCGCCACCGGGGATCAGGCCGCAATGGTGTCTGGACATGGCGTTCAGGAGTCTGGGCTACCCTATAAAGCGGGCGTGGATATGAGCTTGACCTACTCGTCTGAGAGTAAAACAAAAAAATATTCGGACAAGTCGCAGAAAGAGTCTACGACCGCAATGGGCCTTGATCTCGACTATCTATTTGTTTTTGGTCACCTTGAAGCAGGTCCTAAAATCACCTTTTTAAGCATGTCCGAGAAGACACCTAATGTTAATGCCACCGATACCACCGTAAGCGACGAGAAAAAAACGTCAGCTATGGGCTTCGGTGCCGCTTTCGTAATAGACATCGGGAATATTCACCAAGACAGTCTTGTGCCATATGTTGATTTTGACTTGGTAAAAGAGTCCAAAACCGTGACCTCAACAACCGGAGGCTCTTCTGATTCCACAAAAGTCACAGATACTGACATGCGAATTGGACTTGGCGGTGGTGTGAAAATATTCATGGGCGGTCACATAGCGCTGAAGCCCTTCCTTAAATACGAGCTGATCATGGGTGGCTCGACTAAAACTGAGGAAACCGGTCAGAACGCGGTGGTCGCGAGTGTTACGGGCACTAAACTTTCTCTTGGAATGGGTCTAGCTAAATACTTCTGATCCGGCCGTTTTCACCTTTTCCCGGCGTACTCAATATTAATTCCGTCAATCCAGAATTCGGGGTGTAACCCGAATTTTGCTGAGTCCTTGACTGCGCCATTCCATTTAAATTTATAGTGGTTTCGTCTGCCCGCCACGCGAACCTCATCCAGCGTAATCTCTTCGCCAACCTTGGCCTGACCAACCATCGTCCGCCCCCCTGAAAGATCATTAAACGAGTAAACAGGAACCTCATTTTGGTTCGCTCCGGTGGCGAAAATTTTGTTGCTGAGTTTCCAGACGAACCTTTCAGGGTACTCCGGAATCTGTGCGGCGGCGTTCATTCTTTCAGGACCAACAGCTACGACTTTTCCTGCCTGTGGGTAGGTATACTTGCTGCCCATTCCAGGTGACGGTGGTCCCTTGCCCGGTCCTTGGCTAGATGTCTGCGCAATGGCCGCTCCCGTGAATACGAGGAACCAGAAACCTAAAAATAAAAGTTTTTTAGACATAAAAAAACCTCCACGAGGTGATTCACCAGCGAGAGGTTTATCGGTCATTATAAGCTTGCCTTAACCAGGCACTAATTGCCCAATTAGGCTTCCATCATCCGAGAATGACGTCTTTCACTTCAGGAATTTTTTCTTTAAGAATCGGAACGATGCCGTTAAAGAGCGTAATATGACTTGAAGGGCAACCGGAACAGCCGCCAAACAGGCGAAGGGTCACTACCCCATCTTCCACATCAATCAGCTCGCATCCACCAGAATGAAAAGCCAGCTGGGGGTTGATGTCTTTCTCAATAACGTCCTTAACTTTCTCGATCAAAACACACCTCTTATCCACAAGAAATCCAAAGGCCAGCCTAAAGTAGGGGCACATGTGTAATTTAAAGCTTTTTAATATAATGTCAATAGCCTTTACAATATAAGGCTAAAATCCGGAGATTTTATATCAATTATGTATTAAGACGCGGCCATACGGGAAAGCAAAAAAAACCTAGCGATGTCCGATGGTTTCAATGGCCCTAACCAGGCAAACCGCGCAAAGTGCGAAGCCTATGCCGCCCAAATAGAGCCAAAACCTATTTATATTAATCGCGCTATGATCGCTTCCAAGCCAGTAAGACCGGCCTGGTAATATTGATTTTTTGGGGCGTGAGTTTTTAGACATCTATTGGTTCCTTATAGCGCGACCAGTAGTCGGTCGAGCATGAGAGCCCCAAATACACCAAAAAGATACAGGCAAGAATAATGAAATAGGGGCATCGCAAGTTTACTGTCACCCGTTCTCATGAGCTTCCAGGCCATCCAGACAAAGTAAAGCGTGAACGCCATGGCACCAACCAGATAAACCCATCCCGCAGCCCCAAAAACCGTAAGTGACGCCACAACGGGAATAAGCGAGAGCGTATACCAAAACATCTGCCTGCGTGTTACGTCCTCGCCACGGACAACAGGCATCATGGGAATTCCCGCGGCAGCGTAGTCATCTTTATATTTGAGGGCCAGCGCCCAAAAGTGCGGAGGCGTCCAAAGAAAAATCACAAGAAACAGCACCCACGCTGGCCATCCAACGGCGTGCTCAACTGATGCCCATCCGATCAACGGCCCTACCGCGCCGGCAGCGCCGCCAATAACAATGTTTTGCACTGTGCGACGCTTCAGGTACATCGTGTAAAACAAAACATAAAACGCGTTCGCGGCCACTGAGATCACCGCGGCGAGCCACGTTGTATAAACCGCCAGAACCGCAAAAGATGTTATTCCAAGAATCGAGGCAAATAAAACCGCGTTACGGGTGATAATACGCCCACTGGCGACCGGACGCTTCCGCGTACGCACCATGTGGCGGTCAATCTCCGCGTCAACGAGATGATTAAAAACCGCCGCCGATGACGAAGCAAGCCAGGTACCAATAAGACTCGCAAGAATGAGTGTCATATGAGGAATTTGTCCGGGAGAAGCCAAAAGGATCCCCGGAAAAACCGTTACGACAACCAACAAAGTAATCGTTGGTTTCGTCATTTGAAAATAATCTCGCCACGTAGCCCGTTCAGTTGAGACGACGGGCACGCCATAAGTCGCAGAAACAGTAGTCATCAGTTAGTCCGCCAATATTACCAGCGCGGAGTCAATCCAACCCAGATTGGAAAGAATACGCAGAGATAGAACAATGCTGGAAACATAAACATGATCAAGATCATGGCCAGCCAGCCTTTACCTTCTTTGTCGAGGTCACGATGTGGGACATTTTTAGTAGACATAGTCCTGATCATCTCCGTCTTTAAAATAAATTCAACAACAGCCTAATATCATGGCCGCTTACTTCAAAAAAAGCAATTTCCAACATTAAGGTACAACATTTGAGATTTTATCCCGAAAGAAGGTAGTTCATGATTACTAAATAATCATCTATTACTCCTCTATGGCGCTTCTTTCGCCAAATACCCATAAACCAACTCGTTCCTCCAGACGCCTTTCACATAGTCCCGGGTCTCTTGGTAGGGAATCATCTCGATGAATATCAATGGATCATCAAAAATTCTACGGGCCACCCAGTTCTCAACAGTCAATGGGCCCGCGTTATAGGCGGCGAACAGTGCCGCGTGATTTTGGGGAAAGCTTGCCGACAGCTCGCGAACGAACGTCGCGCCAAAACGGATATTGGCGTCAGGCCGGAGAAGTGCCTCTGGAATTTGAACGGACTGATCCGCGGGAAATCCCGCCGCGGGCAACAAACGACGCGCTGTTGGGGGAGTTACCTGCATCAGGCCCCACGCATTCGCTCCACTTTTAACGTCGGTTCTGAAACTAGATTCCTGCCGGGAAATTCCCATCAGTACGTTCGGATCCAATTTAAACTCCGATGCCACGGACCGGTAAATATCAACATATGGACGGGGGAAGTACACCAGCATCTGCTCAGGATGCTTACGCCAGAATTCCGGATCTTTTGAGAGTTTTGTCGTCACCGTAATGGAACCTAACCAATTTCCCGACGCCCCGTAAAGTCGCGACAGGTAAAGCCCCCAAGCCGCCTCACGGTCTCCGCCGTTCAGTGGATCAAACGACTTCTGAACCTCCTCGAGAGCCATGGCGGCAAACTGTGTCATGGAAAGTGAGGCGAAAATCTCCGCCCGTCTGAGTAAACGGCCGCGGCGACCATCCATTCTCAAATCATCAATATCCTCTTTTTGCCAGTCCAAGACGCTGTTTCTCAGGTCATTTATGTTTTTGAACTGATCTGTCCAGTGCTCCTGAAAGTCTCCTGGCGTTAATTTAAGACCGACAACACTGTAAAAATTAAGGGGGAAATCCTCTGAAAGAGATTTCCTGTAAAACGCGACTTCTGACGCGTTACCAAGTTTTTCGTGAGCGCGAGACGCCCAGAATAAAAGCGCTGGACGCATTTTCTCGTCCGTCGAGTCCGTCAGTAATGTCTCCCAGATCAGGCGGGACGCCTCGTAATCACCAGCAAGATACCGATAAAGTCCCTGACTCCACTGGAGCCTGAACTTCCATTCATCAGGAAGCTGCGACTGTTCCTGGGCAAGTGAGGCGATGTTGAATGCTTTTTCCCAGTCTTGGGCCTCAACAGCGAGCCTGAAAGCCAGGAGGTGATACGTCTCGGCGGCGGTGGCGGCAAGATTGCTTTTTTGCTCAGGACTCAGCGTGTATGACTGTGTCAACGCGCCACCCACATAATTCAGGACATCCTCAGCGAATATTTTCGCGGCCTCGCTGTCGCCCACGCTCGCCCGGGCGCGGGCGGCCCAAAGCGTGTCATCAATACGCCGCTGCTCAAATTGATTCCTGGACAGACCAAGACTACTCTCACTAATCGCAGGGCTTTTCCATACTTCCATAAATGGAAGATAAAGAGGCGCGACCGATTCCCGCTCTCCCTGATCTCTGCGAATTTTAATGCTACGCGCATAAGACTCTAACGCAAAAGGCGCAGTACCCGTTCCACTGGCAAGCCTTGGCGCGACATCTGAAAATACATCGAGCGCCTTGGCTGACTGCCCACCGCACTGGAGAACCAGTGCGTCAAAATACCGAGCGACGTCGCCACTTAAAGCCTTGCGCCACTTATCCCATCCGGCCCCAAACCTTGACTTATATTTGCAGACGTCACCGGCGAGTTTTGTCATGAGAGGGTCTGCCGGGTTGACGCCTGTGATTTGCGGCGCGTCAAGTTTCGCGTCGGTAGCGATAACCTCGCCTTCGAGCCAGTCGGGTACATCACGCTGCAAGATCGGAATTATTTTTTGCTCAGTCTGAATCCCACGGTCAATCATCCATGGCCCGACGGTCCCACCATTAGTCTCTGCCAGAATCACGCGAGCGAGTTCGGCACGCTCAGTGACTTTCCCGCGCTTTTTAACGAAGGCTTTGAGCCAGCCGTTAAAGGCCTTCTCGCCAAATGGACCGCTTGCGGTCTCAAGTGCCTTATACCACGTCGCAATCGCCTTATCCTGGTCACCGGCCCGCTCAAGCGTCATCGCGTCAAGAATCAAACTCGCGTCAGCGACAAGATCCTGATCACCGGTATGCTTTTTTAGATATTGGGCGAGTGCGGCCTGATCACGAACATAGCCGCCGTCAACTACCAGAGTCGGTGACAACGGATCAAAAACGATAGGAATTGGCTTTGAACCCGTGGCGCAGGAGACCAAGGTCAGTAAAATTGAAATTAAAAGGTACGAGGTCCGCATAAGCCTCGAATCATAACCTGTTATCGGAGGTTCGTCACACTAAAAACCCGGGGTAACGCGTTCACTGTCGAAAGAACAACCAGTCCGTCATCAGCAATGAAATCAATAGACTGAGCGCTATACTCGCCGCCACCTGTTGCCCATTTCCTTTGCCGATCAAGATCTATCATCTCAATCGTCCCGT
>CANILH010000031.1 GCA_947468665.1 Oligoflexales bacterium | reverse complement strand
CGAGTGGTGAGGGCTCCCTCAACATCGGCCGAGCGGAAGAAGGCACTCAGGTTATCGATAAAGCGTCAGCCCAGGGCTCGATCACGGCCCTCGACAGCGCGATCAACCGGGTCAATGAGCAGCGCGCTTACCTCGGCGCTATTCAGAACCGCTTCACGTCAACGATCGCGAACTTGGGCTCGCAAGTTGAGAATCTCGATACAGCTCGTAGCCGTATCCGTGATACAGACTTCGCGGCAGAGACAGCGACATTCACCCAGAGCAAGATCCTCGAGCAAGCTGGTACATCTATCCTTGGACAGGCCAACCAGTTGCCACAGATGGCGCTCAGTCTTCTTCAGAACCTGTAATGAATTAGTTCTCAGTTTCTGTGCAGAAGTATCTTCTGTCTTTCGCGGGGGGAGGCGACTCCCCCCGCTTTTAGAAGAAGCCGGAAGAGTAAGGCGTGAATGTTTTTTTAAAGTGTAAGTATGTTTGTGCTTTGAGTTTTGATAACCGGGTCAGTCCTTGAGTTTAGACTCCAGCTCTGCCCACCGTGCGTAGAAGCGATCAACGTTCAACTGTGCCAGGTCAACCGCCTTGCAGGCATCCTGAAGCTTTACGGAGCTCATGGCCATTGCGGGAGAATGGGTTAATGCCTGAGCGTCAGCCAGAGCTTTTTCGGAGTTCATGATATTGGACTCCATCGCGTCCCACTCACGTTGTTCCTTGTAAGAGAGTTTTTTGGTAGATGGTCGTTTGGTTTGCTGAATCGATGTCGTGGGATCTTGTCCCTCTTTCGGGATTGTCGAGACATCACTGGTCTCGTGAGATAACTCACGAGCACGCTGATAGACGACATACTGGGAGTAATCAGCGAGAAACGCGTGGTCGCCATAGCCGTCAAGCCCCAGTATACCTGTAGAAACGCGGTCCATTAGATAACGATCATGGGTAACCAGGATCACCGCGCCAGGAAATGACAGCAAGCTTTCTTCCAGCACCTCAAGCGTATCGATATCCAGATCGTTGGTCGGCTCATCAAGGATCAGCACGTCCGCTGGTCGTTGCAGCATGCGCGCAAGCAATAGCCGCGCCCTTTCCCCGCCTGATAATTTACTCACTTTTGTATCGAGTTGCTCGGTACGAAACCCAAAACTTTTCGCGTACGATGTCACGTGAAGAGATCGTCCCTGTATGCTTACCGTATCACTATCCTCAGCCAACGCCCGTCTGAGAGTCCGCCCCTCAGGTAAATCCTCACGATGCTGATCATAATAGACAACCCGGAGATTATCGGCGAGGATTACAGATCCTGACGATGTCGCGCCATCTCCCACGGGAAGATTTTGCAGCCGTTTTAACAGAGTGGACTTGCCGCTTCCGTTCGGACCAACAAGCCCAAGCCTCATACCTGGGCCCAATAAAAAAGAAATGGTATTAAAAAGTGACCTTGGCCCGAAAGCCTGTGCGAGGTCCTTGACCTCAATGAGCTTGCGTGTCCTTCGCTGTGATGCCGAAAACTCAAACTCCACGGACTGCCTGCGGGATCTTTGTGTGTTTGACTCAAACTCAGATTTGAGGGACAGGGCCGATTTGATCCGGGCCTGTTGTTTGGTACTGCGCGCCTGGGCGCCACGTGCAAGCCACTCGGTCTCATTCCTCAGTTTATTGGCCATGCTCGCCATCTGGGATGCGTGCCCTTCCAAAAATTCAGCCTTCCGGCGCATGTACTCACCATAACCACCCTTGACGATGAAATTCCCACCAGGGTAGACACGGCTGATTTCAACGATGGTAGTACACGAAGACTCGAGGAGATAACGATCGTGACTGATGACCGCATAAGCGAAGCGAGCGCCTTCAAGAATTTCCTCAAGCCAATCAATTCCCTCAAGATCAAGGTGATTTGTGGGCTCATCAAGTAATAGCAGCTCTGGCTCTTTAACCATTTCAACGCAGATTGCCAGACGCTTTTTCCAGCCACCCGAAAGAGTCACGGCCAGGGCATCCGGATCAGGAAACCTGGCTCTGCCGATGACTGACTCAATACGTCCCAGTTCACTTGGGAGAGGGGATCTGCCTAAAGCGGCTGTGAGAATTTCCCTGATGGAAAGTCCCGGCTCAAACACGTCAGACTGAGCGACGTAGCCGGTTTTAAGCCCCCTCCTAGACGAAACAATTCCTGAATCTGCGGACTCGAGTTGAGCGAGAATTTTAAGAAGAGTTGATTTCCCCGCGCCATTTGGCCCGATGATTCCAACTCTGTCGCCTTCGTGGAGAGCAAATTCCATCTCTTTGAATACAGGAACGAGTCCAAAAGTTTTGGTTATGGATTGGCAACTTATCAGTGGGGCGGACATGGGTCTCGATTCTGTTCAGGCTGCTATTTGGATGTTTCGGCCGACCGCTCGCTCGCGGTTTGCGTGGCATCAATACGCTGGATTGGCAAATGATGTGGATTGTTATCGGCACCCGAGACGCTGTAGTAAGTGGTCGCAGCGTATTTCGTCGAGCGAAGGATTTTCTTGACGATGATCATCATGTCGCGATCCGGCGTCAGGGTGAGTCTGCCAAGAAATTCAGTCGAAGTAACAGTGACGTTATAAATGTCACCGCCAGAGGGGATTGCGGCCGCTTCGGCCTCGAGCGCAGCTCTGATTTCGTCGCGTGTAATGGCGCCGCTAGCCAGTGATGAGTTCAGCATGTCAGAAAGCGATTTAAGATTTGATTCGATTAGCCCGGCTATATATGACATTAAAATCAGCTCCTTTGAGTTATCAGTGTTTACTCGCAAGTCACAGAAATTGCATACAAAAAAATTAGAAATGGTATTGCTCTGGACAAGTTTACGATATCTTATCTGTTCCGCCACCAAGTTTTTGAGGGCGGGGTCGCAAAAATACGAATGATTTCGGAGTGGTGAGTATAAAATGAACAAACCAACAGACAAACTGCTAAAGGCTCAACTGACACCGTTTGAGTATGAGGTCTTGGTTAATAAAGCTACTGAACCTCCATTTTCCGGAACCTACACCAATAACAAAACCACGGGTACCTACCACTGCAAAGCTTGCGACGCGAAGCTATATCAGAGCCACGATAAGTTTGACTCTCGTTGTGGCTGGCCTAGTTTTGATCAGGAGATCCCAGGCGCGGTCAAACGCGTTCCCGACGCGGACGGTCGCAGGGTGGAAATCATCTGCGCGTCGTGTAACGGACATTTGGGACACGTGTTTGAGGGTGAGGGATTTACGGAGAAGAATGCTCGGCACTGCGTCAACAGTGTAAGTCTTCGATTTGTATCGAACCCATTATCCTGAGCGCAGCGAAGGACCTCCCCGTCATATATGGACCCCGCAGTGTCCAAAAAGCACGCCGCGATGCTGTAATCGACAATTAAATTGTCCACCAGCCGCTTGCGCTGAATTTTTGAGCGGTCAAAATCAATCTTGCCGTGTGTTTTGCATGGAGAATCAAACCATTCAGCGTAAATGCTGGCGCGGTCGGAAACCATAAAAGCTGGATATTCTTCGGCATTCATGAATGCATTGCTAATGACCGTCTCAAGCCAAGCATTGGTCGTGGCTTTGACGGCCACACGGAAACCCAGATGCTTTTAATATGTTTAGAACAGTCGATTTTGAGATGATCTTACCCAATTTGCGCAAATCACCGACAATTCGACGAGCTCCCCACCGCGGACTATTCTTTAACACTCGATAACAAGATGGCGAACTTCGCCTTCAGTTGCTGGCCGCCCGAGAGACATCTTATGATAGGTCCATTTGCGTGCGATAAATTTTCGGTGCACCGCAAGAACCGAATTCGGCGAAATTGTGACAACATTGCTTACGGCACTGTTATTTAGGCGCATCAGGGAAAAAAGAACAAGCGGTCCCATGATGTGAATTTTTGGCGTTTGCCTTCCCGCGCTTGAGTACCAGCAGCTCTTTGCGCAGCAAAGAATCTCTTGCGTGCGACGCGCTGGCATCATTAACCAAATCAATTGGCGGAATAGAACTTCAAAAATGACCAGGATGTTGTCCAACATAACTGAGAATTTAGCCCACAGTTCCATTAATTGGTAGACTACCGGCAATTCCGTGACAGAGATAACATGCCGATATGTCTGTTATTACGATTGTTGGACGGTACGCCATCGGTCGCATGGCAAAAAAATATTTCAGGCGCTAATGTCCGCGCTAATTCGCATATGCGTCACGCGATATCATTATGAAAATAGTCTCGAAACTGTCCGTCACTCGCGCTTTGTGTCGCGTCAGCCAGTGACGGTGAAAAAATTTCATGGATGATTGTGAGAGAAAATTAACGTAATAAAAAGTCTTCACCTACCACGTGGAGACAAGCATGGGACAAACATTCAATAAGGCCGGAACCTTCACGAATTGTTTGTAGGCAAGGGAAATCAGCGGCCATGACATCGCATAACACGATTGACAAATATACGTATTATTCGTATATTTGATTTCGCGGGGAGCCGCAGATGAAAGTTTTAAACTGGATGGGAAATACCAGATCTATTTTGAGTTCCTTCCCCGATGGGGTTCGGAAGGACCTGGGACCTGGGACCTGGGCTGATGTACCTGCAGTGTGGCGCGATACCACACGATGCTAAGCCTTTTAAAACGGGGATGCCTGGAGTTTGGGAGCTTAGAGCTAAGGATGTGTCGGGCCAATACCGGGTCATTTATGTATGCATGGTTGCTGAAACTATTCACGTGCTGCATTGTTTCAAGAAGACTTCGCGGAAGACGGCCAAAATTGATGTGGACGCAGCATAAGCACGTTATCACCTTTTAAAGAGAGGATTGTGAAATGACAAAAAGCTCACGCCCTACCAAAGGTCGCGATAATGTATTTGAGGACTTGGGATTTTCACCTGAGGAGGTCAGAATCCTGACCCTAAAGGCACAGCTAGCCGCATTTATTGTCCGGGTAGTAAATAAGCGTGGTTTAAGCCAACAGCAGCTTGGCAAGATGTGGGGTGTTCCACAACCTCGTGTTAGTGAGATTATGTCTGGAAAACTTCGGCTGGTCAGTCTCGAGCGCTTGATCGCTTGCCTTGGGGAGATGGGGGTCGAAGTGTCATTCCATCGGAAGGCGATGGCAGCAACCACCAAAAAATTGGCCGGTTAAGCTGGCCTAGCCGCCACTTGCGCGGATTCCGCCAAATGGCAAGCTAGAAATAATCCTTTTATTTAGGATGGTTATAGCAATGGGAGCTCGGACCTCTCTTTATTATTTGACAAATATTAAATCGTGCGCTATTTAATTGTTCGCGATCGGAAATAAGCCGGCGCGAATGAAAAACAATTTTACGAACACAACTTTAACTATGAAGGAATTTCCCATGAGCCAGACACCAGCAAAACTAGAAAAATTTCTTTACACCGCCGTAGCGTCCGCAAGCGCGGGCCGCGATGGTCGCATTAAGAGCGACGATGGGATCCTTGATATGCCCGTTGTGCCCCCAAAGGCACTTGGCGGTAGCGGCGCAGCTGGGACCAATCCAGAGCAATTATTCGCGGCAGGCTACGCGGCATGTTTTGGCAGCGCGCTTTCGCTTGTAGCGCGATTGAAAAAAATTCAAACGGGACCTGTGAATATGACCGCTAAAGTGTCCATCGGCCCTGTTGGTCAAGCTTATGGTCTCGCGGTAGAGATGATTGCCGAAATTCCAGAACTCCCACGGGATCAGGCTCAAGAACTGCTTGAAGCGGCCCACAAAGTTTGCCCTTATTCCAACGCGACTCGCGGCAATATTGACGTTTCGATCAGACTGGCCTGATCAACTATGACAAAACAGTCAAACGCGCTTCATTTGGATCAGCAGCTTTGCTTCGCGTTGTACCGCGCGTCCCGCGCCATTATCAGGGCGTATGCTCCAGTGTTAGAACCTCTGGACTTGACGTATCCACAATACTTGGCGCTATTGGTTTTGTGGCAACAAGATGATGTTCTTGTCAAAGACATTGGCGCGCGGTTAAGTCTCGACTCAGCCACGCTCACGCCATTACTCAAGAGACTTGAGGAAAAAGACCTTATCACCAGGCGTCGGGGAACCGACGATGAACGGAAGGTTTTTATTAAACTGACGGCGGCGGGTAAAAAACTCCGTGAAAAGGCCGGTGGCGTGCCCCTGGCGATCGCGTGCGCCGCGGGAGTTAACGTCGCCGACAACAAACAGCTCCAGCAGGTCTTTGACCTTCGCGATTCGCTTTTTGATTTGGCTTCAAAGCTGGAAGAAAATTGAATGCTTTGGGAACGCGCCGCGGCCGGACTGATTGATTAACTGATTGATTGATTGATTGATCAACGAATTAATCCTACCCCGGCCGCCAATTACATTAAGGGGGTGACTCATGCGTGAGTGTTCAAAATGCGGCGGAAAATCAAATTCATTTGAGCCAAGTCCAGGCGTCCGTATTTTTCTATGCAGTTCCTGTGGAGGAGTTTTTTTTCCGATTGGAATGCTAGCTGCACTCCTGAAAACGGAGTCCGATCTGCCGCCTTTGTCCACGTCCGCGGTAACGAACACCCAATTTACTTGTAAGTCCTGCGGGCGCGGTAAATTTCTTGTTCGTCCATATAAAGACGGTGTGCCACCTGATATTGATCTCTGTGACTCGTGCGGCGGAATTTTCCTGGATTTTCGTGAGTTGAGCCTTCTTCAGAATATGGTCAAGACGTCAATCGCGGCAGGCTCGGGATTTTCGCCCGCCCCATTACGCTCACCGCAGGGCTCATTGCCCCATCAGCAATCAAGCATGACGGCGTTGGATGCGATACTCGCTAACCGGCCTGAGATTTTTGTGAAGCAGCGCAAAGAGTGGACTGAGATTATCGTTAACATGGAGACTCGTAATAAATATGACGTTTATGACGGGCTGGGAATGATCTTAGGGCATGTCGCGGAAGCAGGTTCTGGCCTTGGGTATTTTTTCCGCCGGCAAATTCTCGGGACTCACAGGGGATTTGAGGCGACGTTGTGGGATGCCGTCCGCACTCCAATTTTACGATTTAACCGGCCGTTCTATTGGTTTTTCTCTGATATTTTTATTCAAACTGCGTCCGGCGAGCCCTTGGGTAGCGTGCATCGCAGGTTCGCGTGGTTTACCGCGATATATGATTTGAGGACTCATGACGGTCAAACGTTCGCGCGCGTTCATAAACCATTTTGGCGCGTTTGGAGATTTCCGATCGTCAACGGCAGTGGGCAGGAGATCGCGTCCATCGTAAAGCGTTGGGGAGGCTTCCTGCGCGAGGCGTTTTCCAGCGCCGATACCTTTCAAATTGATTTCGGCGGTCAACCATGGCCAACAAGCTACCGCGCTGTGATTTTGGCAGCGGCGCTGACTATCGACTTTGACGCGTTTGAGACTCAGTCAAAGGGTCGTGGAAATGGTCTTGATATTGTATCTAATATCGGGGATATGATGAGCTAGGGTACGTAGATACCGGTGGGTCCATATATGACGTCCCCAGCATGGCGGTTCGCCGTTGGCTCAACATGACGACTCGTCTTTGGCGAGACCGATATTCAAACGCGGAGGGTTAAGGCGCGATGATTTTAGTTTGGATTATATTCATCATCATTTTAGTGATTCCGATATTCTTGGCCTTTTTCTTTCCGAACTTCAGGCATCTTTCAGTTCGGGCAAAGATTTTGGAAGTCACGCATTTTTACATCGCTCCCTTGGTCTATTTCGTCTGTAACGAATTTCATAGACTGCTCGGAGTCCAGAAGGGCGTTGGTAACGCCTTCTTTGATCTTCCCTTGAGCTATCTCACCGGACTCGCGATAGTATTTTCAGGCCTTAAGTGGAGTGATCCACAAAAGACCCGATCGTGGAGGGCCGCCGCTACGCTAGCGACTGCATTGGCGTGGTTCTTTTTTACGCCTTACTATGGCAAGTGATGGCGTCGCGAAAGGTGCCGGGAGTCACTGGGGGGTTAAAATATCCGCGGATATTTTAGCGACGAGGTCATCCGTACGTTGGTCTTTGGTCTGCCATGCGACGATTTTCGCGACAGCGTCGATAATTGTTATGATCTGGGGTGTTGGCGCGATGCATTCAGGGCGCTTTTTACCTATTTGGTCTTTAATCTTAAATAAAATGGATCTGTTGACGGATGTCACGGCGGAGACAACGAGGGACTTGTGATCGGCGGTGATTGCTGGCTTTCTTGTCGTCGCCAATGTTTGGTCGAGATGTGGCAGGGTTTGCTCGACCCACTGGCCTAGACCTTGTCCCACAAAATTCCAGCAGCCGGGGGCTGGTATTTGATCCAACTGAGGGCCGGCGGGAAACCGAGTATCCGGATTTTGGATGGACTTCATCAGACGGGTCGCGCTGAAATATAGATCATGAAGCGGAAGCTGATTGTAGATTTGGTCGTTTGGGAAATATGTGTCCAGGTGTTTTTCGAGAGCGTCATGAAGATGTTTTATCTGTGCGTCACCTCCCTCCGTTAATTGGAGCCCGGGGTCTGTCATCCATCCGGCTATGAGCCAGGGTAATCTGATCTTTAATACGTCTTTTAACAGCGTGTCGCGATCCGTCCCCATTTTTTTGTAGAAGCTTTCGGGATAATTCCAGCAGGGAAAAGGATTCAGGTCGGTACCGTTATCAGAACAGCCGCGTCCCATAACGTCGACGATCTGCGCCGTTTCCCAAATTGAGAATCGGTCGAGGTTGTTTGTCTTGGTCAGGTCTGCCACCTGTAGTTTGCCTGTGCGAAGCATGTGCTGAAATAAAAGGACCGATTTATACTTCTCTCTCGCGAGTCGCTCACTGACGCCTCCCGTTGTAAACCTCGCCGCTTTGAGGATAGCTACGCCATCAACCATTTTCCAAAAAACATCATCGGTTGGAGTTTCGATGTAAGCGTTTTCCAGGCGCAGCCAGGTATCGCGCGCGTCGGTATTTGCCTGGGGCTCAATGGGAATCTCTGGCAGCCATTCTGCTGTCGATTTGTGATCATCCCCGTGGAACGAGTCCTCGGTCCAGGCGTTTAAGGAGATCGCTATTGGAATGTTGAGAGTATTCAAAGACGAAATGGCGTTTATAAAGATCGTCGCTGAGGCTTGATCGATAGGTCCTGATTTCAGGTCTATATGTTTCGCAAGAAGCCCATTGTATAGGCCCAGGTCCTTCGCAAATCCAGTGGCGCCGTTGATCGGTGTGCCGACTGGTTGAAGTGGGATAAAGCTCTGTGAGCGACAAAACGTCTGAATGCCGTGGCGCCAACGTTGCGCGTTGATCATTTTGACAATCACGAGAGCGCTTTTCGCGGGTAGTCCCTGTCCTACTGCTCGTCGCAAAACGGCGCTATTCGGGTAATCAAATGTGGCAAGATCAAGGGCATCCGGACTGTGACATGAGTTGCAGGCTCCACGTTCTCCTGGAGTCCTCCAGGCGAGGAGCCCGTCTCGCATAGCAGAGGCATAGGAGGTTTCGTCAAATAGTCCCACGCTTGGCTTTGGTGCGATACGAGTATCAATTTTCGTCAGGTTTGTTTTGTCGTTGAACAAAGCAAAGTCTTTGGCGAGATCTGAGTCACTGATGAGATCATTGGAAAACGGAGGCATACTGGTGCCACCATTTCTTGCCGCGTTAAAAAATTTATCCTTATTTGAGGGCCGATTTATGGCCGGGAATCCCTGGTGACCCTCACCGGTCGAGCCATGGCAGCCGGAGCAGTTATCAATAAAGGCGTCTGACAGGCGGGTGGCCGGAAGCGTTTCGACCTTAGACGCGCTGTCCGCGCAAATATCTTTGGCGATATCTGGTCTTTCTGGCTTAAAAAATGAGGACGGAAGTGGACCAGCTCCGGCGCTGGAGTAAACCGGAAGGGCCGCGTTGATATTTTTTTTTGGCGCTGGTGTGGTTTTGACGTGGCAGCCTACGGTAACGGTGACGACGAACGGCAATATTAATATTCGTGGTGTCATTTCTGTTGCTATCCCGTCCAGCTGTATTTCACCGGCAAATATCAGAGGTTTCGCAGAAGGTCGTCGATGCTCGAGGTCCAGTCCGCCATGCAGTAAGAGTAGCTTTTGCCGCCGGTTCTGGTCACGGCGCTATTGATTTGCGTTGCTGTTTTATTATTTTGATTGCATTGCGCCGAGATTGACGTGGGAACAATCGCGAATACTTTCGGCTGGACGCCGTTATTTTGCTGTGTGGTGAGGGTTACAAATTGATCGCCCCCGACTAGTTCAATGTCATTTGAGCCGATGAAGATATAGCGACGTTGTGAGCCTGGGCGTAAAAATCCGCTCATTTTCCCGGAAAGATCTTCCACGGCCCAGGACCAAGAGTGTGCAGGGATCGGAATCGGCGCACCGCAGACCTGGATTGATCCCGCGGCGTGCGACGAGCTGAGATTATTAGAAGACGCGGCGCACCCGGCAACGAGTGTCCCAAGAAAGGCGTCTTTGGGCGCGAGTTCAAAACTCAACTGGCTCAGAGCGTTTGCGGCAAATCCTGAACTTGGCAGCGCAACCCCTACACCCGAAATGGAGGCCGTGGGACTCGCGATCAACGCGAGTTTTACGTCTTGGCCTTGGTATTTTTGGGCTAGTCGCGACAATAGGGTCTGGATGGCATTTTTATGGCTAGCAGCTTGATCCATATTCTCGTTTCCGAGGGCCACAACGACCACGATGTCATTTTGAGCGCTACCCGTTGTCGTAGAAGACGTGTTGTTGCCACTTGTGTTTTGGGCAGAACCTGGAGTGCCGGGATTTGCTGGGGCTGGTTTTGAGGTGCCGGGATTTGTCGGTGGAGGGTCTGCCGGAACGCAGCTGCTTATCGCGCTGGTGAGCAATAATATTTGGAAATATTTGATGTTCATAAGCTCAGCGCTCCTTATTTGGATACTCTGTCAATTTTTCGGGATTGGTCGTTCTTCTCTTTGTTTCCTTTCGGAATGCATGGATCAATACATAGGCTTTTTTGTTTTTTATCGATAAAAGCAGTGGCTTACACAATCAACGCACGCGCGAAATTATGTTTCGTGTCGAGAAGAATATGAGGACATGGTGATTTACGCGCATTAAGGGGCTTCATTCTTGGAATGAAGCCCCCTCACTTCGTTTAATAACACCTGGGCTATTTCAATTCAATTATGCGTCAATCACACTTAACGCAACTGCCGCTCCAACAGCAACCACGATGGCTCGCGCAGGTCGCCGGTTTCACATAGCCACCGCATGAAGACGTCAGCGAGACTTCGGCGGGCGCGAACCCCAAAGGCATGCCAGATGAATGATCCAAGCTGGCTACAGAGACAGCGGACAAGGAAAATAGGCCAATAGCGAACAAAATTATTTTTAACACAGTTGGATCCCCCAAAGAAAAATCATTAACGACCATTGGTAATCTACTAGTCACCATCCAATGACACAATATGTTATTCCGCGCCAACACTGGGCCTCTGGGGGCTGATGGGCATATTTTGCCCTCTAATATCATGGTGTTATGTATATTTTTAGAGTTTTTTACGGTATGATAATGAACGGTTATCCTTCATGCGTATCGAGAAGAGGTGGTTATCCTATGATTTTATGGCGGACAATTTTAAAGCCGTTCCCGTTAATAATCGTCTTTGTAACTGTAGGACTCTTAGCGTGTACGAAGAGCTCTAAGGAGAGTATGTCCGGCGGCGGCGCAAAGCCAATCGTTCTGCGGCTTGGGCATGACACTGATGTTGACAACGCCGTTCACCTGGCGGCGGTCGAGTATGCCAAAAATGTCGATGAGGCCAGCAACGGTCGTCTCAAAATAGAGATTTATCCTGAGCAAAAACTCGGTACTGATCATGCGATGATTGAGATGGCCCGGGTTGGCGAGCTCGATCTGCTTATTCCTCCGACTAGTAAAATGTCCAGTGTCGCTCCTGTCGCACAGATTTTAGATTTACCGTTTTTTTATCCTGATCAGGCGGCTCTCGACAAAATTCTTGATGGCCGGGTGGGGAAGGCGATTTTGGGATCTGTCAGCGATAAGGGACTTATCGGCATCGCGCTCTGGGAAGGTGGATGGAAGCATTTCACAAGTAACTTCCCAATTGCGTCTCCAAAGGATTTCAACGGTAAAAAAATGCGGGTCATGCGTTCTCCCTTGATTATGGCGCAGTTTGAGACCCTTGGTGCCCGGGCGATTCCGATTGATTTTATGGAAACTTATAAAGCCCTGAAAGACAAGATAGTGGACGGGGAGGAGAACCCGCTCAGCGCCATCTACTCCATGAAGTTTAACGAGGTGCAGACTCATCTGACACTGTCACGCCATGCTTATCTCGCGCAGATGCTGGTAGGGAGCGCGAAAACTCTCGCGGTCCTTCCTGAGGATCTTCGACAGATCTTGCTTTCAAAAGGCGTAGAAATGACAGCCAAACAACGTGGGATGGCAAGGGCCGAGGAAGTGAAATACCTTGATCTGATTAAAAAGTCCCCGATCCAGGTCTCTGAGCTTACGCCCGCCGCGCGGGCAGAGTTTCAGACACTCATGTTTAGCCTTGTGCATTCCTTTGAGGAGGATATCGGCATGGATTACCTCAAAATGGCGGCTGAGGATATTGGCGTGACCATTCCAAAAGATGATTCTGTGGTTGTCGCTATCGACGCGGATCTCTCAGGTAAAAGCGCCATTTCTGGTCAGGCTATTTACCGAGGTCTTTTGCTCGCTGCGCAGGACGTCAACGCAGAAGGTGGCATTAACGGCAAAAATCTCCGGATCATGGCTATGGATCATCAGGCGGTCGCGGCGCGGTCGGCCGCGAATATGGAAAAATTGAAGACGCGTGAGAATGTGAAGGCCGTTTTCGGAGGGCTTCAGAGCGCGATTATTCTCGGTGAGATGGATACGATCGGTCAGATGGGTAAGGACGGTAAGTTATTTATCAGCTCATGGGCGACCGCTGAAGCGATGGTTCATAATCAGTTGAAACCCAATCCGCTGTTCCGTCTGAGCGCCCATGATAAACTGACAGGACCATTTTTGGCCAAAGAGGCCACGAAGAAGTCCAAAAAAATCGCGATGCTTTTGGAGAATAGCGCTTGGGGGCGAGGTAACGAGGAGGCGATGACGGCTGCACTGAAAACGCACGGCCTTAAGCCAAAGATTGTTGAGTTTTTTAATATTGAAGAAAAAGACTTTGTCTCACACCTCAAAAAAATCGAGGACAGCGGGGCTGAGGTGATATTGATGGTGGCCAATCCGGGTGAGGCGAAAGATATTATCAAAACCCTGATCAGTCGTCCCAAAAACCTTCCCATAGTGGCCCACTGGGGCTTCACCGGCGGGTCGTTTGGCAGGGATTTATCTACAGAGCTGCAATCAGTTGACCTGAAGTTTTTACAAACTACAGCCTTCCTTGGCAACAAACGTCCCATGGCAGACAAGGTCGCTCAGGCCTATCTGAGAACTTTTGGCGGTGAATCCGTTGCCGATATTGACGCCGCGGCAGGGGTGGCCCGCTCATATGACGCAATGAGACTTCTGGCTCTTGCTATTAAGGCCGCGGATAAAAATCCTAAGCTCAGCCTGATTAGCGCGATGGAAGGAGTTACAGGATTTGAGGGGGTTGTTACCAGTTATAAATACCCATTCAAAGGACAGAGGGATGCCATGAACGCGTCATCGTACCGTCTGGGTCGCTATGACGAAAAGGGGCGTATTGTGCCAGCGGAAGGTGAAAATAAGTGAGTCTTAGTCGCCAAAAAAACACCCCGAACGCTCAGGGCCTGGGAATGGGTTTTGGTGTTTTTTTCGCGTTCGCTATCATCGGACTGGTAGCGTTGACCGGATATTTAGTAGGCTTCGCGGTGATGGAATCAGAAACAGGTGTTTGGGAAGAAGAGCTTGCCCATCGCCTCGATATGAAAGAGGACCGGCTACGCTGGTTTGTCGATACGGGAGACATGTTCGCCTCAAATAGCTACGTGGCCACCGCGATGGTGGATGTCGGGGGTCGGTCGTCTTATCTTCCCCGCGAGCTGGAGAATATGACTAAGGCCCGCGGAGTGGAATTTGCTGGTATCACCGACTTCAGTGGCAGGACAATCGCTTTGTCGACGGATTTTCCGGAGGCGGGGGTTGACGCCAATCAGCTCAGATATGTTATCGAGACCGGGCGAGACCGCATGTGGTGCGACGCGCCAGGTAAAAGAATTTTTGCGGCGGTTCCCATCAATTACTACAACACCCCCCAGGGCGCTTTGATGATTGTTACGTCGTTTAAGACAATTGACGCTGGTATTGGCGGAAATGAGGATGACTCCGGCGTCATCACTGATTTGTGTGGAGACACGATCGTGAATGAGAGAGGTAAGGTGCCGGCAGGGCGTCATATCAACGTGGAGTTGATTGCTGACCGGGAACACCACCCCATGGCTCATATGCTCAGTCTGAAATTGACTGGTTCGGTCGCGCTGGAGCATGTTCTTGCTCCAGCGATTACAATCGTCATGAGGCTCGGGCTTCTGGGGTTGGTATTCCTGATCGGTGGCGGACTTGTGGCCCGTCGCATTGAGCGGGAGCTTATTACCGCGAAGGATCTAGCACTCGAGTCCTCCCGGGCCCGCAGTCAGTTTCTCGCAAACATGAGTCATGAGATCAGGACACCGCTTAACGGCGCTTTGGGCAACGTGAATTTATTGCTTGAGGAGAATTTGACGCCGAGTCAGAAGGTGTTGGCTCAGGACGCTAAGCTCAGCGGCCAGAGCCTTCTTGGGTTGCTTAACGATATTCTTGATTTCTCGAAGATTGACGCCGGATTTATGAAGCTTGAGGTCGCCCCGGTCAACGCCCGCAAACTCGCTGAGACAGTAGAGAGATCCTACCACACGGTCTTATCCGAAAAGGAACTGACTTGTGAGGTTAGAGTTGATGAAAAGGTTCCCGAGGTCATTATGGGTGACGCTCTTCGACTCCGGCAGATTCTTAATAATCTCTTCTCAAACGCCATTAAGTTCACGCCGTCCGGATCTGTGAATCTTTCTGTCAGTGTTGACAGCGCGGGTGAAACTATTCTGTTCTCTGTTAAAGACTCTGGTATCGGTATATCCGCGGACAAAGTCGGTAAATTGTTTTCGCCATTTATGCAGGCGGAGTCGAATACCACCCGTCGTTTCGGCGGTACGGGGCTGGGATTAAGTATATGCCGGGACCTTGCACATCTCATGGGTGGCGAGGTTGAGGTAGACAGTCAGGTCGGTAAGGGCTCGGAATTCACGCTTCTTGTGCCGCTTGTGGCCGCGGATCAGGAGTTCAAGGCTCGTGGCGCGGAGGCTAATTCCACCGCCGCGGTGCCCGATGCCATTGAGCCGTTAAGCGTGCTGCTCGTTGAGGACAACGCGGTCAATCGGACGCTGATGACAAAGCTGCTTGCCAAATATGGTCACACAGTTGATGTGGCCGTCAACGGCCTTGAGGCTGTGGAAATGGTTGGATCCATAAATTATGATTTGATTTTTATGGACTGCCAGATGCCGGTGATGGATGGATACGAGGCGACCCGTAAGATCAGGGAGAAGCGCGGGCCCCATCGACCGCGCATTGTCGCCCTGACCGCCAACGCGTTCAAAGAAGATCAGGACAGCTGTTTTGAGGTCGGGATGGATGATTTTGTGACGAAGCCCGTTTCCCGCGAGTCTCTTGAAAAAATAATGCGCTCCGCCAAAAAGCGGAGCGCATGATATCGATAAATCGGAACTCAGGATTATGCCTGAGTGAAGTCTTCGCCCTGCCAGGCTGTTTTAGCTTTTGGAGCCATAACAATTTTGCCTTTGTAGCTTCCGCAGTTAGCGCAAACTGAGTGCGGGCGGTATACAGACCCACAATTCTTACATACGGAAGAACCAGGAGCTGTGAGGAAATGGTGCGAACGACGCATATCACGCTTGGATTTTGATGTTCTAAACTTTGGCACTGCCATGAAAAGCACTCCTTAAGGAAAGGAACTAGTAAAAACCTGTTGTTACAGGGATGTTGGATTTAGTGGATTCAGTGGCCGGGGTCAAGTCAAAATTTACCGGACTCAGGACTTTTTTAAAGATTTGAGGATCGCGAAGGGGGATTCCTTCTCCAGGGGCTTATTATCACCATAAACCAGATCACTGCCGTAGTCGTCACCGACGCACCCTTCCAGGTCACCCTCCCCGCAAATAATCTGAGCGGGTAGTGCGCACTGCAGCACGTCATTGACCAGAACCTCAAGATCCACCTGGCCTTGTTCGATGAAATAGACCTCAAAATCCTCTGATTCCAGAGCCAAATCCCGTGGCGCGTGTTCGCTGTAAGGCGGGCGGAATGTCGCGGATATCGGGCTCTCAAGATGAATCTTTTGGGTGCGGCCACATCGTGAGCAAGGCAGTAACGCATCCGCGCTGACATGCCCATTTGCATGAACAAATCCTGCCGTATCAGAATGCAATGAGATGTTTCCGCAGATATTGGATGTATCGGGAGAGTCGGGCGTCAGGTCTTTCGCGACACGGAGAAGCCATGGATCCTGCCCCATAAAAGACACTTGATGGGGCGTTGACGATAATGATTGTGTTGGAAGACGCATGTGATCCCGGAGATTGTTTGTGGCACATAATCGCGCCAGAGGGCCTCATGTACACCGACTGCCCCTATTTTGTCCAGCACTGAAACATGCCTGTGGATGTGCCCAATATATAATATTAATGACGTAATTTCAGATGGTTATATTTTTAAGGCCAATGTCGAGAGTTGGACTTTTTACCGTTAATGCCGATAGGCGACGGGAATAGTCTTGTTTTGTTGAGGTGTTGCGCCAAATGGCTGTGGAGTGGAACGTACATTCAGGTGCCGAAGTTTTTGGCCCGTGGAGCGCGTCGCGTATTCGTGACGAGCTTCGCGCGGGACGCATTGACGCGTTTGATCTGGTGTCGGTCGTTGGCAGCTCTGTGAAACGCTCCCTGGTTGAAGTGGACCAGATTTTCGAGACGAGCGGTGTGCAGGCGGCGGCGATTGTTTCGGATGTTCCGGAGGCCTCATCACAAGATATTACGTTGATTCAAGCCGAGCCTCTCTCTGAGGCGAAGGCGTTGCCACAGCGTGAGGCCGTCAATGACAGACCTCGTGCTTTTGAGGCTCTGGCGGCGCCTCAGAGGGTTCAGGCACCAGCTGCGAGGCATCACGCCCGCAAGGACTTTGGAGCGGTCCCTCAGCACGGTAACGGCCGTAGCAAGGCAGGACGGAAAAGTTACATGATCCTGTTGCCGGGAGCGGGACCACGCGGGCCATTTACATCGAAGGATGTTTTAATTCTCTGGTACGCTAAACAATTAGCGGCCGGCACTTACATTCAGCGCGTTGGTGACGCAAAACGTATTGAGATCAGTCGGTTTGCGTTGTTTTATGAGCGGGCGGCGCCGAGTGGAATGGCGTTCATTGGGCAGGCAAGTCTCGCACATTCCGCGAAAGACCGATCAATCGTTTGGCTCCTCGTGGCGATATTAGTAGCAGTTGGCATACTAGCTGGAGCGGTCTACTGGCGCGCGCGCCGTCTTCCCGTCGCGTTTATTACACCGTCAAGCGTAACGCTACCATTCACGAGTCAAGAGGATGAGGGCATAACTGGAAATGCGGTCATTCAGACGGCGACGACAATTATGCCAGAGAAAACAGCGGCCCTGCCAGGAAAGTCAACGATTGCAGGTGTTCCTAAGTCGGTCGTCAAGACTGCTCCATCCGCAAAACCTCAGGCTTCAAAACGTGCAAAACGCAGGGCGCCGCAACCCGCCTACAAACCGTCGGGACCTGCGACCCAGTCATCATCACCTCAAGCAGCACCCCAAGCCGTGCCTCAAGCAGTGTCACAGCCCAAGCCGGTCGCTCCGCCGAAAGTCCCGGTGGCTCCATTATTACAAAAACCCGTGACAGGCTGGACTGACGGAGTAATGGTGATACTTTCTGGATATAGCTTTAATGTCGAGATGTTAAATGCCTGTGAGGTAAAGTGTAAAATTCCAATGCGGGGACCTAAGGGGGTTGTCACGGCAGTCTTCTTTAAGGAAGCTTTCGGCGCCGGTCTGGCTGCCAAGGCGTCTAATGTCACGATATCGGGGACTGTGCACAAGGATCCGGCAACAGGTGGGATTTTTATCTTTCTGCAGTCCTTCCGATGACCCAAGAAGGCGTCACCTCCGAGGGAGCGTAAAAATTATTCGTCAAAGATCTGCTTAGGGTGATAAAACCCTTGTCATCAGGGACTTAAATGGCTATCTTCCACGGCCTCTGTAAAGAGATAAGATGGCGTTCCGGTGGTCGGCGCGTCATCAAAAAAGCAAGTCATCCGTGATGTGGGTTTCTCATGTCACAGTTCTGAAGGTGGCGCTCAATAGTGAGTCGCTCATTGGATGGCTGAAGGTCAACCTTCTTGGGAGAATTTAAATGTCAGTTACTGTTAACATGAAAGACCTGCTTGAGGCAGGCGTCCACTACGGTCACCAGTCAAAACGCTGGAACCCAAAAATGAAGCCTTACATCTTCGCCGCACGCAACGGTATCCACATCATCGATTTGCAAAAAACGGTAAAGCTATTCCAGACGGCCTGTAACTTCGTTGAGAGTACAACTGGCCGCGGCGGTCACGTTCTTTTCGTAGGAACCAAGCGTATGGCCCGCGATCTAGTCGCTTCAGAGGCGAAACGCTCCGGCATGTTCTTCATCAACCACCGCTGGCTCGGTGGAACCCTGACAAACTTCAGCACCATCCGTCAGTCCATTCACCGCCTGAAGCGCATTGAAAAAATGAGCCAGGACGGAACATATGACCGCCTTCCCAAAAAAGAAGTTCTGATGTTTGAGCGTGAGCGCATAAAACTCGAGCGCAACCTTGGCGGCATCAAAGATATGCCTGGCCTTCCACGCGCTATTTTCGTCGTTGACGCCCACAAAGAGACGATCGCTCTTGAGGAAGCTGCCCGCCTTGGAATTCCAGTTGTAGCCATAGCGGATACAAACGCGAATCCAGACGGAATCGACTACATCATCCCAGGCAACGACGACAGCATGAAGTCTCTCCAACTTTTCATCTCGACCATTGCTGACGCCTGCTTACATGGCAAAGCGAAGTCCCGTGATAAAGGCGACACGGACGATAAGTCAGCTGAAGCGGCCGCTAAAACAGGTAAGTTTTTTGATGGTGAGGGAAACGCTGTTTCCGTCTCCAAAAAGAAAAGCTTCGATAAGTGATCTCTCAGATCCGCAGCAGACGCGCCGCGGATTCATTTGATGATTGTTAATAATAAGAATTCGACAGGACGACCCAGGGTCGTTCCCAGGGGTATATACAGATGGCAGTACAGATTTCCGCGGGACAAGTTAAAGATCTCCGCGAAAAAACAGGCGTTGGCATGATGGAGTGCAAAAAAGCACTAGAGGAAAATAACGGCGACATGGAAAAAGCGATCGTTTGGCTTCGTGAGCGCGGCATGAGCCGCGCGGCGAAAAAAGCCGACCGTATCGCGGCTGAGGGTGTCGTTGAGGTGTTGATCAGTGATAGCGGCACAGAGGCAGCTGTTCTAGAGGTGAACTGCGAGACTGACTTCGTGGCTAAAAACCCCGACTTCCGGAAACTTGTGGCTGACACCGCGCAAATCGCACTTAAGACCAAATGCAATGATATCGAGAAGCTTGGGGAAATGAAGCTTGCTGATGGCGTGAGCATCAATGAAACTATTGCCGGCCTGATTCAGAAAATCGGCGAGAACATGCGTCTGCGCCGCGTTTTGACAATCTCCGCTCCAAATGGTCACATTTCTGGTTACATCCACATGGGTGGTCGCATTGGTACGGCTGTTGTTTTGGAAGGCAAAAAAGACGTCGCTGAGCTTGGCAAGGATATCGCGATGCATGTCGCAGCCGCCTCACCGCGCTACCTGAACCGCGTGGAAGTTGACTCGACGGAGCTTGACCAAGAAAAAGAAATCGCCCGCAAAAAGCTAATCGAGGAGAAGAAGCCTGAAGCGATGATCGAGAAGATTCTTGATGGCCAGATGAATAAGTTCTATAAGGAAGTTTGCCTTGTTGAGCAGATGTTCGTCAAAAATCCGGACATCTCCATCACTAAGCTTCTTGAGACTGCCGACAAGAACCTTAAGTTGACACGCTTTGTGCGTTTCGCCCTGGGCGAGGGCATCGAGAAGAAACAAGAGAACTTCGCGGCTGAAGTCGCCGCTCAGCTTAACCGCTGATCTGTTGATTGTTACTTTAAAAGGCACCCCCGGGCAAAAGCAGGGGGTGCTTTTTCGCGTCATGGTGAGGTCGTCAGGATGACGACGTAGGCGGAATGTCTATTGTCCTGAACGCTATGTTTCTCTATACTTTTCGGGCTATAACTATCCTGAGGTCATTACATGTCTACTGTCATTCCAGTTCATCCCGAGGCGAAATATAAGCGAATCATGCTCAAACTCTCTGGCGAAATGCTGGGAGGAGAGCTGGGCCAGGGAATTGAGGGTGACGCGTTGGAGCGGATCGCTGGCGAGGTTGCCCGTGTGCATCGTCTCGGCGTTCAGGTGTCGATTGTTATCGGTGGCGGCAATATTTTTCGCGGCGCGCTGGCGTCAAAGCTCGGTATGGATCGTCCATCGGCTGACTATATGGGAATGCTGGCGACTATTATCAACGGTCTCGCTCTTCAGGGGATTCTGGAGAATAAATTCCATCTTCAGACCAGGGTTATGACGGCGATCACAATGCAGGAGCTGGCTGAGCCCTATATTCGCCGCAAAGCCGTCAAGCATATCGAGGCAGGGCGTATTGTTATTTTCGCAGGTGGCACAGGTAATCCATTGTTTACCACTGATACGGCGGCCTCACTCAGAGCCCGTGAGATCGGAGCCGAAATCATCATGAAGGCGACCAAGGTGGACGGGATATATGACAGTGACCCCAAGAAAAACCCTAACGCTAAGAAGTTCGATGAGTTGACTTATTTCGACGTTCTGAATAAAAAGCTCGATGTGATGGACGCTACGGCGATCACTATGTGTATGGAAGCCAACATGCCGATTATGGTGTTCAAAATGGGCGAGCCCGGATGTGTAGAGCAAGTGGTTCTTGGCAAGAAGGCCGGAACTATCGTTAGGTAATTTAGTCAAAAAACAGAGGAGTCTCCAATGAGTGATATCGCGAATTCATGCAAACAGAATATGGAAAAACGTCTTAAGTCCTATGAGGGCGAATTGAAGCAAGTCCGCACCGGTCGCGCGTCAGTCGCGGTCCTGGACAACGTCCGCGTTGACTACTACGGCAACCCAACTCCGCTCAGCCAAGTCGCCACCATGGCTACCCCTGACGCCCGTACCATCACGATCGCTCCTTTCGAGAAGAAGCTTATCGCAGAAATTGAAAAGGCGATCCGGATCGCCGATATCGGTGTACAGCCTATGAACGACGGCAACATTGTCCGGCTGCCATTCCCAGCGTTAACGGAGGATCGCCGCAAGGAAATCGCCAAAAACCTCAAAAAGATCGCTGAGGACGCCAAAGTAGGCCTGCGTAACATCCGTCGTGAGGCCAATGAGGATGTCAAAAAACAAGAAAAAGATAAAAAGATCAATGAGGACGAGCGTAAAAAAATCGAGGACGTGATTCAGAAATACACCGACAGCTTTGTAAAGTTGGTCGACGAGCGCCTGGCCGCCAAAGAAAAAGAAGTCATGACGATCTAAAAAATAGGAAAAAAATGGGGGGCGGAGAGTTATCTCTCCGCCCCTCATTTTTTATTAGATGCGTGCCGTTTCAGTTACAGTCAGTCGCCTTGGTGGTGAGTCCGTGTAGCGTGAATGCCGCGTTGATCTCACAGAAATCCGGGGCACGGGTGTTGGTGTTGTTATCGTTGGCGTTAACAACAAGAGCCGCGTTATAGACGTCCGTATAGTTGCTGGCGGTTAAAATGGTCTTGAAGGCGATACTGGAAACAACCTCGTTGGCTTTTGCCAGGTCGTATTTCGTTGTAAGGCTTTTCAGGAGATCCCAGAACGTACCGCCGATAATAAGGCCTTCAGCGTGAACTTCGCCTTTATCCTTAGGATAGACTTTAAGTGTTGCCATGTCGCGGACGATACCGCCTGTTAACTTGAATCCGGGTCCAAGGCGGCTGTCGTTGGTCATGACCATGGAGAGGATATCACCGAAGCCCTCAGAGTACGCGCCGTCATCGATGCCGCCAGTGTTCTCATCAAGGCCGTGACCCCATTCGTGGTACATGACGTCAGAGATAAGACCTGTGTTGCCGCAGCCGCCGCCAGCTGAGAAGAAGTTAACGCTTGAGCCATCCCAGTAGGCGTTACATGTCTGTCCGAGGTTCACGTTCGCACGGAGAGTTCGATCCATCCATGGAGAGCTGATGTACTTTTTGGCTTTCTGGATGATGAGGTTCAGGTGGTGGTAGGTGTGAACCTGAGCCACGTCTTTTTCTGCGGTTACGTTTAAGTTGAGATCCCATACGCTGTTGGACTCAGTCGCAGTGCGCGCGACAGCGATCCCGGTGCTGGGGCGAACATCGATGTGAGCCCCTTTAACGGAAGTGATTTTAGGTGCGGTTGTGCCGGTAAACGTAAGTTTACCGTCGAGGTCGGCACGGGTTGTCGTGGTGCCGGTTATTACGTCCAATTCACCCATGGGGACATCAACGAGCTGGCTTTGGAAGAATGTTCTTGGGTAAACACTGCCGTGGGCATTGCCATTGGCGAAGTGACGGGTGTTTTTGCTTTCGAATAGCTCGCCAGTCGCGGCGTCAGTCTGAACAGCGAGACTCTCGCCATCAACAGAGACAAGAGACTTATTGACGCGTACGAGTTTGTAGCCGGTCGCGGTTGGTTGTGCCCTGAAAACCTGACCCTGTTCCTGAACGCTGGCGCCAGCGGCCAGTGACTCAATCGCGTCAGTCGCGCGGACAAATCCCATGCGGGCGTCATCGAGGGCTTCGCCGTAAGTTCTCGATAGAACCTGAACAAGTTTGCCTTGTTTGAAGCGGAAGTTCAGTGTCGCGTCAGCGATCGTTGTTCCATTTCGTGAAACGTTGAAGCGCAGGAATTGAACGTCGGGACCCATAAGTGTTGCTGCATCGAGAAGACTTACATCTTCCAATTGGACAAGAAGGAGATCCTCGTGAGCGGCGATCCAGTTGGTCGCTACGTCGACAAGATCATTTACGCTGAGCGCGTCCATTGAGTGTGGAGCGGGACTGAGGTCACCTGTGATCAGGCGAACAGCACCGCCGAGGGCGTCGGTTTCAATCGCTGTGCCGGCGTCAAACCGATTGTTGAAGTTTCGCGGATTTGCCGCGACAGTCGATGGGCGGATGACAATCTCTCCTCTTTGGAGAAGCTTGCTGACAGCCGTTGATGTGAGAGACGCCTGGGGGGCCACAAATCCGAGTGCATGCGTGGCTGGCGCCCCGGCAAGAACTGCCGTGATGCCCAATTGAAGAAACGATAATCTAGCCATAAAACCTCCTTGTTTTTAACGGTAATGAGTGTGCTTCCTAAGTCTAGCAAACTTTGGCCGGTCAGCCAAAATTTTGACGGTAAATACTTTCTAGAGCTCTTCACTCGCGGGATTCATGGGGGAGAGTTTTCTTTTTTTGATTCGTTCCACAAGGGTGGTGCGATTCATGCCAAGAAGTCTCGCGGCCTGATTGCGATTGTTGTCGGTTCTGAAAAGTGCCTGGGTAATCAGGCTATTTTCCAAATTCTCGATAAACTCAATGAGGTTTATACCTTCAGGGGGTAAGGAGCCGAAATCAGCTGGAGTTACCATCGGCCCGGTACCTGGGCGTGGATTCAGACTTGAAAGTGCCGTGCCGGCCGGAAATGGAGCGCTGTGACCTGTATGCTGGATACGGATTGGGCCATTATGACGGGAAATCGCGGCATCCATGTGATTTGGCTGATTGAACGTCTGCGCGGCGCGTGTGTACTCGCGGGGAAGATGCTCGATGGCAATAGGTCCGCCGCCACGCATAACAACAAGCCGCTCTACGAGATTTTGAAGCTGTCTTATATTACCGGGCCACTGCTGAGCGCTGAGAATCATGGCAGATTCGTTGGTGAACCAGCAAGCCGGCTGCTGCGGGTGCATTCGGTTCGACACCTCAATAAAATGATTCAGCAGCAGTGGAATATCCTCGTTGCGCTCGCGGAGCGCGGGGAGTCGAACAGGAAGAACATTGATACGGTAATAAAGGTCGCTGCGGAAACCGCCTTGATTGATGGCGGCTTCAAGGTCTACGTGCGTGGCGGCGATGATCCGGACGTCTGATTTACTGAGTTCTTTGCCGCCAACGGGAGTGTATGTTTTCTCCTGCAGGACGCGCAGTAATTTAGACTGAAGTGACTGAGCCATATCACCAATCTCGTCAAGAAACAGGGTGCCGCCGTTGGCGCGGTCAAATACACCGTGATGACGCTGGTGAGCGCCAGTGAAAGCGCCTTTCTCATGTCCGAACAGTTCGCTCTCGAGGAGCGTCTCAGGGATGGCGCTGCAATTTATCGCGATAAATGGTTTGTGGTTACGCGGTGACAGGCGGTGGATGGCGCGCGCGATAAGTTCTTTGCCGGTTCCGCTTTCGCCGTTGATCAGTACCGCGCTCTCGCTGCGCGATATTTTCGCGACGGTTTGGAGCACGCGGCTCATAGCCTCGCTGCGCCCGACGATCTCAGGGAACGCCTGAGGCCAATTTTCCGTGGCTGGGGACACCGGCATGTCACAGAAAAGCTGTGAGTTAGCTGATGAAGCCGCGAAGAGATCCGGACGCTTGTCAGAATGGCTCATAACGAGTCGATTCTCCATGCGAGAGGTACAAGGACACGTAAACCCCACCCTGGGATCTGCGCGTCAGTAGCGCTGACGGGAGTGATGACGCCGGTTGGTTCGTGAGAATCAATCGGTGTCAAGCAAAAAATTAATGTCACCTATGTTTTAATCTTAACCTTATGTTCATCCCGGGTGCAAATATTGCCGTGCAGTTTTTTTACGGCGCAAATCCTTGCTCAGACGCAACTTGAGCGAATTGTTGAGATTTGTGCTGCGACTTTTGTCCTTTATAATCATAATAGAAACAGGCAGGTAACGTGGGCTCACCATTTGGTGAATTGATAAAGGAGGCTCGAAAGCCTTGAAGGTTGCTATTGTTCACGATTGGTTGGTGTCGTGGCGCGGGGGAGAGAAGGTCCTCGAGTCGATCGCAAGTGTCTATCCTGACGCGCCTATTTATACTCTTTTTTGTGAAGCCTCAACTCTGCCGGAGTCTTTGCGGCAACGAAATATCATCGCTCACCCGGTCGCTAACCGGCTTCGATTTATGCGAAAAGCGCTTTTACCGCTGATGCCGGCCTGGATTGAGTCGATTGATTTGTCTGGTTTTGATCTTGTTATAAGTACGTCGAGTTGCGTCGCTAAAGGTGTTCTGACAGATCCTGGTGCGAGGCATCTTTGTTACATTCATTCACCTATGCGATATGTTTGGGATCAGCGCGACGAGTATCTTGGCGGGGCGCGTAAGATTCCTGTTATAAGATTTTTTGTCGATCTTGTTAGTTTGTGGCTGCGTATGTGGGATGTGACGTCCGCTGCCCGTGTTGATTTATTTGTGGCGAATTCAACGTTCGTTAAAAATCGCGTGCGAAAATATTATGGTCGGTCCGCTCTTGTCGTGCCGCCGCCAATCGATGTCGCGCGTTTTAAGGCTCCATCCGATCAGCGCAAAGAAGGCTACCTGCTCGCGGCGGGCGCGTTTGTTGGCTATAAAAGATTTGATCTTGCGATCGCAGCATGCGAGAAGCTTGGTCGTAAGCTTGTTGTAGCGGGACAGGGGCCTGAACTGGATCGTTTGCGTTCCTTGGCGGGAGCCCATACAAAAGTTATCGACGCGCCAGATGATCAGACTTGGACCAGGATCATGCGAGAGGCAGACGCGCTGTTGTTTCCCGGGGTCGAGGACTTCGGCATGACGGCCGTGGAGGCCATGTCCGCTGGCACTCCGGTTATCGCGCGGCGTCTCGGTGGCGCTTTGGATTTTATTGTCGAGGGAAAGACGGGGGTATTTTTTGATGAGCCAACGGTCGACTCACTTTGTGCGGCAATTGAAAGGCATCAGCAGATCCAGTGGAGTCGGAAAGAGCTTGAAAATTACGCGGCGAAGTTCAGTCGTGATGGTTTCATCGCGCGTATGCGAGTCATAATTGAGGAGTTGAACGAGCCTGATCTTTCCTGATTGGGCGTTCTGGTTTTTATATGGTGAGATGGACTGAGACTACATGAATCCACGTAAGCAAAATGTACTGACATTGATCCGCATGATGGTTGACCTTTTTATGGTCATGGCCGCGTGGGGAGTCTCTTGGTTTGTCAGGTTTTACGGGGGCCTTGAGGTAACCCGGGGCGTACCGTCAACGGTTCTTTACCTTAAGCTATTGCCTTTCATTGCCGTGATCTGGCTAGCCGTTTTCGCGGCATCGGGATTCTACCGGCGGAGTAATCGCCATCGCAGCGCCATTATTGAGGCCATTGATGTGATTCAGTCTTGCGCTGTGGCTACACTGGCCTTTATTACGTTTACATATTTCTATGAAGAGTATCGCTACAGCAGGATCACAATCAGTATTTTCGCGGTACTCCATCCTATATTTATAATCACTGGCAGAAGTATCGTCAGGAAAGCCCTGCGGATTTACCGTAAGCGTTCGCCTGCGCGCCGCACATTGATTATTGGTTCCGGTGAGTTCATTGAGACGGCGATCCGCATGGCGCAGCTGGGCGATGTGGCTGCCAACGACATCGCCGGTATTATTCTGGTGGGGGATCCCGATCAGGTGGAGTCCGGCCGGAAAATAGCCGCCAAAAAAGGCTACGCTCTTTTCGAGGATCAGACGGACTGGGTGTCGTTTTTTGTTGATCACCCCATGCAGACCGTTGTCGTGGCCTTGCCATATAAACACTTTTCGTGGATCGATGAGCAGCTGGAGGCGATCGCTAACCAGGTTCCAGACGTGAAGCTCTTGCCCGATCTCATGAAATTTACCCGGCTGGCCGCTGGCATCGAGTTGATCTCCGGAGTGCCTGTCATAAGTATCCACGACAGTCCTCTGGCAGGGGTGCAGGGGGTGTTTAAACGCGCCCTGGATATATTCGGGTCGCTCGTCGCTCTTGTGATCTTTTCCCCGATTATGCTTGTGGTCGGTGTTTTGGTGCCATTGTCGTCCCCTGGTCCTGTATTTTACCGTCAGGAGCGAATGGGGTTGGACGGACGAACATTTATGATGCTTAAATTTCGCTCAATGCCAGTGGGCTCAGAAAATAAAACGGGCGCCGTATTCGCGACGGCTGGAGATAACCGGGCCACCTGGCTTGGTCGTTTTTTACGCAGAACAAGTCTTGATGAATTGCCGCAGTTTTTTAATGTGCTCGCCGGCGACATGAGTCTTGTGGGGCCGAGGCCGGAGCGTACCGTGTTTGTAAACGATTTCCGCCGCAAAATACCCGGATATTTTCGGAGGCATAAGGTCAAGGCTGGAATCACCGGATGGGCTCAGGTCAACGGGTGGCGGGGTGATACAAGTATTGAGAAGAGGATTGAGTGTGATCTTTATTATATTCAGAACTGGTCGCTTGGCTTTGATATCCGGATTTTGTTGCTAACTTTTGTGCGCGGGTTTATTCATAAAAACGCCTATTGAGCTTCGTTTGTAAATCCTTGGTGGAGGTTTCCCTGTGACGGTCTCTCAAAAAAATCCAGTCGGTATCCTTGGTTTTGAGTTTGTTGAGTTCGCATCGCCAAATCCGGAGGCGCTAAATAAGCTTTTCAAGGATCTTGGATTTTCACGGACTAAGTCGCATACATCTTTGAAGGCAGACTATTATAATCAGGCCGATATTCATTTTCTGGTGAATAACGATCCGTTGTCGTTCGCTCAATCCTTTATGACGTTACACGGCCCCTGTGCCTGCGCGACAGGGTGGCGTGTTGAGAACGCAGAGAAGGCCTATCAGATAGCGATTGCGAGAGGGGCGAAGCCAGCTCCTGTGAGTGACTACAGCCGAAATGGCAAAAAGGTTCCCGCTATTCTTGGGGTGGGCGACAGCGTCATTTATTTTATTGATGACTTCAAACGTAAGGATCTTTACGAGCAGCTGGGTTTCGCTCCGGCGAAGAACCCCGAGATGGTTCCGGGTAAGGGATTTGCTCTCATGGATCATCTTACTAATAACGTCGATCAGGGCCAGCTGATGCCTCTCGCGGACTTCTATAAGAACGTGTTTGGGTTTGAGGAGGTTCGGTATTTCGACATCCGTGGCCAGAAAACCGGCCTTCTTAGCTACGCATTACGGTCACCGTGCGGTAGTTTCTGTATTCCGATCAATGAGGGTACAGAGGCCAAAAGCCAGATTAATGAGTATCTGCGTGAGTACAAGGGGCCAGGGATTCAGCATATCGCGTTGTTGACGCCCAACATGCTGAGCACCATGGACCTAATGAAAGACGCGGATTTTGATACTCTGGACATTGACGCAGATTACTATGATGACGTGTTCAAGCGTATTCCTCACGTGACGGAAGATCATAAGAAGATCAAAGACTACAATCTCTTGGTCGACGGTGACGATAAAGGCTATTTGATTCAGATTTTCTCGCATAATGTCATTGGGCCGATTTTCTTTGAGTTCATTCAACGTAAAAATAACCTTGGCTTTGGTGAAGGTAACTTCGGTGCTTTATTTCGTGCCATTGAACGTGACCAGGAGCGCAGAGGAGTCTTGTAATGGCACTGGCTGAGAAGCTTGTAGCGGGGCCGTCCGGAGATTTTCCGGAAGGTAAAATTATCGCCAAGAGAATAGCTGGCAAAGACGTTATATTGATTCGCAGGCAAGGCGTGGTTCAGTGCTATGTCGATGAGTGCACCCACCAGCCTGTGAAGCTCAGTGAATTTGGGGAAGTAATAGGGGGGCACTTGGTTTGCCATGCCCACGGAGGCACCTTTGACCTCGATAATAAGGGTAAAGTCATCTGTGACCCCCCGTACGACGCACTTACTGGGTTCATTTGCGACGAGGTATCTGGACAAGTATCTGTTTTTATTTGATTATTTACCTCCATTATTTAGTTCTATAAAAAAATCATAAAACGTTAAAAAGATTATAATAAAATGTTGACTTTTTATTAGAAACTGGGGTATATTGCGTTTGTCAGGTATCTCCCCTGACTGCTGATTCCCCCCTGGTGCTTTAACTGTTGCTGCTGCTGTGGAGT
>CANILH010000030.1 GCA_947468665.1 Oligoflexales bacterium | reverse complement strand
CGCTACTCTAAAATCAAATAACCACCTGCACCGGAGACCAATTATGAGACTTATTTTAACTTCCGCGATTTTTGCTATGTCGCTTCCGGCATTTGGCAGTGAACCTGCCTTTAGATCAAAAGCGTCACCATGGCTGCTCCAACAATACAAAACCCCCGTCAACGCGGACACGCTGCCCACAGTCTTAATTTACCTGAAAGACCAGGCAGACCTGTCGTCTGTTGCTCCTGAGGGACAACGTGGGACCAGAGTCGCCGCGGTTTTTAACAAACTCGTCGAAACCGCTACAAAATCCCAGGCATCACTGAGTGCCTGGCTGACAAATGAAGGCCTGAATCACCGTTCCCTATACATCAGCAACTTGATCGTGGCCGATAAGGTTACTCAGACGCAGCTGGACACAATTCTCCAACGCGACGACGTTTTGCGGGTTGTCGGCAACCCTCAGATCAAAAATAAACTTCCATCCACAATGGTGGGTCCCACCGATGAAGTCAGGGGGCCAGGCGCGAACCTCATCCGCATCGGCGCCACGAAAGTCTGGAATGACCTTCATGTCCGTGGCGAAAATATTGTCGTCGCGGGCCAGGACACCGGCGTCCGGTGGGATCACGCCGCCCTCAAACCACACTACCGGGGCTGGGACGGCACGACGGCCGATCACTCCTATTCCTGGCATGATGCGGTACACAAAACAATCGGCGGCGGCTCAAGCTGCGGCTATGACTTGACCACTCCCTGTGATGATCACGACCACGGTACGCACACGCTAGGCACTGTTGTTGGCGACGACAACAACGGCAATCAGATCGGCGTTGCCCCGGGCGCCAAATGGATCGGCTGCCGCAACATGGACAGTGGCCTCGGCAATCCTGAGATGTACACCGAATGCTTTCAGTGGTTTCTCGCTCCATGGCCCCAAAAAGGCGATGCCATCAAAGACGCGCGACCTGAAATGGCCCCTCACGTCATCAATAACAGCTGGGGCTGCCCACGCGATGAGGGCTGCGAAGGTGGAGAGTTTGAGCGCATCCTGACTGCGATGAAAGCTGCGGGAATATTCGTTGTCGCATCCGCGGGTAACGAAGGACCGGCATGCGGCACCATCAAAGACGGGCCCGCGTTCCACACCGATCTGGTGCTTAGTGTCGGCGCGGTCGATCACCGCAATGACGCCATCGCGAGCTTCTCAAGCCGCGGCCCAAGCGTGTTTGACAACAAAGTCGGCCCGGACATTTCAGCCCCGGGCGTCAATATCCGTTCGGCCGTCCGCAGCGGCGGTTATGCAGAGTATGGCTGGAGCGGAACCTCCATGGCAGGCCCTCATTTGGTGGGCGTCGTCGCATTATTGTGGTCCGCAAAGCCTCAGCTGATCGGAAACATCGAGGCGACTGAGGCCGCTCTGCAATCGACATCGGAAGCGAAAACAAGTTCGCAGACATGCGGCGGTGTAGCGGGAACCGCGCGGCCTAATAATACATTCGGATATGGAATCGTGAATGCCTTCGAGGTTACGAAGCCTTGATGGCATCAGGCTAAGAGTGTCCGCCATAAGTTGCCACTGGAGCAATGTGTCCGAATCATAGCGACGCACAGGCACTTTCGTATTTTTACCGTTAAAGCGGTAAAAACGATCAATTTAGAGTCGACTAGAGCTCAATTTGTATGTAAAACGGTCATATATTCTGCTTTAGCGGTAAAAAATGGCGACTTTCGTTCCAGTAACCCAATTTTTGATGTAGACTAAGGATATTTACCGCTAAAGCAGTTTATTGGATGGTTATATGACGCAATCTAGTCCGCAATCCTCTTTTGCCGATCAAACGTCTTTGACTCTCGAAGAACTTGGTCGCGTCATCCAGTTTCACAGAAGCAAGTCGGGCCTCACCCAAGTCCAGCTGGCGAGGCTTGCGGGAATTGGCAAGACGGCCGTGTTCGACATTGAAAATGGAAAAAAATCGCCGCGCATTGACACGATATTGAAAATTTTTTCTGTTCTGAACGTAAAGCTCCTGATGGCAAGTCCACTTATGGCGCTCTATGAGAAGGAGCTAGATGCGCAAAGCTAGAATCTACTTGCATGGTATCGAAGCAGGACTACTCGAGGAGTTGCTTCCGGGGAAGACATACCGATTTGCTTATAAAGCTGATTATCGGGGAGATCCCATTTCACTGGTGATGCATCTATCGCGGACGACGTATGAATTTGCGGATTTTCCGCCTGTTTTTGAAGGGCTGTTGCCAGAAGGTTTGCAATTAGAGGGAATGTTGCGTCGTCTAAAAATAGACAGGAATGATTTTTTTAAGCAACTCATGGCCACGGGAGCCGACCTTGTTGGGGCGATCACCGTTGAGGAAGTGACCGAAGATGCTTAAATGCCTTCTCACTTACAATCCTTGTCCGACAGATTATTCCAAAGCGGGTCTGCGTGACCTATCGCCGAAACTGACGACTATTCATCCAATGCCCTTTACTGCCGAGGAGCTTCGTCTGGAAGCGTCGCGGCGCGCGGGGAAGATGTCCATTCAGGGGGTGCAGGCAAAATTGAGCGCAAAACTAGAGCCAAGCAAAGATCGTCTATCCATCGTCGATGTCGGGGGGCGCTATATCTTAAAGCCACAATCGGCTTTATTTCCAGAGTTGCCTCAGAACGAGGATTTGACGATGCATCTTGCAAGGCTGGTCGGAATTGAGGTTCCTGTCCACGGTCTCGTTTACGCTAAAGATCAAAGTTTAAATTATTTCATTAAGCGTTTTGACAGGCATGGTCATTCAAGTAAGTGGGCCGTAGAGGACTTTGCGCAGCTAGCCCAGATGACGCGGGACACAAAGTATAATTTTAGTATGGAAAAACTCGTTGGAATTCTGGACCTCTGTACGTTTCCGGTCATTGAAAGGCAAAAGCTATTGACCCGAGTGATTTTTAATTACCTTATCGGTAATGAAGACATGCATTTAAAAAATTACTCGCTGATAACCCGTAAAAAAATGATAGAGCTTTCTCCCGCCTACGACTTTCTTAATTCCAGCATCGTTTTGGAGGATCCCGTGGAGATCGCGTTACCTGTTGCCGGCCGGCAAAAAAATCTTACCAGTCAAAATCTCTTAAACTATTTTGCTCGTGAGAGGCTGCGGCTAAATCAGAACGTTGTTGATGATGTGATGAGTCGCTTTCAGGACATCATCCCTGAATGGAAGGTCTGGATACAGAAGAGCTTCCTCTCGGCCCCATTCAGCGCGTCATATATGTCCCTATTGGAGAAGCGGTGTGTCGTGTTGGGTCTTTGATGATCCGAAGAAACTTTGATAAGCGTCCTGAGCGAAGCGAGGGACCTCGAAGGACCTCGAAGGACCTCAACGTAACTTGCAGATCCTTCTAGTACCTTCCCCAACTTGTTTTGTCGTAAAGAACGGCTCAAAGATCTTAGCCTCGACGTCCGGCGGGATGCCATGGCCGGCGTCGGTTACTGATTGAGTCTCTTAGCCTTTTGAATCTTCGGCGTCACAGCCATCGAGCGCAAAGCCATCAATGCCGCTTCCGGAGTCTTTGTCTTTCAATTCAGCGTCGCCAGACGAATCCGCTCCAAGAGTCAGAGTCTTCAGAACCGCGCCAGTGGAGTCGGTGATCACGATGGTCGCAGAGCCACTGACAGGTTTACACTCTGAGTCAAGCTTCAGATTGTCGTAAGTCGTCGTAATGGTCGCGTCAGCGTCTTTTTTCACGACAACCTCGCCACTCACGAATGTCTTATTCGCGATGGAATGGTCCGTGGCACTGCGCTCAACCTTCACAACAATCGGCTTATCAGCGATTGTATTCATGGTCAGAGACGAGCTCAGTGTAAGCCCATCTTTGTTGGTCATGGTCATCGTGCGTTTTACGTCTGTGATGACAATCGACTTGTTGCGGACATAAGCTGTGCTTGTGTCACTTGTCGCGTCATTGGACGACCAGGCGATCCCGTGCGTACCAGAGGCATTAAATGACCTGCTTGACGTGCGGGTAAGTTTTGGGCCGACAAATGAATTGCTGTCTGAACGACTGCGGTCAAAGGACACGTCCAGCTTCAAACCACTTGGGTTTTTGAAATCAACGTTGGCCCCCGTCGCAGCGGTGTTACAGGTCACGGCCGTTCCATCAGCGTATGACCAGGTTCTGGTCATAGAGCTGCTACCCGTCCGCGTCCTCGTATTGGTGACCGTACCGCTTTTTGATGTTGACGTTTTCGTCTCGTCAATTTTTGATGAGATTGTGACGACAGCTGAGTTTCCGGATACGGCACATGATTTTGTGACCGCGTCGCTATCATGATCGTCTTTTCCGGACGATAACACGCTGGAATCATCCTTGCCGGATAACATCAGTCCGGCGCCGGATGAAGACTGATCAGCCGCCGCGGTGACTGTGTCGCCGTGACTGGCATTGACGACGCTGCTCTGAAGCTGCGAGTCACCGGCCAATTCGGCGGCAGTCGCAGTAGCGGTTGCGCTATTGCCGCTGGACTTTGAACCGCAACCTGCCAAGGCCGCAATCAGAACCACCGAAACCATTAGTAAACCTGTACTTTTGACGTCGAAATTCATAACTGAACTCCTTTCAGATCCCCCGAGAAAACAGAGGATGTCTTAAAATTACCGCGTCCATGCACGACCTCTAATAAGTAAGCATTCCGTTGCTCATTAATAAGGTGATCGGAAACGGCCAAGGCAAATTTAGGCAAATCAGTCAAACGACCGAAATCTATGTTCTTTCGAGACCTAATATTGTCAAATCACGCGTTGCGCTTCTCTGGAGGATCGCCATGATCTTGTCCTTATTAGGAAGGGACGATGACTCCACAGACTGCATCAACTCGCCGCGAAGTTTGTCATTTCTCATGTAGGACAGACAAACCTGGTAACGATGCTCAACCGGTATCCGGTCAAGCCAGCCAAGTCCCTCACGGTACACGATATTTGACGCCATATAGGCGGACAGAATCGCGATCTTATGTGCCAGTGGCAGGCGCTCCAAAATTCGCGCCCGGTACTTCTCAACCAGGACTTTAGGGCAGTGATCGAGAACGAGATCCATGAAGAAGCTATCCTTATCGACGGACGTTTCCCGGCGCGTGAGTTCATCAAGGAGCACGTCCGTGACCTCGTTGATCTCACGGCTTACGTCCATAGAAAGCTCAACAAGCGTGCGCTTGCCCCCCGACCTGATATGTTCACGGAAGAGCAGCTTCGCCTCGTTGTCGGCTTTGACGCGAAGAATATCAATCACCTGATTGACGTAGGTTGATTTGATCTCAAGGAATTCCTTTTCTGAGATGGTCAATGACGCGATGATTTCATAACTGGAACAAATAACCCCGGTCTTATTGGCCGAGCTATCTTTGATCATCAATATGCCCTGCTCCTGCAGTTTTTTGCGGGCGCCAGCGGTGAAGAAAATATTCGCGCCCTCTACCACGGCTCTGACCGTTGGCAGGCCATTCTTAACGAACAGCTCCCAGGTCTTGTCGTTTACAGTGTATGGACGTCCGCCACCTGGAATCAAAATATCGGCCTCAGCGGTCGCATGAAGCTCGTTACGAATTTTTATGTTCTCAGGTGTATCAGCCTTAATCACAAACGCGTCTTTGGCGTGAAGTCGTGTTTTATTGAATTCGGCGATTCCAAGATTTGCCTTGAAGAGACGCAGCAGCTCGGTCCATTCAAGTCCGTTGGAGTCATAAGCGGCTCCCGTACCATCTCCGATAGCGACAACGCGGGCGTTCTCACCATACTCGCGGTGAAGGATTTTCAGCTCGTTACCCGCGACGTCACCATCCGGTCCGCCAGTCATCTTGATCGTGAATTTCTGGGTCCGCGGGTCGATTTTGAGGAACCGCAACATGTTGTCAACGAAGACATTCAGGCCCTCGCTCGTTACACCGTATTCCTTGTGGTTGATACCAGCGCCTGGTTTTGAGGACATAAACGCAGCTGCGTATGGATAGCCTCGACGAGCAGCCTGGGCAGGAATCCACTCGATCAGATCATTGGTTATGTTCTCATCGGGGCCAAGGTAAATAATGTCGTCTTTCTCGGCGTAGGAGACCATCTTCGCCTGACCTGCCTCATGAGACTCATCCTCGCGTACGAGAAGATCAAGCAGAGCGTTGACACCACCGCGGACGGCGGCCAGACGGTCCCCGCCTGGTTTGAGGACGAGTACGCCCTTGGCGCCACCTTCAGGGATGTCTTTATTTTTGAGCTGCTGAGCGTGAGACAATCCATAAACCTCATCGTAATGCCCAGCTAGCGCGACCTCGTAGTCGGTCGGGTTGCGTGGCATAACAACACGAAGCCCCCCGCGGGCGATATCCTTCCAGCGCGTATGGAACATCCGGTAGTCGCGACCGACAATGAAGAAGATGCAGTATGGGCGCTCTGGGTAATGCTTTTTGTCGAGTACGTCCGGATTCAGGCGAAACGCCAGGCCGGTTTTGGTCTGATTAAAATAGTTTGTTTTCTCTGTCTTATCGATAAACGAAAGCGCCCTGCTCAGGATATTACGCTCAACCTCATCTGAGACCGCGCCCACTTTACGCAGCAGATCCTCCACCAGCGCGTCCAGTTGACCACCGTCGCGGGCGCGCTGCTCGGTCGGGTCAAATTTCATGCGAAAGTAATGCACGAGATCTTTGGTTAGCTCCGGGTACTTAAAGAACGTACCACGGATTTTGTAGTGGCTATAGTAGTACGCGTTATCCTTACCGAGCATGACATGAAGCCACGAGGCCCATGAGCGCACGAGGTTGACTGCGTTAATCGATAAACCGTATTGCGGCGCCATGAAAGTTGAGTACTCATCAGAGTCCACCCAACCCATCGTACGCAAAGCTTTATTAAGCTTGATCATCGGTACAGCGCCAATATCAATCTTCGAGCCATTGGTGGTCGCGATGTGAAAGTGAATAATGGAGATAGGGCTTTCGTAACCCTTGCTGAACGTAACCACAAACACGCGATTCAATGTTACGCCGTAACGGTTCAGCAGGTTGAAAATCTGCTCCATTGCCTCACCTGGAGTACCGTTTTTCAGACCCAGAGTAAGTCTCGCTGTAGGGCGATCAGCGACCGGCTCAAACAGCGTATGGGCACCCTCATGAGATCTCATGTAGCGAACCATGCGGTAGGTAAGCTGAATGCGGGCCGAGGTGGAATACATCACAAAGTCATTATCAAGATTATCCAGATACTGCTGGATGCCGTCCTGGTCGGTCGGATGTTCCTTCAGCATAATCTCTTTAGCGACGCGAAGCTTTTCTACGATGCGCGGGTTAGCGCGATCCACAGCTGCGTACTCTGAGCGACTGAAGCTTCCGATAAATAACTTATCGTCACGACTAACATAGAGATTGCCCATTTTCAGATTAAATGAAGTCAGACGCGACGCCACCTCACTCAGGACCTGATGATCGCCGCCAGGACCAATGTAAGTCACCTTGACGCGATCCTTATCCCAGAGAGTCAGAGTCTGCTTGGTCTCAAAGAGCGAGCTGGTGATGATCGCCTGGAGGTGGCGGACTTTTTCGGCGCTTGGGGTCGTCTGGTAGTAAATGGACGGCATATTGTTGAAAAACCACGGCGTCAGTGAGTCCACGCTTTGGTTCATGTTGTCACGCACCGTTCGCGCCACGTTCGCGATGTATTGATCAAGCTGTTCGCCACTCAACGCGTCACTTGAAAAATTGGATGCCGAGGCTCCTGAGTCCTCATCTTCCGTCACATCTTGATTCCGGTAATTGTCATTGACTGTCATGATTTTCAACCTTAAGAAAGACCGTTTTTCAAAAATACGACAACATCGCGAACACCATAAAAAACTCTTATGAACCAGAACTTCACAACGCGTCAGCTACGGGCCAGTGCCTCGCCCCAACGCCCTTCAACGGCCCTGAATCCGTCCAGATCAAGTCGACCGCGGCGGTTAAACTCATCAATCAAATCACTGGAGGGCACACGCCCACGCCGGACAAATTGCTCCGCAAAACAGCGCAGTGTTTTTAACGCTCCGCCCCCAAAATAACAACTCGGCAAACGCCCGAGGCCCTCTTCAGCTATCGTAACCAATTTAATAGCAAGCCCGGCAAGTGTTGGGTCGCTTAATCCGTGATCCGCTTTTTGCAATAACTCATAAAGATTAGGAATATGGGGTGTCATTAATTCGATCACCTGATCGACAGCTTTGTCATCATAAAGAAGACCCGTCCACCAACCCGCCGGCGCAAACTGCCAAAGTCTCGACTGACAGTCAACACTCCGCAGCTCAAGGAATCCTCTCGCCCGTACCTCAGGGAAAAGAAGACTGAGATGCGTCTCAAAATCACTCTGATCAGGCTTCATTCCGTCAATGCCGCGACTCATCCACTCGGCCCATGTAATCGGCTCATGCATCACGCGGTAGTTTTGTCTGGTTGAGAACACTACCCGTGCGGCCATGACAAAATCAAACCATGTCTCAACGCATGCTTTTTTATCGAGACGCTTTAGTAAATGATCGAGTTTCGGGACATCAGTTCGCGTGGGGTCCAGGTGCCGCCAAACGCGCTGCCGCATTCCGGTCATGCCGGAGTATTTTCCGGACTCAAAGGCACTGTAATTAAATACAGCTCCGCTTACTGGCGCCATAAGCATACTTGCCAAAAAGCGCTTGGCCATAGTGGTCTCATCGCGACCAAAATCAAGATTAACCTGCACGGTGCAGGTCTGGCGCATCATGCGTGGGCCGTAGCTGCTGATCCTGGAGAAAAAATCATTCATGGCGAGATACCGTGGCTTTTTCATCTGAAGCCCGATCTCGTCAACGCTATGCCATGGATTGATGCCGACTTGCAGAAGAGTCACATCACCCAGCTCACGAAGCTCTTGGTCCAATAAACTTTGAATATAAGTGGTACGGCTGATGGCCTCACTCAGACAATGGTAAGGACGCGACGAGAACTCAAGCTGTCCTCCCGGCTCAAACGATAAATTATCGTCCTGGTCCAGCTTGATACCCATCAGAATCTTGTCAGTACCTGAAGATTCCGACTCATTCATAATCCAACCGTGATTATGGGAGATCTGTCTCAGCCACGTGGCGAGCGTCTTACCCGGTCCCTGGAGAGGAACGCGGCGGGGAGCCTCTGAGCTGTTGCCCGCGAAAAGCGGCAGCATCTCAATCTCAAGTCCGACAGCTCCAGGAAACCCTGGATATTTATTTCTGTAAGTTTCGGGCTGGAGCGGAAACACCCTGTACTCAATCCACTCGCGACATAGGTCGGGCGTCATCTGCTGGGACGTTTCGTTAGTTAATTTCATGAGCTCATCCTAATGATTCGTAAGCCGGCAGAATAGTCTACACCTGAATTTCGACCCATTACAGAGTTTTTCTGATGAAATTAATGAGGATTCCTGCCACATATATTAGCCATGGTGGACACTTTTACCGCAGCAAGACTGACTAAACTTTTGACCGACTGGAAGCAGCGGCATGGCCGCGATATTTCTATGGCTGAATTGACCGCCCAGGGGTTTTCTGAGCCGGCTATCGACGACTTCGTCCGGGACGGCCTCTTGAGCAAATACCAGGTCACGGCCAAAGGAGGACGGACGGAAAACCGCTTCAAGCTCCTCAAAGACTGGCGTAGTCTTACGCAGCTGTAGCTTTAACTAACTGTAATTATAATTATATTTTTAAAATGTTTTTAAAAATCTGAATTTTTTTAGATTTATCCTCAGGTCTCAAACCGACCGGTCGATACCCCAAAGAACGAGGTCCCACGAAGTGACTTCGCTTTTTGGAGGCATTTATGAATATTACATGGAATGTAATTAATAGACTTGTGAGGCTAAGCGGCTTGGTCGCCGCCAGCGTATACGCTCAAGTGGCTCTTGCGGAAGATGTCCCAGAGTCACGTCCCGCGCCGCTGCATTTAGCGGCATTTGGGGACTCCATGACCCGGGCCTTTAACGCCAACGGCCCCATTGACCATCCATGGAACAGTTGGTCCACCGGCAACAGCGACGAGGCGGGACTGTTTCGCCGCGGACAAGTCAAAAGCCATGCTGAGTTTTTGGGCGAGGCAAGTGGACGCGACGTCATAGTCCACAACGCCGCGCGAACGGGTGCTACGACCACGGATCTTGACCGCCAAATCGAGTCTGTGGCCAAGGTGAAAATCACCTACGCGACCATGCTGATCGGCGCCAACGATCTCTGCGTCGCCCCTGAGCAAACGTCTCTGGAGTCAACCTTCACTCCGGACTCGTATCAAGCCCGCGTTGAGGCGGCCCTAACAAAACTGATCAGCCGCAATCCACGCATAAAAATCCTCTTAGTGGGAATTCCCGATATGCCGCGCCTGCAACGCCTGGGCCATGACACGTCCTGCCAGAAACGGTGGGACGCGTTTGGCTTCTGCAAGAACCTTTTGCGGGCTGACGCCACTCAAGAACAACTGGAGCTATTCACCGCTCAGTGGAGAACCGCTAACGAGCAACTGGCGGCAATCGCGGCCCGGCACCCGGAGCATGTCTTATTCAATGGCAGCGCCAGTGAATATCCTTTTGAGCGTGAGCACATCAGCTCCGTCGATTGCTTTCATCCAAATATCATTGGCCAGAATCTTATCAGTGAGCAGACCTGGGTTAACGGCTGGTGGGAGAACTAAGGTGAATCATGAAAATTTTCACACTTCAAAGCGTCCACGATCTTAAGAAGCCAGTGGATCCGAATGAGTTTATCTCCCGGGACAAATACGAGAGCGCGACATCACTTGTCGTTAAATTTGACGAAAGATTTCCGATCAAAAAAGACCTGCGGGTCGAATCCAAACGTCTCGCGGAGAATGAGCATATCGTCCACCAAAAAAAGAAACTGGTCGACATGACCTATAATGACATGGAACTCTTGCAGATTGCCTTCCACAGAGCGGTCCACAACGCCGAGGTGAAGTCTCTGGAGAGAAAAAGAGCCAAAATCAGGGACATCCGGCGCAAAGACGACCTTGACAGCATACTGAGTGAGATCGGCGGGCAAAAATTCAGGATTTTCATGTCGTGGATCAGGCGTTTTCATATGGAAAATTTATTTGAGGGGCTCAAGGTCAAATCCCTCGACAATTTCAAGCATCTCGCCCATCACTTCCACGTCCACGCGGACGACACTCAACGCGTGCAGCTTGAGCAGTTTTTAAGGCAGTTCGGCCTTGATCCCAAACACTTTCCCACGCCCATTAAATACGACCAATTGACGGGCAAAGACCGGCTGATTCTCCGGGAAAAAGCCGAAGACGATCGTGTAAAATTAATTGACTTATCTGACGTACGCCTTCGCATGGCGCAGCTACAGTCGGCGACTCACATTGCCCAGCAGGAAGCAACACATCAGGCCATCAAGGAGCACGTGCAAAAACACTACCGCGGCCCGACAGAGACTCAGAAGAGAATCAATGCCATAAAAAAATGAATTTGCTTTTGGGCTGAGGCGAGAGGATTCGCGGGCCGGTCGGCCTATGTTTGAGCAGGCAGGGTATCACGGATCTCGCGATCAACGTGGAGCGCGAGGGAATGAAATAACGGATCTGCTCACGAACTGTCTCATGCCGGTATCCCAATTATTCCAAATTCTGAAAGGCGCCCGTAGAGAATCTAAGTAAGCGATCCACGACCCCACGTGCCGTATAACTTTCACATACCCGCGGGTTCAATAATCATGGCCTGAATTCACGCAACGTCCAGCAGGATCATGGCACGAATGGCTTCAATTTCGGACACAGCACTAAATATTTTATTTCCGCGAGGACCAGATCGCGCTTATTTTCGCCCACAAATCAGTCGCTACATTCATGTCGAAGGTAACGCCGAAATAATAGGCTCTACCTTCGACGAGGTGTTTTACCGCGCCAATGAGTCGCTGTCAGACCAAATGACCTACGGACTTGGTTTCGCGCAGGCCGCGCGCATCATCAGCATCCTGGACGGAACCCTTGCGGTGACTAGCCAACCCGGACAGGGAACGCTTGTTGCCATCACTCTTTCCGCATGAAAATATGACGTTGCCGTGATGTACATATTATTATAAAATAATGTACATTAACGGAGGGCCCTAACATGGCAAAAGCAAACTTTGACCTGCCCATGGACATTCTTGAGAAGGTTGTCAAAGCAGCCGGCGCTAAGTCCAAGCGTGAAGCTATTATTATCGCACTCGATGCTTATTTAAAACGCAAGCAGATAGAAGAACTATTGGCAGCCGAGGGAAAGTTGTTTCTTAATTGGTCCAAAAAATCCCTGGCTAAACACCGAAAGTCCTCCTGATGCGTGGCGCTATCGTTGACACCTCCGTGTGGATTGATTTTTTTTGCGGAGCCCTTAAAGGTTCCACGCGAAATCAATTACTGAGCCTTATCGACGCCGAACGGGCACTTATAACAGACGTGATCAAGTTTGAGCTTTTTGTCGGTACGAAGTCCCAGCAAGATTTCTCCCGAATGCGCGGCTATACGTCAGTTCTATCTTGTTTAAGCATACCGCCTGCCTCGGTAGATGATTTTATCGTTTTCGGCGCCCAGCTTCGAAAACGCGGACTTCTTGGGACTTACACCGATACAGCGATCGCGTATCTCGCGCAAAAACACGGCCTTCCGGTCATGTCATTTGACAAATATTTCACAAAACTGGCGGCAGCGGAAATAATCGACAAGGTCTAAGGCTCCGCTGCGCTTAAGCTTCCGGGCACTGGAAACGGCAAGATGACATTTTCTCATCGGAAGCGAATCCGTTATTTCATCCCTGAGTTCTCGACGTTGATCGCGAGATCCGTGATACCCTGCCTGCGTACTGCGTCGATAAGCCCAACCACGTACCCATGAGGTGTTTCCTTGTCAGCGGCCACCAGAGCCTGGAGCTGCACGTTGGCGTCAGCGGCCTTTTCGGCCTGAACGCGCGCCGCGATATCCTCGAGTTTGATAGATTTTCCGTCCAGAAAAATAGCGCCTGACTTATCGATAACGAACGCGAGATTTTTGGCCTTCGGAGTGTTCTCGCCTGTGTCCGCCTTGGGTAATTGAACCTGGATGGACTGCTGCACGATATAAGTAGACGTCACCATAAAAACAATCAGCAGCACCAACATAACGTCCACCAAGGGTGTTACGTTGATCCCGGTAATCTCGCTATCGTCTTGATCCAATGAACCACCAGCCATGTTAAGTCACCTCATCCTTTATGGGATAGTACGAGCCTGCTGATCGCGTCGGCATTGCTGATATGACGCTTCACGAGGCGTTGGAAAAAGTTGTAGGCGATAACGGCGGGAATCGCCACCATCAAACCAACAGCCGTGGCGATCAAAGCCTCCGAGATGCCGCGCATAACAACTGTAGCGCCGCCCTGGGGATTCAGCGCCAGGTCACGAAACGCGATAATAATACCCAAAACTGTACCGAACAGTCCAATGAATGGCGCGTTGTTGCCGAGTGTTCCCAGAATCACAAGTCCGTGATCGAGTTTTTGACGCTGACCAATCATATAACCCGTCATGCTCTCATCCATAGAGCTCGCGCCGCGACCGCGCGCCTCAAGACCTCGCAAAACTGTCTGGCAAGCCAAAGCGGGAGACTCCTCGCAGAGTTTTTTGACCCCGTCCCAGTCACTGGACTCCAGTAACTTCGTCAGCTTTTCCACGAAACGTGTCATATCAAGGCGCATTTTGTAGAAAAACAGCGCTCGCTCAAAAGTCACCGCGAGACTGACAATACTGAGAAATATCAAAAGCCAGAGAACCCAGCTGGTTCCGATAGCCGTAATCCCGAGTAGTTTTTGAACCAAATCAAAGCCCTCGTTTGCCTGCGATTCCATTTTTTGATCCTTTCATTGAGGTCAGGTAAAAAACCTAGAACAGAGATTTAAAAAACGAGTCAAACAACGCGGCATCGACCGCGTCCGACTGAAATCCATTAAACAAGTGACATAGTAACACTGACACGAGATAATTTTCTTGTTTTTGGCACAATCTCATCGAATTTTTTAGCGCACTCAGTGACTTGAGCCGGTGTTAAATACATCACGCAGCGCGTCCGCCAGGCGACGCTCATACTCACTCATGGTCAGAAGCTCACGACCAAATCGCTGACTGCGAACTCTGTTCAATCCGTCCCCCTGTGGATCGTGCCAAACAGTCACCACATCCCATGGATCCTGATGACTACGCATAAACATACTTTGCCCGATGATTTTTTCGGCACGGCTGATTCTCCAACCCGCCCCGCCGCGCTCCATAAGCCATCCATGTTCACTCATTGGCTTCATAAAAACATAGCTGCGGCGATCGTCCGTCGTTCCGAGCTCCCGCAGCACGACTCTTGCCTCGGGGTTTCCGCGGGCGGCGGCAGAGATCTGATCGCAAAGATCGAGCAGTGGCACCGCCAGGCGTTTAAAAATCACCTCCACTTGCCGCTGATCCTCCAAAATCCGGTAACGCTCTTCCAGTGACTGGGGGCGGTTTTTTACGATTGGGCCTGCCAGCGAACGGTCATACTCCTTATGCTTAGGCACTAACCCGCTGACTTTACTGCCACTATAAGCATTCCGAAACCATTCGGTCAGCTGCTTAAAAATGTCCATGCTGCCTCCAATTTTGATCGTTACAGTTAACGTTAAAAACAATCCACTTGACGATTAGCGAACCCTGTCCTAAATACATCTCTCCTGTTTCTCAGGAGTTCTGTTTCGGAGCGTGCGGGTGTAGCTCAGTTGGCTAGAGCGTCGCGTTGCCATCGCGAAGGTCGAGGGTTCAAATCCCTTCACCCGCTCCATTACAGAACCGGTGGCCATCGCCACGCCTATCCCTCTTCCCTCAAATCAATCACTACACCCCTGACCCAATTTCACCAGTCTTATGAATATTTTAGCTGTGCTACCCCAGCATTGGCGATGCGATGTTTTTGCCCAGTTTTGGCAATCCGTCAGTGGAACCTCTCCAGGCAAAAATTGCCCAGCCATGCACCCGACTTTTCTAGAATCTGATTCGAATCTCAGGTATGGTAAACCGCTGATTACAATACGATCCATTGCGTTGAGGAGGATCCCACCCATGCTGGCTCTTACATCTTTTACATTAGCGCTCTTCTCCACTGCGGCGGCATTTCTGTATTTCCGCCGGGCAAGCCAATTAAAAAACCTGCTCCTTGAGGGTGGCAGACTCTATGACGAGCTGCAACAAACTCTGGGCCACAAAAAAGCCCGCGTCTCAGCTATGGAATCAGAACTGACGGGGTTGAGAATTGACTGCCATAAGGCCAGGACAGCTTATCTTGAAGCAACAACGAGGGAAGCGGCACAGACCAGCGAGTTTCTTCACACGCAAACAACACTCGAGCGTAGACTCTCCAACGCGGAGCTCCAGCGGGATCACATTCTGGCTCGTTATGAGGCTATGCAGGCCGCACAAGATCACTCGTTTCAATCTGAGCGCGACAAGACCATTCAAATAACACGCGAGGCCGCCGAGAAAAACGAGCGGATCCACGCCGAGAATAGCGACCTCCGCCGTCGCGTCAATGAACTTGAGCGTGAGCTGAATCAACTAAAATCAATACCAAGCGTTGATCCCCGGGCGTTCGAGACCGTACGTCGCCGTGCCACCCACAACGAGCAACTGTTCCACAGCATGAAAAGCCTGCGCGACATGGCTGATGAGCGCAACAAGAACTGGGAAAGCGCTCTGCGTGCTTTGTCCACCTGGATTCTGACCACGGGCCCTCTCGCCAAACCAAATGACCCCATCCTGACTGAGTCCATCGGCCCCATAGTTGGAGAGGCATTACAAAGGATCGGGGGCCGACTGATAAGTGATGACGAAGCCGGCGAGCGCGCTGCAGAAAAACGGGCTATGGAAATACCTGATAGCGTCACCGAGCAATTATTTGACCCGTCGTTTGAGAACTGACCGGAGCCCGCGATAAATTGGATACTACATTTATTCCCAACGACGCATGGGCACTGCTGTCGCCCCAACTAACCGACCAGCGCCGCGAGCGAATGATCAAAACCTGTGACCAGCGCACCCGCCGCGTGCGCCTGATTGTTCAGGACGTCCACCAGCCCCACAATGTCAGCGCATGCATCCGCTCAGCGGAAGCGTTTGGCGTTCAGAATATCGACGTCGTTACACTCACAACAAAATTTAATGCCTCTACGGTCGCCAAGGGCGTCGACGAGTGGGTGGATATTCAGAAACACGAGACCGTTGACGCCTGTATCGACTCCCTTCACAAGCAGGGATACCTTGTCGCGGCGGCGTTTCCCCACGGAAAAGCCGTGTCCCTTGAGGATCTTCCGGTTGACCGACCCATCGCGGTCGCGTTTGGCAATGAGCACGCGGGACTGGCCACCGAGTGGCGTGACAAAGCTGACGTATGTTTCACGATTCCCATGTTTGGAATTGTTGAGAGCATGAATATCAGCGTTTGTGCGGCCATTTCCCTTTACGAACTTACAACACGCGCACGGAAAACATTGCCGCCTGAGACCTATTTACTCTCTGAGGCGGAGCGTCGCGAGCTGCTGAACAAATGGATCTGCCGCCAGATCACCTCATGGCCCTTGCAGATCCCCCGTCTTCGCGAGCCTACATGACCACTAAAGACTCATTGCGGACGTCGCTGCCAACCGTGGATTTATTAATTCAATGGCAAAGCCTGGTTGTGCCCAATTACCGGAGTTTTTTCAGGGAGCTCGCGAAGCACCCCGGCTGGACTGTCTCAATGATCGCTCCCGATAAGTTCCGCGAAGGCGGCATGCAGGAATTGGAGTGCGCGCCAAATGACCCACGCAATCCTCCGCTCACGGTATTACCTGTTAAACGCTTTCACACTCAGGCTGTTTGGTTCGACGGATTGCTCAAGGCACTGCGATCCTGGCTCCAAAAGCCCGCTGAGAGGAAAGTTTATTTTTGCTTCACGGAGCCCTACGCGCTGACAGCGATTTTTAGCTGGATGACACTGGTTTGCGCGCGAATCATGAGTGGATTCGGGGGACCAAAGCCAATATTCCTGCTCTATGGATTTCAGAATATATATAAACAATTCCCCCTGCCGCTGCGACTCGTTCAAGGACTGATGTTTCATGTCGCTGACGGAATTTTTGTCGCCGGCTCGGAGCATGAGGCGGTCTTGCGGCGGCACGGATATAAAGGCCCCTGCATTCGTCTGCCCATGTGGTTTGACCCTGAGGTTTTCACACCGGATGACGCGGGTCATGATGGTGACATCCGGATTGGATACGCCGGAAGTCTGCTCCCGGAAAAAGGCATCACCCAACTCCTGGACTCGTTGATTGAGCATCCGGAGTCTTTGCGTGGTTGCACGTTTGACGTCGCTGGTGGCGGTCAGCTCAAAGACGAGATCAGCGAAAAAGTTCAGCGACTGCTATCAAAAGGCGTCAACGCAAGGTTTCTCGGCTCTATCTCCTCGTCCGATATGGCGGGATTTTACCGCGGCATTGATATCCTCATTGTCCCGAGCAGGACAGCCCAACACTGGAAAGAGCAGTTCGGGCGCGTCATCGTCGAGGCCATGGCATCAGGTGTGGCGGTGATTGGATCTGACTCCGGTGAGATTCCTTTTGTGATCGCCGATCCTGAGCGTGTATTCCCCGAAAATGATATGGTGCGACTGACGCAGGTGCTGACACTCGCTGTTGAGAGCGTCAGACACGGTCGCACGAGGGAGCGGGAGCGAGTCAGCCAGGACGCCACCACTCGATTTGCCGACCACAGGGTGGCACGTCAGATGGCGTCAGATATTGAAGGTTTACTTGACACCCACGGACGGAGACAGCTCACTTGAGTCGCAGATTTTTCACTACAGAACGTTTAGCGACGGCTGTGCCTTTATTCGCCATACTGGTGGCTCCGCTAGGAGTCGCCGGGCAGAATATCGGCCTCGGTATCGCGTTGCTTGCGTTTATTATTCTGACGATTCAGGATAAGGCGCGGTCACTAAAATCTACGCTTGCCTCGCCAACGGCCCAGCAATACCTGCTCCTTTGGGGACTCATTATTATACCAATAACGCTCGCGACCATCTCCCGCGGAGACACGACGGAAGCGTCGCGTTTTTTCTGGGGCTACATATTTGCGGTAACTATGGGCATCGCCGGCATGAGCCTGAGGTCATTCAGCGTTAACCGACAACGTCTCCTGAATGTCTCTGCCGGAATACTTGGACTAATGGGTTTGATCGCGTTGTCACAGATCATCTGTGGCTGGAAAATTGCGGGCTCCCAGATCCTGCCACAGGTACCGCGGGCTCAGGGATTTTACAGCCATCCATTAACATTCGCCTACGCGACCTTGGTGCTGATGCCCTGGAGTCTCGCCCGCCCCATGGGTAAACCGCGGGAGTGGCAAAGCTGGGTTTTGGCGGCATCAACTCTCGTGATTGTGGTCGCAAGCCAATCCGTAACTGTCATTACCCTAACCGCCCTGACTATGGCCGTGCTGGCGATCCGGCTATTACCAGGAAAAAAACTGCTGATTTTTTTCCTGATTGGAACCGGGGTTCTAGTAACGGTTGTCTCAACCCCAAATTCGATCTCCGCGAAGTTAAAAGCGGTTCTCTCAGGACAGCGTGGAGACCACGAAACTGATTACGCCGATGACCGGATGGCCTTTTGGCATGCCAACTGGGAAATGTTCAAAGACGCCCCGGTCACTGGTCACGGCTCCGGGCTGGACACCTCTGACCGTAAGCCTTATTACGAGAAAATCGGCCTTGGAAACATCAAGCGCATGTACGAGTCACACAATATGTTTCTTCAATACGCGGTCGAGGGAGGTCTTGTAGCGCCCCTCGCGTTGTTCGCGTTTTTAGCGTGGTGGTCGGTTAGGCTCTGGAAATTTCTGCCGACCAGAAAATGGCATCGTCTTGCCCTGGTGGCGACACCGGTTGTTGTCGCCCTTGGTGGGCTGACCCAGAACTCCATGCAGGATAGTGAGGTTCGTTACATGGTTTTATTGTTCTGCGGGTTCGGCCTCTGGTTTACACGAGATAATTCCCCCGACAAAAACTCCTAACCATCGGACTATATGTGACTAGACACTGGGCTGTGCCTAGTTTTTTAGCTCAAGCACCAGTAAATCCCCCTGGAATACCAAACTTTAACGTTACTCTAACCCTCCAATTTTGATACGGTATCCACGTTAAATCCACCCGTATCGAGGGCTCTTGTGACCCATTTACTGCTGCTAATACTGCCTTTACATTTGCTGCTGACGACATGCGTGTCTACTCAGCTTCCTGATTCGCGATTTGGGATCAACCCAGCAAGAACAGGATTTGTCCCCGCACGCATCGCGCTCACGCCATGCATCGCCTGGCCTGACCGCGCCACCAAAATAAAAGGCATGCCTCTAATTAACCGCCCCCGGGATGAGATCGCGAATCTTTGCGCAGACTTTGACAAGTACGTGGCCGACGGATTTGATAATCAGCCGTTTATGAAAGGCCTCAGCCAAAAGCTTGTTGAGAAGCTCTACAATGCGTCGGGTATGACACCGGCGATACCGGAGGCTCTGACCCAGGAATGGAAATCCATTTCCGCAGACTGTCAGGAGTGCCCAAGCCTCCCCGCCCTATACACGTCCAGCATTAGATCCAGAACAAGCTGGCAGCTCTGGCTCAGTAAATTCACGGCAGCCACCAAAGGCTCTGACGCCCTCATGATTCCTATTGTCCTAAGCTCCAACACCAGAATCGAGGATGACCGCGGGGTTCTCGAGTCCATCCGTGGCGCCGCCATCGCCATGCTGCTTATCGACACCAATGACGGCTCTCTCATCTGGAGCGGCGGGCGGGAGGCCGAGGTAATTTATAAAGCACTGGCCGCCAACACTAAACGCGAGTCCATGAAAGAACCACCACTTGAAGATCTGAAACGCCGGTTGTTCACCGAGGCGATCTGGCTGGAATTTCCGGGACGCCAAATCTACCGCTAATTAGAATTCCAAAGGAAATTTCGAATCAGAGGAGATTCTCCAAATGTATGACAATGAAACCGCTATAAAACGCCTTCATGATCTCCGCCTGAAATCCCAGGATGGCGGAGGCAAAGACAAGCAAGCCCAGCAGCACAAACGCGGCAAACTCACTGCCCGCGAGCGCATCAATCTATTGATTGATGACGGAAGTTTTGTTGAGCTGGATGCATTCGTAACCCACGAGTGCACCGACTTCGGCATGACAGAAAAAAAAGTCGTGGGCGACGGTGTCGTGACCGGTTTCGGCCGTATCGACGGACGACTGGTCTACGTGTTCAGTCAGGACTTCACCGTTTTTGGCGGTTCCCTCTCAGCCACCATGTCCAAAAAAATCTGCAAGATCATGGATCTTGCTTTGAAGAACGGCGCTCCCGTCATCGGCATCAATGACTCCGGCGGAGCCCGCATTCAGGAAGGTGTCGCGAGCCTCGGTGGCTACGCTGATATTTTCTTACGCAACGTCAAAAGCTCCGGCGTCATTCCCCAGATCTCGCTGATCTGCGGCCCCTGCGCTGGCGGCGCCGTTTACTCACCCGCCATGACAGACTTTACCTTTATGGTGGATGACACAAGCCACATGTTTATTACTGGACCGGATGTCATCAAAGCCGTCACTGGTGAAGAAGTAACCTTTGACGACCTGGGTGGTGCCCGCACTCATACCGCGATCAGCGGCGTAGCCGACAATCGTTACCCCTCCGAGCCAGAGATGTTCGCCGCGGTCAAACAACTGCTGACTTACCTGCCATCCAATAATCTTGATGAGACCATGCGGGCGCCTGATCCTTCCGCTGACGTGCAATTAGCTGCCGAGCTTGAGACCGCCCGCCAGAAAATCGGTAAAATCGTTCCCGCCAATCCCAACCTCCCATACGACATGGGGGAGGTCATTCGTTCGACCGTGGATCCAGGAAGTTTCGTTGAGACGAAGCCTGAATTCGCCCCGCACATCATCACGGGGTTTGCGCGTCTTGGCGGTCAGTCAGTCGGCGTGGTCGCCAACAACCCGAATCACCTCGCCGGTGTACTTGACATCAACAGCAGCGTCAAAGCCGCCCGGTTTGTCCGGTTCTGTGACGCGTTTAACATTCCATTGATTACCTTTGTCGATGTCCCTGGATTTCTTCCGGGCACGGCCCAGGAAAAAGGCGGCATCATCCGTCACGGCGCAAAACTCCTCTATGCGTTCTGCGAGGCCACTGTGCCCAAGCTTACCGTCATTACCCGCAAAGCATACGGCGGAGCCTATGACGTTATGAACAGCAAACATATCGGCGCTGACATGAACCTCTCCTGGCCCAACGCCGAGATCGCAGTCATGGGAGCGGCAGGGGCGTGTAATATTATATTCCGCGGCGAGATCCAGGCCGCCAAAGATCCTGAGGCCAAACGCAAAGAAGTGATCGCCGAATACGCCGAAAAGTTCGCCAATCCATATATTGCCGCTCAAAAAGGCTATATTGACGCAGTCATTTTTCCGGAAGAGACCCGCGACTACCTGATCAAAGGCCTCATGGCGTCCGCGAATAAAAACGAGCCGAGCCCAAAACGCAAACACGGCAACATTCCGCTTTAAAGGATGACCTCCATGAGCACCCCTACGAAACGTCCTATTAAAAGACTACTCATCGCCAACCGCGGTGAGATCGCTGTTCGTATTATCCGCGCTGCTCGGGATCTTGGGATTGAGACCGTCGCTCTATATAGCGATGCCGATCAATATTCGCTTCACGTCAAGCTGGCCGACTACTCGGTCAACCTCCCTGGTAACACGGCGGTCGACACATATTTGAATGTCCCGAAGATTATCGCCGCCATCAAAGAATCAAAGGCCGACGCCGTTCACCCCGGATATGGATTCCTCTCTGAGAACGCTGACTTCGCTGACGCTATCACCAACGCCGGAGCGAAGTTTGTCGGGCCATCGGCTAAAGCCATGCGGCTTATGGGCGACAAAATCGAGGCCAAGCGCCTGATGAAAGCACATAAAGTCACTTGTGTTCCCGGTTCTGAAAATCCTTTAAAAGACGTCGAGGATCTTCGCCGTCACGCCCAGGACATTGGATTCCCGATGATTCTTAAAGCCTCGGCTGGTGGCGGTGGTCGCGGCATGCGGGTCGTCCGCACCATGGATGACTTGGCTGAGTCCTTTGCCGCCTGTACCCGTGAGGCCGCCAGTTATTTCGGTAACCCCGCGGTATTCTGTGAACGCTACATCGAGAACCCGCGCCACATTGAGGTGCAGGTTCTTTTTGATGAGCACGGCAACGGCGTTCATTTATTTGAGCGTGATTGTTCCGTACAGCGTCGTCACCAAAAGTTGATAGAAGAAGCTCCGAGCCTTTTCCTGAACGCTGAGCAGCGGGCGGAGATCGGCGGACGAGCCGTTGTGGCGGCGAAGGCCGCCGGCTATTCGTCTGCGGGAACCATCGAATTCATTTGTGAATCACCTGAACGCGTTTACTTCATGGAAATGAACACCAGGATTCAAGTGGAACATACCGTCAGCGAGGAAATCTCCGGTATTGACCTTGTGCGCTGGCAGCTGCTGGTCGCTTCTGGCGAGCCGCTTCCATTTAAACAAGAAGACATTCAACTTCGTGGCTGGGCGATCGAGGCCCGCATCAACGCCGAAGATCCAGCCAAAGGATTTCTCCCGAGTCCGGGTCGCGTGAATCAAGTCCGTTTCCCGGCGGGACCCGGAGTGCGGGTGGATAGCCATTTATATCCTGGCTATGAGATTCCGCAATTTTATGACTCCATGGTGGCCAAGCTTATCGTTTGGGGCCAGACGCGGGAAATTGCTATGGATAGGATGCTTAGAGCCCTCTCAGAGTTTGAGATCGACGGCGTACCAACAACCGCTAAATTTCACGAGGCGGTACTGAGAAACCCAATTTTTCGCGCCGGAACCATGAACACAGGGTTTGTAGAAAGCCAGGCGGAGTATTTCAAAAAAGCGTTTAGCAATGTACCGGAAGAGCATCAGGATCATGCGGCCTTGCTTGCTGCCATACTGACCGTGGAAGACCAAAAGAAGGGCGCTGTCACCGCGACCACCACTTCGTCAGCCGCCCCAAAAAGTCTCTGGCGGGAACGTTCACGCCTTGAATCCACACGCCGGGGAGGTGTCTGATGCAATGGAAAGTCTCAATGACCGGCAAAGACCGTTTGGTCGTGCTGCCAGATACAATTCCAGACAATGTTCCTTTTGATGCGACCATTGACGGACGGTCTGTGCAGCTCCGCTGGCAGCGGGCCACACGAGCGTTGTTTATCCTCGACTCCAAAGTCGGCACAGCCTGGACGTCACTGAATCTTCGCACCAAGTCGGTGAGTAAATTCCCCGGCGAGAGTGATCTCGCGGTGAGTAGCGAATTTCTCCCGGCTGGGGCCAAGACACCTGTCATCATGGACGCGACTGTTTCGCTTCATATACCAGGACAAGAATCCAGGGCGGGCGCCGCTGCGAAGAAACCGAAAGTTGTCCGCAGCCAAATCACCGGCAAAGTGCTTAAGGTATTGGTGAAGGCAGGGGCGACAGTCAACGCAGGCGACACGCTCGTGATTATTGAGGCCATGAAAATGGAAAATCGCGTGCTCGCCACAGCGGGCGGCGTTGTTGATACGGTCAAGATCACTGAGGGCGAAACCGTATCGACCGGAGCCGAATTGGTACGGTTTAAACAATCGTGATGGGACTTACCATCATAGCAAGTGACTGGTCATGAAAACATTTTTAGATAAATTGGCGTTATTCCTCGCTACGGGAGCTGGTAGCGGCTTTGCGCCCAAAGCACCCGGAACATTTGGCTCTTTGGCCGCGCTGCCGCTTATCTGGTTTGCCCATGACCGTGGGCTGTCGAATATTGAAATGGTCTGGGCCATAATTATCATATCCGTCATCGGCATGTGGTCAACGGCACGGGTTGAATCAATCTGGAAGACCCACGACGACGGCAGGATCGTGATCGACGAGGTTGCCGGGATGTTTATCACGCTCGCGTGGTTTCCCTTTGACGCGTTTCATGTCGCCCTGGGCTTTGCCCTATTCAGACTGTTCGACATCTGGAAACCGGGACCCATTGGTTATATTGACGAGCACGGCCCCGGAGCATGGGGAACGTTTTTTGATGACGTAGTCGCCGGAATTTTCGCGGCCGGTGTTTTATACGGTCTCTCAAGTATGTTTGCGGGACAGTTATGAAACCCAGAACGACTGATCCCAAAAAAATCGAAAAGACGAACCTTATCACGCCTGCAGGCTATGACCGCATGTACGCCGAGTTGCGAAAACTGGCTGATGAGGATCGACCGGTGCTGCTTGAGGAAATCGCCGCCGCCGCCGCCCAAGGAGATCGCAGCGAGAACGCCGAGTATATTTACGGCCGCAAAAAACTTCGGGAAGTAGATAAACGCATTAATTTTATTAAGAGCCGCCTTGAGAAAGCAAAAATCATCGATCCGAAGTTACAATCAGGCGACAAGGTCGACTTCGGCGCCACCGTTACAATCCAGGATGATGGGGGACGCTCCAAGACCTGGACCATTCTCGGCGAAGACGAGGCAGATCCGTCGAGCGGCAAAATCAGCTGGCTGTCCCCCATCGGCCGGGCCCTCATGAATAAGCTGGTTGGTGATTACGCTGAAGCGGAGACCCCGCGCGGCCTAATAGAGTATAAGGTGACGAAGGTTCTTTTTGAGGGCTGAGACAATATGTCAAAGAAAAAAACTATATCTGACCTGAAAATTCGTTTGCTGACCGCAGACGAAATCCCCGCCTACACGGCGCATCTGAATCGCAACCTTAAGACATCCGGCCTTGATGCGACGCCCATTTTCGCCATGCGCTCCCGCACATCAGTCATCGACGGCGAAAAAATGGCCAAAACCCTCCGCGTCGCCCTAGCCAAAAACACTGAACACGGCTGGGAGAAAATCTGGGCCGCCTGGGATGGCGATCTCCTCATTGGCGCAGTCGCGCTTTTGACAGAGCGAAACGCCCCATCACAGATGCACCGCGCCACACTGGGGATGGGTATTGAGCTTGACTACCGTCACATGGGGCTTGGCAAAAGCCTCATGAGTGAGGCCATCCAGTGGGCCAAGGCTCAGACATTTCTTAAGTGGATCGATCTTGGTGTCTTCTCCCATAACGCCCCCGCCAGACGCCTCTATGAGTCTTGCGGGTTCGTTGAGTGCGGCAGAACAATCGACGCATTCAGAGTCGACAACCACATCATCGACGACATTCAGATGGTGCTAGATCTCGATCAGCTACGCTGATGTGTAACTGTGAGGCCCTTCCCTTCGGTCAGGGTGACGGTGCGCGTCATCCTGACCGAAGGGAAGGATCTCTCTGTACCGATTCGCGCGCTGTCACTTAGCCCGTGGTTGATAATATATGGACTCGCCAACACCCTTCACTTCACGGTCAATCTTGATCATTGATTCTTGAAGTAACGACCCAGCAGGCTCACCTCCCGCTTTGCGCCCAAACAAGTACAAAAGCGCGTAGTCATGAGCCACCAGAACGGCAAAGCCATTTCCGTTAGCATTTCGCGCCAAAGAATCGTTGAGATGGCTCAACCATTGCTCTTCGGACTCCGTGATATCCTTGTATTGAACCATAAAAACATTCTCGCCACCCCGCACGGGCGTAAGAGCACCACTGACGTACGCATGCTCAACGGCAAGTGAGCCCGAATACTCCTCCGCGACTAAACTCTTGCTTGTATCCTTCACGAAAAGGTCCCAATGGAGCTCTCCATAGTGTTTTCCAGCGGGCGTCGCTCGAAACGCTTTGTAAGTCTCTTCATTCTGATAGCTCAGCAACGCGACCTCCTCCGGGAGTCCTGCCTGTGTCGCGCCGTGATTCAATGTTGCCGGAACGTACACCTCCAATCCGGCACCATTTTGAAACAGCTCCCCGGTAGCAGGAAACAATTTCTGATTAAGGCCATCAATAAACGACTTTTCGCTCATGTCCGCGATTTTAAAACCTCGCCACATTCTCACATGCCTTGGATCAGCATGTGCCGCCGTGGCAGCAACAACCGAAAGAACCAGTAATGACTTTGCTAATAACGATCTCATAAATACCTCCTTACAAAAGTTAATGGAAGGAGTATGCATGAGCCTCAGTAATTAATAAAATTAATACTATTGATAATCACTATCAAATTAAGTAATATCATGGAATATCAATTCTGGGTGAGACATGAAAGTGATTCTGTCCAAAAATCTCAATTTGCTACCAACACTCGTCGCTATCGCGGACGAGCTAAACCTATCAAGAGCCGCGGAAAAACTGCGCCTGACGCAGCCCGCTCTATCTCACGCTTTAAATAAGCTTCGAAGTGAATTTGACGACCCTCTGCTGGTGCGTAGCTCACACGGCTTTGTGCTCACTGATATGGGAGCCGCGGTTGTAGAGAGAGCCCGTGTGGCTCTTCAAAAAATCGAGGAGGTTTACACACCTCAAAAAAAGGACATAGCAAGCATTCAACGAACATTTGTGATCGCGTCAACGACCTACTTTGAGCAGCGCATCATTCGCAAACTCTTACGGGTGGCAGAAAAACAAGCGCCCCATGTGTCCTTTGACTTTCGACCGCTCGTAGCCCAAACCCCGCGGACTGAACTGGAAAGTGGCGAATACGACATCGCCGTGGCCGCATACTTCAAAGATCTACCCGATGGACTTCGCACTAAGATTGTCGCCAGCGACACACAAGTCTGCGTGGCGCGACGAAACCACCCTTATGGTACGAGTCGAAATCGACTTAAAGCGTATTTGGCGTCACCACATCTGGTCATCGCCGTTCCACCGGGCGTTCCGCAAAATATCGACGTCGCGCTGGGACAACGGAAGTTGTCTCGCCGATGGGCCGTGGCCACCAGCAACTTTATGACGCCGCCACTGGCCCTTGAAGGGTCCGACTTAATCCTCACATGCCCTAGTGGACTTGCGGAAACGTACTGTAGCAAGAACGATCTGGAAATCTATCCAACGCCCCTGCCGGTTCCCGACATTGAAGTGAGAATGATCTGGCACGAGCGATCCCATAATGACTTCAGTTGTCAATGGCTTCGCGGCGTTCTTGCTAGTTCCTGATTCAGGCTCGACATAACGGCCTCATTAAATTCTGAAAGCGCGCTTGTTTTTGCTGCTTCGGCAAGCACCGGGTCAAACCGTTGCCGCGCCGGTCGCAACCCGCCGGCCACCCACTCCCGCCCGCATTTTATCAACGCCAAATGTCCTCATCCCCGCCCGTTGATTGCACTGAAAACACAGCAGCCGGAGGTTGTCTGGAGTCGTGCCACCGCCAAGAGCCAATGGCTTGACGTGATCGTAGTTAAGATGCCGCCGCGTACCACAATTCGTGCATACGCCGCGGTCTCGCTGCCAGACAAAATGCTTAATGGACTGTGGAATATAGCGAGTGTTGCCAGAGGTGGCGCCAGTGACAACATGCGAGGACTGATCACGTCCGACCCCAACTGTCGTCGGCGTCGCAGGTAGCGCCTTTTCTTTCAGCAGATCTGTCTGTACCGATTGCGCGCGCTTTTTCCCAAATTTTTTGGCCTCAAGAGCAGCAAGGCTTAAGTCTGACATGGCGTCAAAGAGTTCGGCATAAGACATATTCGCGCCTTTGAGACCAAGCAGCGCTCTAACGCTCTCAAGTTTTAATTTAAGTGAGGCACTCATGGTAAAGCGCACCTCGGTCGCGCAGGCGGTGATGACTCGTTCCTTTTCCTTAGGCATAGCAATCTCGGGTGCTAGTCGCAGGAGTTCTTTCTGGCCTGCCCGGACAGATTTATTCTCAAGAAGCTCCAGCACATGGAGTTTATCCTCGGCGCTAATGATTCGGCGCGGTTCTGCCAGGGACTGATCCCTAAAAAAACTGCTTGCCTGCTGCACGTTACTAAGACTGAGCTCGCCTGTAGTGATTTTCGTTTCGATCAGCGCCGCGGCGTCAGCGGGAAGACCCTTCAGAAGCCTCATGGCCGCGATGCGTCGCCCGGCTTGGCCCTCGCTATATTTAAGTTCTCCCACGGCGTATTCAAATAAACTGCTGTAGCCAAGATCAGCGAACAAACGTCGCCGCTCAATCTCTCGCAAGTGATGAAGAATGCTCACCAACAGATCGCGCTCGGACTGGATCAATCGCATCATTTGAGTAAGAAGGTCTTTGTCTTTGAGGTGATTTAAGTTCATCGCAGGAGCCTCCATTCAAGCGCAAATTAACTACCATATATTTGTATGGTTATTTGCTAATTTTGTCAATAAAAAAGGGTGATTAAGGGAATGATTTTTCGCGCCGCTGACGTCGCATGTAGCGCCTATTTTCATAGCATAGATGCGGATCAGGGGGTCTAATTAGGGGCAATGTGTTGTGCCACTCAATCGAGCCACTAAGAGATTTTTGAGGGGCTATTTGTGCAAAGTGTCTAAAGTTAAAACACCTCGCACCCCAAAAAAGCCTTAACGGACTGATTTTATTATAATAATCTTAAAACATCCAAATGGCACAGTCGTTGCTCCTATGAATCGCTGGCGCGGATGGTCCGCGCCGTTTTAAACCCATTGGAGATGTATCTATGAAATTTGTTACTGCCGCTGCCGCTATTGCCATGACACTCGCCTCTTGCGGAAACACCGCGAAACAAAACTCATCAAGTAGCGTAAAAAGCGAAGCCGCCGCTAAAGCGGATTACCAATGTTCTTTTTGGAGCACACTAGACTCAACCGTTCCTTCACCTGTACAGAATTTCCAGGAAAGCTTCGAATTGAAATCTACCGACACTTCCATTACGAAAATTGTTGGAGTCACACCTGGTGACCAATATGTCGGATTGATCTCCCGTGAAACCAACTCAGCGGGCGCTAGAATCAACATCATCATTCAGAACACGGTTACAAAAGCCTCGGCCGTCACACAGGTAGCCGAAGGAGATAAGAATTTACTTGTCATCATGCAACCAGATAATAAATTTCAAGTTGGAGTTTACTGCGTTAAAAAGCCTTAATAGGTCGCTAGACCTGCGAGAAATCTCGACAAAACCGCCAGCAGAGTTTCGCGACTCCACTGGCGGTTTTATTTTTTATATATCCAAACATGTCATACGCGCGGCCAAAACCTCGCAAATCGCAGCTTAGGCCGCAATGTGAATAATCTCCTCTGATGTCCGTCACCGACAATTCACTCCGACGCCGGAGTTTTGCTCCTGAAATAATCAACCGCTCCATTGCGTGAAATTTTTTTTCTAAAAAAATCTAGCCTGTCACCGCGGGACACCGAGCTTAAGTCACTTGATCAAATAAATAATCCAGAATCACCGCGTCAACGACTGACCCTCCGCGAACATTCACGCCCATTGCGCGTGTGGAGAATGAATGTTACGGATCGTCGTATCGCACTTATGAATTCCAATCACGGAGGATTTATGACGCTGCTCTATTCATTCATCTCGCTTGGTACATCACCAGATTTCAAAATGACCTCGGGAGCCCTTGAGTTAAATCATCGCGCAGTCTTCAGCGTAATGAAAGGAAGCGCCATAACACACCACGATGCCGTCTACGATCGCAGCCTGGCGCAAGCCCTGACGAAGCTGAAACAAAAAATGTTGCCATACGGATGGACGCCCGCCACGGAAATGAAGTGGACACTAGCCACCGACATCAATGCGCAACTCGAGACAGAATTGGGGACAGTTAACGCGACGTACCGCGTGTTACCCGCGCTGAGTCAAAGTCAAAGTGATGTTATAGTGACCGCAATCAATACATTTTTTGAGCCAACTTCGGGAAGTCCCCAATGAACGTCCTAAACATAATCGAAATCTTGCCGCAGATGACTCCATCAAACCTATCAAATGAGGAAACCACCATGGAACATTCGCCTATTAAGGATCAACGCATTTTAGAATGGAGCTACGAGCAGGCTATTAAATGGCGATGCCCAGAGCCATATAAAGACACCGTTGGACCAATACTCATGGAGTTAGACTCTCCAGACAAAACAACTTCGTTCTTACTCATACTCTCGAAATTCAATGAGGATAACGGCCTAGTCACCTACTACGGTATAGAGGCTCCGCAAAATTGCCCAATGCGAGAGGCGTTTGAATGGGGCGAAATGGAATGGGAGGACTTTTGGACACACAAGGAGATTCTTTACGAAATCACCATGCCATTCAACCCCGGCCCGACGGTAGGGCGCCCGATCAAACCCTCAGAATTGCCGCCAGACATCATCAACCGGCTTCGCCAAAAGGGAAACGACTATCCATACGAATTAATGAGGCGCGCTCTCGCGCTCTCTTTGAGGATAGCGATTAAACAAAACACAGACATAGAAAATAACCAGCACGCTTATGATGAATTCATGAAGCGGTTCGGTCACCGCTTTAACAAGAAAGCGGCGTAATATCCTAGAAAATATACGCCCATGCCGTTACTCGCAAATGAGTGGTACGGCTTGTCGTGTCGCACTTATGAATTCTAATCACGGAGAACTTATGACGCTGCTGTATTCATTCATCTCGCTTGGTACGTCGCCGGATTTTAAAATGACCTCGGGAGCACTTGAGTTAAATCATCAAGCGGGCTTCAGCGTATTGGCCGGCGGCGTCATAAATTACCAGGACACCGTCTATGATCGTAGCCTGGCGCAAACATTGACTAAGCTGAAACAAAAAATAGCGCCATACGGATGGACGCCCGCAACGGAAATGAAGTGGACTCTTACCACAGATATAGATGCCCAATTTGAATTCGAGAAGCGGACAATTAGGACCTCTTACCCCGTCAGACCAGAACTAAACGAGGACCAGCGAAAAACACTGACTAAGGCCATTAATGAATTTTTCAACCAAATTTCATAAAAATCCAAATAAGGACGCTAATCATAAAGCGCCCCCGACCGTAGACCCGGACTACAACAAACAAGGAGGAATCCATGAGACCTGCAGACGTCAAAAAACAAACCTGTCTGAAATGGACATACGAGCAAAGAATCCTTATGAGGGAACCAGAACCATACGATAGAGCGCTCGGGCCACAACTTGGTGAACTGGACTCACCTGATGGGTCAACGACGTTCTTACTCATGTTCGATAAATTAAATGAGGAAAACGGGCTAGTCACCTATTACGGTATAGAGGCACCCAGGAACTGCCCCATGCGCGAGGCATTTGAGTGGGGAGAGATGGAGTGGGAGGGTTACTGGACCCACAAGGACGTTCTTTACGAAGTCACTATGTCGTTCAACCCAGGCCCAGCTGTGGGACGACCCATTACGACCGCAGACTTGCCAGCAAACGTCATCCGCACGTTTCGTAAATACGGAAGTACTTTTCCGTACGAACTAAAACGTAGAGCTCTTGCGCTCTCCTTGCGAATCGCGACCTTACAAAATACGAACATCGAAGAACCGCAACAGGAATACAACGATTTCATGTCCCGTTTTGGACACCGCTTCAAGAACAAAGCGGCGTAATTACGTCAAACCTTCTGTTACCGGATCGCGACCGCGAGCTCGTCCTATCGATCAGCTCCGCTGATGTCCGTCACCGACAATTCACTCCGACGCCGGAGTTTTGCACCTCAAATAATCATCCGCTCCGTCACGTGAAATTTTTTGCAAAAATAATCTATCCTGTCACCGCGGGACACCGAGCTTAAGTCACTTGATCAAATAAATAATCCAGAAACACCGCGTCAACGACTGACACTCCGCGAGCACTCACGCCCATTGCGCGTGTGGAGAATGAATGTTACGGATCGTCGTG
>CANILH010000029.1 GCA_947468665.1 Oligoflexales bacterium | reverse complement strand
GTAGCGATATTTGGACATTTTCCGATACCGGAATACTTTCGTTCTTCGCTGGCGGGGTTATTGGTGAGGGCCTTCAGTTGTCATTTGCCAGAATTGCCGTGCTGAATGAAATCCTCGCGGTTTGTGAGTACTCAGGGAACCGTCTTCGTCCGCAATATTACAAGACCGCCCGCGGCGCGCCAATCGATCTCATTTGGGGGAACTCATTGATTAAAATCTCCAATCACAAAACCAGCCAGGTGGAATATGATCTGCGACCATTGCGCGCAGCAATGAGTAAACTCAAATTTAAGCGGGCGCACCTTCTATGGGGGCTTGACGGTGTTGACGAGGAGAAAAACAAGTCCGTCGGCAAGATTACTATGGCACCCTGGACGCGATACTCTTAGCGCCTATTCCGCTGTTGTTGGTGCTGGAGTCACAGGCCACAAATCGGCGAGTGGGCTTAATTTAGAGTTCAGATGTGATGGCGTTAACGCGCAATTCCATCGGTGCGCTTCCACCTACCATCATCGGTCAGCTTTAAACCAAAGCTGTCAAAGGTCGTCCATGTATCTGCTCGAGCGACTGATGTGGCCTTATATTTAGGCTGAGCGGTGTCTCCCAGAGAAGGCTCGGCCGCGACTATCAATGTCGCGCCATGTAGCATTTTTTGATTAAAGCGGTGTTAATGGCGCCCGACAGATCCCGATTTGGCACCAAAACCTTCCGATTCACTTTTGCGTCGCATGTAACGCTCAAATAATGATCGTTACCTTCGACACGCAGGTAGCGCCCAACATTTAGTCTGCCTCGCCTGCCGCATGCGGCGCACAAATAATAATCGTTACCTTCGACACGAAGGTAGAGCCTTATTTTTAGGCTGGAGAGTAAACCGCCCGGCTGACCCTGCGATAGGATATGCTTCTGTGATGGAGGGCATATCGACATGAAAACAGCAAAAATATTCAGGAGTGGCAAAAACCAAGCGGTGCGACTTCCGGATGATTTCCGTTTTAATGCCACGGAAGTGTATATTCACAAGGTAGGTTCAGCCGTCATTTTGCTACCGAAAGCACAGCCTTGGCAAAATTTACAAGCAGCACTGACCATGTTTAGCGACGACTTTTTTGATGAACCACGAGCAGAAGGCAAGCACCAAGTAAGGAAGCTGAATATCGGTTAATTTCCTCTGATTTAGTATCTTACAGACAAGCGTCCTTAAACGGCTTGTGCCCGGCCCGCTGCCCGCTATCAAGCAGATAATCGATTTCTTTGTAGGTCAAAGCCATGGGCGCGAACGCGCAGTCTGTTTTGACCCCCGTGGTGATCGCGGTCTCAATTTTTTGGATATAAGGCGCGTATTGATCACGCCCCCGACTGAATATACGCGCGTGATTATCTGAAAAGGCCGTGATCACGTTGTGATAATCTGAATCAACTAACTTCACGACGTTCTCGATATTGTCGTACTCCGAAGACGAGCTCCAGTTAAATGAGCCGCTTGCGACCCGGTTGTCGTCAGTCACGACATATTTGGCGTGCATTTGCTTCGCCAGGGTCACGCGAGTGTTCAGGCTGAAAAACTTCACGTGGACTGTGACGTTCTCCCGGCCTGGATAACTGAGTGACTCCAGAAACCACGGGAAGTCGATATTTTTTGAGCAGGAGTCATCATACTCGTCAGCGCAATCAGCGAGTACACTCGTGAGACGAACATTAGGCAACTCGTATTGGTCTTCATTTACGAGAATATCGATTTTTACGCCACGGGCCGCGGCGCGTAGGATAGCGTTATAAATCGGGCGCAGGACAATCCGGGTGGACGCGATTTTAAGAGATGTTTGAGCGGCGTCGATCTCCACTACAATGGCATGGGTCAATGTCCAGACCTTTGGCTCAATGGCTGTCAATCGGCTGCCCGTAATCTTGAAATTGGCGGTATTGAACGCGACGCTGACGCCTGGCTCCATCGGAGCGTCACCGACAGTTATTGTCTCAGGAAAACGCGTCACACCGTATTCTGAGGATAGACCCCAGAGCAGATTAAATTCTTTCTGAAACGTCTGGCTGATTCCGGGCTCGCCCCGGAATACCATGATCGCCTCGTCGTAATTTTTCATGGATCCGAGTGACCAGTTGGCAGAGCCTGTGATCAGTGTGGGGCTTGGCTGATCTCCGTCAATGACCGCAAATTTATGGTGGACCTTGCGACCGCTTGAAAACCACCGGACATCAACTCCAAGCTGCTCAAGAGCCTCGCTGTGAGCCGTGTTATCCTCATCACTGCCGTAGCCCTCAAAGATCACCCGGACATGCAGGGAGCCATTGTGGATCCTTGACGTCAGCGGTTCACTCTTAAGTGCCATGACCACAGGGCTATCGTCACTTACGTCCATGCTGTACATGGCGATATCAATATTGGAGGTCGCTTTGCGAAGATCACCCGCGATCACGTTAAGACTGGGATCGGTCGGGTGAAAAAGTGCCTGAGCTTCCGCGAAACAGGTCGTCGCGGCGAGAGATAAAAACACCGACAAAATCCCGGATAAAAATAATCTCACAATCAGACCCCTCAACACGCGGGTCCTGATCGATTAAAATCAAAACCCAGTTAATTATCGCCAGCCCGCTCAAGCATCGCAAAGCCGGCCGACCGGTTATAGGCCTCAAGTTTGTCCTTGGGCATAACCATCATCAGGAAGCCTAAGCTTCCCACAGTCGGCATGGGACGCCCTTTATCACGAGCCATATCAGCCAACAAGTGCTCTTTTTTTAATCGCCAGCCGTGGCCTGCAAAAAACTCAAACCAGTTCGGAACCGAGAACTTAAAGGGGGCAAAGCGCATCTTAATCCATAGCCACATCTTAGGGACTCCGGCCCTGTAGCCCCCATGACGAAAGTCCTGAATCCAGTACCTTAGGTTCGGGATGGCATGTAAATCGTCTGCCAGATTAGCGACCTGCTCATTCTCCAGATATGGAATCACACCCTCTGTAATCACCAGGGTGGGCTCTCCGGACTGACCTAATGTCCGATAAAAGGCCTGGGCAGCCATGCGGTCACTGAGGTCCAGGGCAACCCGCTCAAGGCTTACAGTAGGTGTCTCGGCTGCCAACTGTTCGTTTTTGTAGGTAATCATGTCGGGGAAATCGACTTCAATCCATTTCAAAGACTTTGGCAGGGTCAGGCGATAGGGTCTGGTATCAAGACCAGCACCAAGGTTCACCACCCGCGTGACCCCGAGACTCACGGCATCGGCGATGAGATTATCGATAGCGACCGTCCTAAGGGACATCATCCATCCCATGAATGCCCCGGACGCCATCTTGCGGGCGATCTTCTCGCCCCGCTTACCCGCAAGTCTCAGGGCCAGTGGATCCTGATACATGGCATCTGGTCTCAGACTTTCGCGGCCGCGGTGTACGGCCACCCATAGGGCGGTATCTGTAACATGTGTGATCACGATGGCACCTCATCTCCACTCAGAACCCGCAATATTGTATCTGTTAACACTTTCTGGGTAAATGGCTTCGCGACGTGAGTACTACACCCGGCCTCAAAGCATTTTTCCTTATCCTCCCGCATGACCTGGGCGGTAATGGCTAAAATGGGTTTGCGAAATCCCAGCTCCCGCAGTTTTCTGGTTGCAGCGAAACCATCCATCACAGGCATCTGCATATCCATCAGGACTGCGTCAAAATTTCCGGCGGGGGCTTTTTCGATGGCCTGGGCGCCATTGGCGACGGTTTCCACGATCGCTCCCTGATCTACCAGAAGCAACTGAATCAAAATCGCCTGATCCGGCGTATCCTCCGCAACAAGAATTCTTTTACCCGATAGTGGCTTACCCAACTGTTTCTGATGAATAGGCAAACGCGCAGGTGCCTCCACTGACGCAACCTGCTCCGCTGTGCGAGGATCAATTGTGATCGTAAAGGTGCTACCCTCAGATTCTTTACTTTCTGTCAGCACCACATCACCGCCAAGAAGTCCAGCCAGGCGCCTTGACAACACAAGGCCAAGACCCGTTCCACCAAAGTTCTTTGAGCTGGTTTTGGATGCCTGTCCAAATGGAACAAAAATCTTAGACCGCTCACCGTCCGCGATACCACAACCGGTATCTTTAACCGCGATCGACAGTTTAGGCGCCCTGGTATCTCCACTTGAGGGCAACATGTGGAGGTCAATGGAAATTGACCCGGCAGATGTAAATTTGATCGCGTTGCCGACCACATTGATGAGAATCTGACGCAACCTCTTTTGATCGGTAACAATTATTTCAGGAACCCCGCTACCAGATTTGATCTCAAACTGAAGTCCCTTGCGTCGTAAAGCGACCTCAAAGGTCTGCTGAATATCTTCCAGCAGCCTTGGCAGGAATACCGACTCTTTGGTGATATCCAGACGACCGGCCTCAACCTTTGAGAGATCCAAAACATCATCAATAAGACGTCCAAGCTCAACGGCGTTGCGATGGATCGTCTCAAGATACCGACCCCTCTGCGAAGCATCCAGACTTTCGTCTTTTAATAGCTCCACAAACCCTAAAATGACACCAAGTGGTGTCCTGATCTCATGACTCATATTAGCGAGAAATACTGACTTCGCCCGATTGGCCGCAACGGCATTGGCCCGGGACATTTTCGCGTCTTCCTCAGCGATTCTGGTAACGCTGACATCCTTGACCACTCCCAGAGAAAACGATTCGGCAACTGACTCTCCTGGAATCAAGGCTGCGTCAACGGTGACCCAGATAATCTCACCATTCGCGCGAACGTACCTCTTCTCGCTATGGAAAGAATCCGTTCTCCCCTCATACATGTGCTCAAAACGCTGCCGGTCCATCTGACGATCATCCGAATAAGTGACGTCCGAAAATGTCATTGTCAGAAGCTTATCCCGGGAATAGCCGAGCATTTCACAATACTTCTGATTTGCATCAGTAAATCGCCCAGCCGAGTCAACCTGCGCCATCGGCACACCGGACTTGTAAAACATGGATTTAAACTTCAGCTCACTTGTTTTTGCCTGCGAGATAGAGGCCGACAAAATAAGCGACGAGACCGCCACCGTCAGGACAAACATCTGCATCCCGGTCAAAGCCTCAAAAAGTCCCGCCGGGACCACATACCCGGCCCGCACATTCAAACTGAGCAAAGCAGCAAGGGAAACCGCAAAAACCAATAACGCCCCCCCCAAGGGACCAAACCTGAAAGCGACCCAGATCACTAATGGAAACATCAAATAGTAGTGCCGGAAAAATCCAGTGCCCGCCAGCACTGGACCCGGCATCTCCAAGAATATTATATTGCTGCTCACCAGGAAAATAAGAATGCATATTATTGCCTCGAAAGCTGGGATCCACGAGATTTTCATACTGGGGCTCGTGCTAAATATGAACAAAAGCGGAGCGGTCGTCAAAATACCGATAGCTTTGCCCGCCCACCAGACAGGGATAAGCTCAACAATCTGAGCGCGGTCAAAATCCCCCGCGAGCCAGGTAATTAACAGACCAATACTTGTACCGACGAGTGGGCAGACAACCAAACCCACGAGCATAAACCACAATACAGCGTGCAAACGCCCGAGACTGGGGTGAAAATCAGAGGCAGCCCGTAAGACACTTGCCCCCGCCCATACCGCCAAAGAGGCTCCCAGTGCCATGCCACTTGCCACAACTGCTGACGCGCCAAAAAACCAATGCGCGAAGAAAGCGCTAAAGAACACAACAATGGCCATCGTCCAGCCGGCGAGATAGACCGCGGCCAACGCGACGCCACCAGGAATCCATAGTGCGCCCTCAATGCCACCAAGAGATTCCAGCATCACGTCATTTCTAAGCGTGAATAGGTAGACGGCGAAAATTATAAAGGTGTAAAAAAATTTTTTATTCATACTGTCGCAACCCAAACCCACGCTCAGGATAAAGCCGAGTCCATATCGGGCAAACTATATAGCCCGTTTTTTAAACAAGCAACCAGCTTCAGTCCTGCCACAACCTTATATTACGATATCTAAATGTCGCCTTTTTTCGGGTTGTGCCACATGACTCATGGGATTGTGCCCAGTGAGCAATATGGTGCTGCTTAACGCTATTAGCCCCGTGACCGCTTGAACGTGGTAAAATAAAGAAGCGGCTAAAGGTTGGCCGATTTGGTTCAACAGATGAACATGACAGACGGGAAACGGAACAAAACCATGATCACCAACATTCAAAGATTTCTCCGCGAGTCAGGACTTAAAGTCCTCGCTGTCTCCAATTTCAACTCATGCGAGTACTCCATTGTCATGTACATGCTCAATAACGCCATGACCGGAATGGAGAACCTCATCACAACAGAGAACGAGCTTGCCGCCAGTGTCGGGCACTCCCCACGGGACGTACGCGCAGCGATTGAGGATCTCGCCAGTCGCTATATCATCAAGTCGCGTTATGGTGACGGCACCCAGGCGCCAAAATTCCAAAGTCTGGGCCTTGAGATGCAATGGGACATGAGCCGCTGGAAACTCGGACTAAAAGAAATCCCAACCCACCATGAGGCCGTCATCCTGCCATTTCGCAGAGGCTTCCCGAAGCTTTCCGTTGTTGAGGGCAGACGCCATGATGACCACGTCGATCGCCCAATCATTCATAGGGCCATAACCGACGAGGATACCACCCAGCGGATCCTGGACGCGTTCTCACGGGGCAGGGACATGGACGAGCACGAGCGCAAGATCAACCGCAAGGTCGCCGAGGCCTTGGGTGGCGCCCATCCTGTTGATCAGATCCTTGTAATGATCCGTCACTTTGATCACCGTATTCCAACTCTCTCGCTATTGGCGTCAAACTGGGATCAGTACATGGAGCAGTATGAGGACGAGCACCAGAAGCTTGACCTCTTTGGCCAGCGTCAGAAACAACACGAATTAGATCAGAAAGTTCGGGAGGCCGCTCAGCTTTGTCTGGAGCGCCGCGAGCAGATGGATTTATCTGAGGAAGAAACCCAAATACTTGATCTTCTAGCCAATCACCGCCACCCCCGGAGACAGCTATTCTGGGCCTACCAAATGCGGATTCGCTATCCAAAACTCACTGGATTCTTTGGCGAGACAAACAATCTCATGCTGCCCATCACCCAAAGCGGTACAGTGGTCAAACGGCCTACGGAATAGAAAGAGCGCCAGGAAATTTTTGCCCTGTTAATTTTTTTGGCGCGTGACCGAAAGCTCGTTATGTGATGACGCATTTATATAGAGCTAGTCGTTCTAAACCAAAATCAGGGAGCACAATTATGAAACTTATTATTCGACTTGCCGCGACATCTGCTGTCGCAACCTGGGCAACCGCTGGAATGGCGTTTTTCGATGGTGAGGTTTTTTACGGAAGTAAAACCTCAAACGTAAAATACACAACCGCTGGTACCGAAAAAACAAAGGCGCTTAAAGGAACCGAAATGGGCGCGACATTTCTCCTGGATCCAATTCCACTGATCCCGGTCGCTTTCGGCGTAACAGTCTCCCAAGGAACCACTGATTTGAAAGACGTGGCACAACTTGCGGCGGATGATAATGCAACTAGGGGTGACACCGCGGGATTTTCGGCGACTGGAACTGGCACATCAAAAACCATGTTCTACGGTCCGGTCATCAAGGTCTGGGTCCCAATGCCAAAAATCCAGCCGTATCTGAAAGCCGGCTATTTAATGGGTACTGAAGTTGAGGATCAGAGTTATACCTATAGCTCACCCGCAGGCTCAGCTTTTGCTGCTAGCATAGTCGATAAGCCAAAATTGGCATACACGCATACCGCGACTGAGATCACTGCCGGTATTGGATTTTCACCGGTAAAATTAACAAGTATTTTCGCCGAATACAGCATGCACTCTGGAAAACGTAAGGTAAAGTCACTGTCTGGCGAAGTTGATATGGACGTCGGAGGCAACACTTCATCAGGTGCGTATGCTACTTCAGACCTGTCAGACGATCAGAAAAAGGCCAAAACATCCGACTCAAAATCTATTCGCTTTGGCGTCAGCGCAGGAATCTAATTGTGATCGCTCCCTGGAAATCCCAGGGAGACCCTCCCCCCCGGCTCTCGCCAAAAAACGGAGCCCCTCTATGCCCTCCAATTTTTTTCTGACTTTGTTTTTAACAGCTGCTTTAGTAGTCGTGGCGGCGTCATCGTGCGCGACACCGGCAAAAGACCCGACTTCGGATTCCCCCAAAGAACTCCCTAAGCCCGTCAGCGACACGGTAAGCGGTTACGACTTCGCGGGATTTCAGACACTTCCCATGCCAAAACCCGGCATGATCTGCACCATGGAATTAAAGCCGGAGCAGGCAGCCTGTCATGGGGCAGGAGGCAAGACGATCAAGGCAGACAAGTGCAAGATTCTTTGCTCAGTACCCATTAAAAACCAAAGTCCTTAAGGTCGTCTGAATCTTCAGGTCTCAAGAAGCCCACGCATAAACTCGGCGCCCTCAAAAGCTCTGAGATCAGATACCTTTTCACCTACGCCAATATAACGAATTGGGATTTTGAATTGATCCGCGATCCCGATGATGACGCCACCTTTCGCGGTGCCGTCAAGTTTGGTTACAACGATACCTGTGATTTTGGTGACTTCACCGAACGCTTTGACCTGCTGCACAGCGTTTTGACCGGTTGTAGCGTCAACGACAATCCAAGTCTCGTGGGGAGCGCCCTCGTAGCCTTTACCGATACTTTTGTTGATTTTTGAGAGTTCAGCCATTAGATCACTTTTATTGTGCAGTCTGCCGGCGGTATCAATAATCAAAACATCCATGCCGCGTGCTTTCGCCGCCTGCACACCGTCAAAGGCAACGGCGGCGGGGTCAGCACCTTGATGCTGTTTGATTACCGGGACATTGTTACGCTCGCCCCACACCATGAGCTGCTCGATGGCAGCCGCCCTGAAGGTGTCGGCTGCGCATAGCATGACTTTTTTGCCCTGAACGGTGAAATGAGCCGCAAGTTTACCGATGGTCGTGGTTTTTCCGACGCCATTCACACCAACAACGAGCAGGACAAAGAGGCCCTCTGAAGGAATCTCCAGAGGAATATCTGACTCAGAAAAAATACCTGCAGCGATTCCGGTCAGGGATTCCTGAACTTTCGCCCAGCCAACCGTTTGCCCGGCGAGAGTTTTACGCAGGCCATCCACAAGTCGGTCCGCGGTTTTGACTCCGACGTCTCCGCGGTAAAGTACCTCGTGAATCCTCTCAAGAGTCTCATCATCAAGTTTCGCGCCGCTTCCTAAAATCCCGCCAAGACCGCCAGCCAGAGCATCACGGGTGCGGGATAATCCGCCACGCAGCCGACCAAACCAAGACGCGTTATCCTGGCTCTTAATTTCTGCCACGTCGTCTTGTCTTTGTAATTCCCGCGCCTGAACTGCCTCCCCTTGTTCAGGTATCTCAGTCCGCACACCGGAATCAGCCTGGGCGGGGGTCTTGTACTCGATCTCAAGATCACGCTCCTCCCTGACACGCCGAATCCGGACAAATATAATCAAAATCAACGCGACAAGGGCGAATACCGCGACCGGGCCCCCAACCAGAAGCCAAGTGTTGTCGTGATTTCCGGCGTTCTGTAAATACTCGAAAGGATCGCTTTGCATCCGACACTCCAACCAATTATCATTCCAATTAACATTAAAATGGCGCAGGACGCAGCTTATACCCCAGAAAGGGATCCATCATCATGCGAAAAAACAAATTGATGAGACGAAAACCTTGGTTGGCCATATTTTGTATTTATATCATGTTTTCAACATGTTATGCCGCGGAAGAGACTGGGGCGGTTGAGCCTGAGTCTGGCGCTGGCTTGGCACTCCACGTTTGGGACCGATATGTGCGCCGTTTTCGCCGTGATCACAATATCAGCCTTTCGCTTGGATATGCCTCCGCGAAGTGGGATGTCCAGTCTTTCGGGGACTACCAGGGGAAAAGTTACCGCACCGATCAAAACAGCGTCGTAGCAGAGTACACGTTTCACATTCTGATCAGCGGAAAGACTGGCTACTACCTTGGCACTAGTAGTGGCTATGTTTTCGCGCGTAGGGACAAGTTGGACGACGAGTTTCAGCCGGCCTCGTCATGGCTGTTACCTGGAATCCGCGCGGGAATTGTCTATAACTACGACCCGTCTGGTCGGATTTTCGCGGGAGTTGGCGCTCAGCTCGAGCGATTTAATGACCTCAAGACACATAGAATCAATGGTGAGTGGCAAAGCGCCTCGCTGACCGGAGAGTCACTTCAGATGATCGCCGGCGTTGATCTTTTTTTCGCGTTAGAGACAGCCATTCATTTCGCCTGGGTTGATACCAAGACCTTTTTCCAAAAACCTGCCGATTCAAGCGACTTTCTGGTCAATGCCCGCCTGACAAGACGTGCGCAGGGAGCCGAATTGGGTCTTCTCTATCACTTTTTATGACCTGTCTATGCTATAATCATCTTACATTTGGGGGGGCTTATCTCACCCGTACCAGCCCGGTAGGAGCGTCAGGATGTTTGGTTCGTCGAATAACAAAAAGAAAAAAGACGATTCAAATGGACTAGCGACAAAGAGCTCCCGAGGAAACATGGATGAATACGAGGCACTCCGGACCATTATAGCGGAGAATGTCGGATTGCTATCGCGTGTCCTTGAAAAAATCAGGGTCCAGCGGGCCATGTCAGGCACAAAATCAAACGAGGCGCCAGAACCCGCCGACGACAAGAAAGACAAGAAATAGCCGCCTGATATGAACCAAAATAAACTCCTAAAATTAATAGCCCCGTTACTCCTTATGGCGACGTCAAACTGCGCCACAATAACCTCTGACAAACGCCCTGAAGGCCTGGTCGTGGAACGCAATAAGCAGGTTCGCCCAGCCTGGGCAGATTCTCCTGCGGACAAGCTCCTCGTTAACTCCACGGAAACCAGAATCCACTACGCGCTTTTAAAGCAACGTGATTTACCGATCGCGGTCAAGCAGTCTCAAACCAACGCGATTTTTTCTAGCTTTGACCTCTGGCTTCCAAGCTTGAACCAACGACTGGGCGATCTTCCACAGTTGAACGGCCTCCGATCATCGCCCCGGACATCGAAAGACATGGAGCACCTTCTTACCCAGGTCGCACATAAGATTCATGGTGAAGTCGCGCAGATTGAGGACATTTATTTTGAGCGGGTACGCATTGATAACTATGCCACCGTACCCGAACTCCAGGGAGTGACTGAGTATTTTGACGTGCACACACTCGTGCAGCTGCTGCCAGTGGACGGTGAGAAACTTCGCGGCAGTATTGGTAGTGCTCTGCTTGCGTCAAAGTCATCCGAAATGAAAAGAGTGGGCAAGGAGCTCGCGCCCCAATTACCCACCAAAAAGAAATGAAACCTTGAATTATTTTTGGTACCGGACTTCAATCCGTGCACCAAAGCCTGGAAGCGCTTCTTTGCTGAAGACAACCATCTGGCGTGACGGCACATAAGTCCAGCCAGCAGGTACAGGAACTCCATCTATAAGAACTTCCATGCCGGTAACTGAATTCGGACTGGATGTTAACCTGAAGCTCGAGACCTGAGCCGAAAAATCCTCGGCCATAGCGTTCAAACCAGCTGACCAATGGGCAGAACACAGATCCAGCGTCTTACCGCCAGTCATCTTGCTGGCCTTCATCTGCTCATTGCCGACCTCAAGACTTCCACTGGAGGAGCAGAGCGTATTCTTGCCAGGATTCCTGCTGAGACCAACGACACTTGACACGCTGAACATTCCATTTGGTTTTACTTTCCCCAGGTAGGAAACGAGATCTTCCGCCGTGAAGCGGTAGCGCGTATGTCCGGATGCCCACCAGTTTTTGCCCTGCTCATCGGAACTAGAAAGGCCGACTCCATCGTCCTCCTCATCACTTACCAGTATCACCGCCAAAAACGCGTCGTCGCGTACAAGTCCGTGATTCTCACCCTTCAGGCTCAACTCAACCGCGGCTTTGGCCGCGCTAAGTCCATGCTCAAACGAGGATCCATTGGTTCCGAGGCGAGCGGTATCGTTAAATTCGTCGACAGCGTTCGCGTCTGAACCCGAGATAACTTTGCCCCCCGCGAGTTTACCCTGCAGGCCCGCGGCGGTTGCAAGCCTATCAGGACACATGACCTTCGACAGATCCGTCGGGCGACGACCCACACACATATCTGTTGATGTTACGCCCATTTGTAAGTCAGCGTCCCATGATGAGACACCATCCATAAATGAATGAATATTATTTGCCAGCTCATCTTGATAGCGGTCCATAGACGCAGAGTTATCAATTACCCAAAGCACGTCGAGCTTGGTCTTCGAGGACTGATCAAAGGAGTCGACAGTCCAGCCTTGTTCCTTGGCGACGGAGTCACTACCCTGATGCCACGCGCCATTCCCATTATTTTCTGTATCAGTCAGCGCCTTACCAACCACCCGTTCTGAATAGACCGCATGCTCAGAACAAGATGAGATGCCGGCACAGGTAAGCGCGGCTAACGCGGCGGCGCGACAGGAATTTGATTTAGACATAGACTTTCTCATAGAAACCTCCGTTAGGTTCCTGATCGGAAAAATGAATAAGATCTTAAGCACCCAGCCACATGGAAGGTCTTGGAAAAAAATAAAAAAACCGCTTTAAAAGCACAGAATCAGGGTGCTATGTATCTTTTTGAAAATTCTAAAATAAGCTCATAATTCATAACACAATAAATGAATACACCCACAACCAACAGGCGGACTATGAGCTTCATCCAGCCGCCGGGAGTGGATCGGGATGATTTCTTCAAATCCTTAAAAACCATGCTGAGGTTTTGCGTGGCCATCGTCGTATCCTCGGGCATCTCAAACGGAAGAATTTGTGTCATTAACTCTGGCACCCGCTCGGCAAACCCGGGCAATGCTGACTCAGTAATACCCAATGCCTGCGCGAAAATCTCCTCCACATCGGCAGTCGCGTATCCTGTCAGCTCAGCGATCTCATCAGGAGAAAAACCAAAGCGCTCCCGCAGCAATAAAACCTCACGCTGCTTCGGCGGCAGCGAACGCACAACATGCTCAAGAGCGAGCAGATCATCGGCGTGCTTGACGGGTTTCCCCCCTGCAACGAGAGTGTATGCTGAGTTCTCAAGCCTTGACGTCTCAGCATTCCAAATCTCGATCGTAAAGTTACGGGCGGTTTTATACAGAAGCACCAGGAGTTCCTGAAGTGTCTCCTCACGCTCCGCGACGGGAGTAACGACACCGATAACTTCCTCAGTTGTGGACATGGAGCGGTTTAGCTGTCCTGTCATCCGCATAATATAATCAAAAAGGCGGTCTTTCTCGGAGTTCAATATGACGTCAATAGCCTCCAAGTCTCCGGACTTGAACGCTTTAAAATGCCTCTCAAGATCAGCTGGTCGATAACGCATATGGATCAAAGCACTCCGTCTTACAATTCGATCTAAGCTATTTTACGGCCTCTGGACGTCAATAGCACCATTACTCCATAGTATAACAGGGAAAGCGGCGCCTGATAGAGTACCACACGACTGGTATCCTGGATGAAATGCCCGGAGCATGCGACGATGACATACACAGGCATCAAAACAATATGAAATCTGGCGAGATTTCGCCAAAAACCAATTTTTAGAACCCCCTCAAAATCCCACCCACGCCCAAGCAACCCCAGCAGGATCCCTGGAATTAAAACCAGTGAATCAACCGGCCAAAACAAAAGAAGATTCACATTACGATGCAAATCAGTATGAGTTGACAGCACCCAGGCAGATACATGAGTCATCCCAAAAAAACCTGCAGTGAGGCCCCACCAGATACAAACCACCCCAAAGACACGGTTGTGCCATCGCAACGGCTCTTTTTGTCCAGCCCTCCGACGAACAACCATCGAGAACAAAATTCCAAGAAGAGGGATACCAGCGACAATCCAGGCGAGATGATTCCCATCAATAGCATTCCCGTTGGGCTCGGACCGGTCTGAGATAACCCTGTGGTTTGTCATCAGAGGCTGCCGGAGATCGGGATGACCCTGGTCATCAAAACTCGGCATCGTCGCCAGATATTCCCGAAGTTTGATGGGATAAAACGTCTCCTGCCACTTATTAAGGGGCTGATCTGTGTCTCCATTAAAAATCACGTCAATCCCCCATCCCACAAATGGGTTTATGGCGAGATTGGCGCGAACATAATCGCGATACGTCGCGGTGACCTTTGTTTTTTCGAGCATCTCCCGCATCGCCCCGCCAGTCACGAGATTAAGATAATCACGAGGCATTGTGGCGCAATTATTAAGAAAGTGCTGATACGGATAGCGGACATTCGCAGGCTGGGCGTTCCAGATAATTTTCTCCATGAAAGCACGTTTTTGCGCGACTGTCAGATTAAGCTGATCCTCAACTACAGGGCGTTCCTCCACATCGCGGTAATGCCGAATCGTCCCGTCCGTGCGGCTGAATGCCAACCGGTAGATCAAAATTCCGCGAAAAAACTTCGGAATAAACAAAGGATCTGAGAAATCAAAAATCCCCCAGTTAACCAGATAGTCAAGATCGTTTGAAGGATCTACAATCCGCACCATCGTATGACCTAATCGGGAATACAACGCGGAACCAAGTCCCACTGTCAAAATACTTATACGCGTCGCTTCAAGGTTTCCTGGCATCGGCGGGATAAAATCCTCCGCGAATACCGATGAGGACAATATAAAAAGGCTTAAGATCAGTAGCCGGAGCCGCCTCATGCCATGCCCTGGCCCTGATGCTCCCGGCGAGCCTTCAGCTCGGATTTCAATTTTAATCGATTGGCGCGACGGATCTCGGCGGCGGCATGCCGATGACGCTCCTCATCAGTCTCAAGAATAAGGCTGGGAACCGCGGTGGGCCGACCATGACTGTCAAGAGCCACAAAGGTAAGGTAGGCAGACGCGGTGTGATATGCCTCGCCGGTAATTGGATTCTCGGAGTTTATCTTGACTCCGATCTCGCAGCTTGTCCCACCGACAAAGTTCACCGATGCCTGAATAGTCACAATCCAGCCTAGTTTGACTGGAGCTAAAAAGTGAAGCGCGTCCACACTTGCGGTGACCACCTGCCGCGCGCAATGGCGCATGGCGCAGATGGCGGCGGCTATATCCACCCAGCTCATGATAGTTCCACCAAATACGCTTCCTAAAGCGTTCGTATGCTGAGGCAAAACCATCTCCGTCATGGTGACCTGGCTTTGCCGCACTGGCTTAGCTTGTTGCGTTGACGTCAGGTTAGTCATGGTATCATCCGCCGTATGGTAGGTGTGGGATGAGGGTCTTTTCCCTGAACCATTATCACGCGATTTTTTCCGCTATTTTTGGCCGCGTACATGGTTTCATCCGCGAGTCGTATAATTGTCGCCTTGTCCTGGGTGTGTTCCGGGCAGCATGCGACGCCAATTGACGTTGTGATATGTATCTTTACGTCTTTGCCATCCGCCTGAAATTGACAGCCGTCAACGCGGTTGCGAACACGCTCAGCCGCCATCCATGCCTGAAAACTGTTGGCTCCGAGGAGCACAACCACAAACTCATCACCTCCATAACGGATGACGCTATCGACATCCCTTACGGCCGCCTTGATCTGTTCTCCTGCCTGCCTAAGAACCGAGCTTCCAGTCAGATGCCCATGTACATCATTGACCTGCTTGAAATTATCGAGATCTATAAACAGGAGGCTGAACGGAAGATAAAAACGCTGGTGACGCTTAATCTCAGCCTCCAAAGCCACGTCAAGATAGCGGTAATTATAAAGACCAGTCACCTCGTCCTGATATAACAGAGCCTGTGTGTTATCAAGACGCCGCAGCCATTGAGCGGTTTTCTGCGCGCTCCGAACCATATAATCAATAATATCCGTAGACGCCGGAGCGTTAGATAGCACAAGAGCTCCCCGCGTCAACTTCGCGCCGTCAGATAAACGCCAGACAAGAACTCCACGCTGGGACGCAGGCTCATCAAACTGGGCACAAAGATAATCCGCGCCTGCGGCGAAAATCGCATAATAACCCTGCCTGACCTCATCCTCACCGGAGACTACCGCCTGAAGCGCTGCCCTGACTGACCCAATGGCATTCTCAGCGATCGGCGGAACTGGAGGAAAGCGTGTAGGCCACCGTTTCAACTCAGTCACGCCGCGGGCGGTCTCTAAGGTCAGATAACTGACCTCCTCAAGCCCAAACCAATCGGCGAGCATCCCGGCGAGTCGCCGCTGGACACCTTTGAAGCTTGTTTCCTCGTTAAATTGGTCATTGCAGAACTGAGCGAACTCAAGTGTCGTACCCATAAATGTCGCTAGCGTTCCCTGCAAGGACGGCAGTGCCTCGACTGGAGTCTTCGTAATGATATCGGAAGGTGTCAGCAAAGTCATATTCGTTCCTATCCACCAGAAATCCAAATAAATAGTTCAGGACCAAACAATAAGTGCGTCACTGCACCTAACGCCAAATAGGGGCCAAATGGAATCTTGGCCTGCCACGAGAACTGCCGGGCAATAATCATAAACACAAGGGCTATTATACTACCAACCACACTTCCAAGGAACAGTGTCGGAAAAATGGCCTGCCAGCCGAGCCAGCCCCCGATGGCGGCAAGCAGCTTTACATCGCCAAAACCAAGCCCATACTGCTTACGAACAAGCCAGTAACCCCAGGCAACCAAGTACAAAATCCCGCCGCCAACAACCATTCCGATGGCAGATGACTTGAGATCGAGGTCCGGGTGAATCCAGGCCACCAGCGGCGACAAGGCCATCATTCCCAAACTCAACTCATCTGGAATAATCATCAGCTTCGCGTCAATGACACTCATAGTAAGCATCAAGCAAACAAAAATCGACGCGTGACAATATCTTATGAAATCCGAAACACTGTATTGCGCCCCATGCAGGGACCATCCGGCGAATGGGAATTTGAAATACATCAATCCGAATATCAGCGCAGCGGCAATCTCTACGAGCGGGTACTGCCACGAAAGCTTTGCGCCACAGCATTTTGCTTTGCCCCGCAAAATAAAAAATGAGAACACAGGGATATTTAAATAAGATGGGATAAGAGCTCCACAGGCCGGACATACAGACCGCGTGTGCTTAAAAAAAGTCTTCTCTGGGATCCGAAGAATACAGACATTCAAAAACGACCCGACGCAGGCGCCAAGCACAACGACGCTCCAAAACATAAATGATTGTGACGCCGTAACGGCGGATATTACAAAACTCATCCGGGATTGTCCTCCTGTACAGGCGCTGGTTCGGCAGGCTTCACACTTTCGATGGGAGCCTCCATTGGCTTATCTGTTTGTTTTTCAGGAATTCCGACATCCACACACTCACGGTCGCCGTGACAATCATCCTCGTCATCAACACTGCCGTAACCGGCTATAGGATTACCAAAGTTTCCGCGGGCCAGAGCCGTTTCTTTCTGACCCTCAGTAATATATCCAGCCAAAAAAAGATTACTGACAATGCGGGCGTAGCGACGGTGACCAAATGGAGTGAGGTTTTTCGCCCGCAACCCCTTACTCCACTTGTTTGGGCTGGGAATAACAAGTGCGAGATGTGCTGCCTGCTCAATGGTAAGAAGCTCAGGACGGGTTTTGAAGTAATACATGCCAGCGGACTTAACGCCATAAATGCCCCCGCCGAACTCGCATAAGTTGATGTACCACTCGATAATTTTATCTTTAGGGAGAATAAGCTCCATTAGAACAGTACCTGCAGCCTCCCTTAACTTGCGGACAATGGTCTTTTCCCGGCTGAGAAAGGTCATTTTTATGACCTGTTGACTGATTGTAGAGGCGCCACGAACATAACGCCCTTTTTTGCGGTTTAAATCGATAGCCTTCTCAATAGCCTCAAAATCAAATCCATGGTGCGTATAAAACTTGCCGTCCTCAGCGACAACGATCGCGTTAACGACATGGCGGGAGACATGCTTAATTGTGATCCACTGTTTGGTCCCGGGGCCCACATCGACATTGATTACCTTCCCCTTCGCGTCCAGGTGGGTCACAGAGATGGTATTAAAATAAAGGGCCGGTACAAAAGGCACAAACCAAAAAACTAGCATCGTGAGCAAGATCGCGATCACGACGAACTGGCGCTTACGCCGGGAAAACGCTGCTACATCCAGACGCAGCAGTCCGCTTAGGTCCGCTTTGTCCGGATCCTCGGATATTTGTGACGTTGGATTGAACGGAGCCAAGTTTACTGCCCCTGGCCACGCGAGAACTGAAACTGCTGCACTTCAGCGGCTTTCCCATCTTTTACCTGGAAAACACCCATAAACTGGGCGCCTTTTGATTTGGCGTAACTGACAGAATAGCGCACCTGGATCTGATCGCCACGGGCCATGCCATCGCTAAATGTGGCCTGGGAAATTTTACCAAATCCCTGAGCTTCACCGATTTTGGCCAATAGTGACTCTACCGGTTTTTTGGAAATATTTTTGATATCTTCCTGAGAAAGCTCCTTGGTTTTTTTGACCTCACCTGACTTATACCAGTCGCCAACGATCTCAAGCTTCTCAATTTTTACGTCTTTATTTGGTTTGTCATTCGTAGCTTTGACCTCTGATATTTTCTTGACGACGTCATAACCTGAGACAACTTCCCCAAATATCGTATGACGATTATCAAGATGCGGAGTTTCTTTGACCGTTACGAAAAACTGGCTCCCGTTGGTATTAGGGCCGCTATTGGCCATGGAAAGCATTCCTGGCTTGGAGTGCTTAAGGTTCGGACTGAACTCGTCAGCAAACGCGTAACCGGGACCACCGGTTCCGTTACCTTTAGGGTCTCCGCCCTGAATCATGAAATTAGGGATGACACGGTGAAATATCAAACCATTGTAAAAGCCTTTACGTGAGAGCTCCACAAAGTTGGAAACGGCTAATGGCGCTTCTTTGTAGAATAATTTCGCCTCAAACGATCCTTCCGACGTGGTAAACTTCGCACGCAGCTCCTGGTCATCAGCCGCCGAAACAGAAGTGGTTATGGTTAGCGCAAGCAGGAACGAATGAATGATGGCGAACAAACGCATGTGGTGCCTCCTCGGCAAGTTTAAGTTTTAGCGGAAAATGTCCAAGTGGAATTCGTCGCCTATCATACCAAAATCGCGACGTCTGGCGAGTGGGGATTTAATCCCCGATACCAAGCCACTGACCGCCAAAGACCCAGGCCGCGAAAATTCCACCCTGAAGGGGAATATCTTTTAAAAAAGCCTTTTCGCTCCACACTCCAACCCTAAACCACATAAGATCAGCCACAGGAAAATCTATAGCTGCAGAACCGGACGCGTGGGCCGCCCATGCTTGCTTATCTGTTGATTTACCTTTTTCTGCCGCCGTCAACTCATCCATAGTCCGGTTAACACGCACGGCACCCAGCCCGCCACGAAGCCTGAGGGCATGAAACCCTTGCAGAAGGGCGGTTGAGTGTTCCCAGACTAAATCATGAGACAGCGTCGTTAACCTAGACTTGTCGCCTGATATGCTGTGCAGCGAAAGATTACTCGAGAATCCAATGGCGTCCGCCCGCCTGAATGTCCAAAGGACCGTGCCCCCTCCACTGACGCCTGAACCTGGCGAGGCAAACCCTCCACGCAGGTCGAAGCGTATAAGATCCCGGTCGTTGGATAACGCGGTGCCTGGAATCTCAGCCAACGCTTCCGTCGCCCAAAACACAAAAACCGCCAGGCATAATTTTTTAACGGTCACAATCGCTCCATTCATAGGTCTCTCACTCGATATCCCCAAGATAACAGAACCATAGACTTAGTCATAGCTTAGATGATAGTCTCCCACTCCACCCGCGGAGGTTCATGTTGTCGCTCAAAACCCGCTCCCAGTCTGGATTTCTGGTTGCTAACCTGGCGATCATTTCAGGCATTGCAGCCACCCTTTTCCTCGCGTTCGCCACCTATCTGTGGTCGCAGGGTGTCTTTGAGAGCGAAGACGAGCAAATCAAAAAACTAACGGCCGCCATCATTCCCGATAATTCCGTTGTCCTGGACCGCTCCGGCGCCAAAATAGGCGAATATTTCAGCTACTATCATGTGCAGGTGCCGTTTGATCAGATTCCCAAGCCAATGATCAACGCGCTTCTTGCCGTGGAAGACCGCAAGTTTTTTGAGCACGACGGTGTCAACTGGAGATCCATCGGCAGGGCTTTTTTAAGTGTGGCGACCTCCGGGCGACTTAAGCAAGGCGGGTCAACTTTGACCATGCAACTTGTTAAGAACTACCTCCTGACCCGCGAGAAAAAAGTCTCACGTAAGCTTCGGGAAATTATCCTCGCCTACTATGCAGAAAAGAACTTGAGCAAAGAGCGTATTCTTGAGCTCTATCTGAACACAATGTACATGGGACACGGTGCCTACGGCGTAGGGGCTGCCTCAATGGTCTATTTCGGCAGGCCGCTCAGTGAGCTATCGCTCGCGGAATTTGCTCTGCTCGCGGGACTTTTTCAGGCTCCAAGCGCTTATGATCCCCACAAAAACCCAGCCGCCGCCATAAGACGGCAACATATCGTACTCGACGCTATGTTGGCGGCACAATTAACCACTAAAGATCACATAGCCGCCGCTAAAAACAAGCCGCTTGAGTTTAAACCGTGGATTCCGATCAACGAAACCGTCGCGCCATTTTTTGTGGCCTGGATCCGTGGCGAGGTGGAGCGACTGCTTGGCGAGGACGAGATGGTCTTGAATGATAAGGGCTACAAAATCACGACCACGTTAGACCGCACCTACCAGGAAATCGCAAACAAAGCGGTCGCCGACAATGTCGCGCCTCTTGATGCGATCCAGGCTCAAATCAACTCCAAAAAGAAACGTAAAATCCCAGAGCGGATTGAAGCGGCAATTCTTGCGACAGACCCTAGGTCCGGCGCAGTCTTAGCCATGGTTGGCGGACGTAATTTCAGGGAATCACAATTTAACCGCACCATCACCTCAAAAAGGTCACCCGGATCCAGTTTTAAGCCGGTGCTCTTTAGTCTCGCCATGGAAAAAGGCATGACATGGGCTGATTTAGTGTTTGTCAGCCCAATCGATGTTGGTGGATTTCGTCCCAAAAATCACAAAGGTGATGACATGACAGAAGTCACACTGATCAAAGCGCTTGCGCGATCGATGAACACCCCGGTGGTTAGCCTTGCCCAAAAATTAGGAATGAAAAACGTCATCGATCGCGCTGAGCTGATGGGCGTCAAATCCCCCATGAAACTTGAGACTGGGGTGGCTATTGGTGGCTTCAGCGCATCAATGATGGATGTTGACGCTATATACCGGACCATAGCCAACGATGGCAACCGTTTCGAAACTTACGCCATCACCAAAATTGAGGACCGGGCAGGCAAAGTCCTCTACCAATTTGATCCGGCATCGCAACCACCGATTCAGGTCTTTTCGCCCGAGATAGCGGCATTAGTCAGATCTGGCCTTCAAGCGGTCCTAACCCACGGTACAGGTTCTGCCGTCAGCTATATGTCTCCTTATGCCGCAGGAAAAACTGGAACCTCCGATGACTCGAGAGATAATTGGTTTGCCGGATTTACAAGAGATCTTGTCGCCGTCACCTGGGTTGGAGGAGATGCCAACTCATCTTTAGGCGATGCCGCCAGTGGTTCCTCCCTGGCACTCCCGATATGGAAACAGTTCCTCGACGGCTTGACCCAGGTCGGTCTTCCAACAACCCCTTGGGCGACTCCCGACGCGTTGACTGCAGTAACCATTGACCCGGACTACGGAAGTCCGGTCGATCAGGGAGTTTCAGCGCTTTTTTACAAGAATAAAGTTCCCAAAAAATCCCAAGCATCAGATGATATGAAGAGCCTGAAACAAGACAAAGGCAGTTACCGGGAGCTAAAAATTGGTGATTAACACGTGGCAAAAAACATTGCTCGCCCTGACCTTGTCGGGCTGCTCTTTTATCGGACCGGACCGCGGCGTCGATGTCATGACAAAATCAAACACACTAGAGCGGGTTGATCTTACACCGCGGCATTACCGTGCTCTTGAGCATTGCGAGCACGCCCTTCAGACGGTCCCTCACAACCTTTTCGCCTCGGTTCAGCCTCTCTCAGTCGATCAACGCGCGAAGCTCAAATGGCCAGCACGTGTGGCATCATACAAGCTCAAAGATTGCGAGTCGTTTCGAATGCGCGGCGAGATCCTGGAGCATCTCGAAGATATCTACGCCTCAAAATCTCAACGGATCGGAGTTTTACTTCCACCCGTTTCTGGCAATGAGTCGGCGATTCAGACGATCCTCGATCAGATGCGCGTCGAGCTCACCCGTGCGGGCTTCAACCCTGAAAAGTCCATGATTATCCGCCGTACCAATAAAAACTACGATGACGCCCTGAGAGCATCGGCTGAGCTAGTTCATCTTGACCGGGTCGCGATGCTCATTGGGGGGCTCCACCAGAGTCACGCGAGCGCTATCTCGCGGATGGCCGATCAGTCGCAGACCCCGGCTCTCATCGTGAATTCTGATGCTGCGCTTGGCAAAACTGCCCAAACGATGCGAGTTTATCCTCCCCTGAAACGCCTTGCGTTACGTCTGACGGAGACTTTAAAGTCTCAGAACGTCCGGAACGCGATCGTTTTCTACCCGTCAAACGCCAATCTTGAGCTCTATCATCTGATGAAAGCCATAGCGGGCTCCGGCATCAGCTATTCTGAGGCCACATACAACCCCGAAAACCCACAATCCATTCTCTCCGCGGTCAAAGGCCAGACATTTCGATTGGCCGGGATACAGGGGCTTCCGGCGGTGCTGATTTTCGATAACTTCCGGATGGTCCGTCACATCGTGAACATCGTGTCCACGTCACTCCCCGCAAAACAGATTTTATTCGCCGGCAATCAGCAGTGGCGCTCCCCCGCCTTGGTGTTACCGCGGGACGAGGCCATCCAGGGTGCGCTATTTGTGGATTTCATCGGCAGTTACCGTAACCTTCCGGACACCATTGAGACTCCGGTCAGCGACAATGATTATTTCACGACAGCCCAGGCGGCGAGTCGGATTGACTACCAGATCATCGGTCACCGTCTGGGAACATTGGCCACAGAAGCAGTCCGATTCGGTCTGAGCCGTCACGAAATCGCCCAGAGACTCCAGTCAATTAACAACAAATGGGATACTTATTTCCCATCTCGTGACCCCGCCTTTGACGCCCAGCGCGAAAGCAGCTGGCCGGTATTTTTATTCAAAGTGATGGATGACACCATAAAGGAGATCTAATGCACGCCGAGACCACATTGACCCAAAACTTCACCTTTGAGACCAAGATAAGAGATCACGTTTTTTACATGGATACCCAGGTCGCCGCCGGTGGCGAGAACAAAGGCCCCACGCCAAAGGAACTCATGCTCGCCGGCATCATTGGCTGCACGGGCATGGACATCGTCACCTTGCTTAAAAAACATAAAACGCGGCCTTATAAGCTTACGGTCAAGGCCGACGCGGAACCCCGATCAAGCCACCCGCGGGTTTTTGCTGGCGTGGATATCATGTTTGAGGTTGAGGGTAGTGATATTACCCCGGACATGCTGACAGAGGCGGCTCACCTGAGCCTTACCAAGTTCTGCGGCGTGAGCGCCATGGTCACAAAAGTGGTGCCTGTCCGCTACCGCATGACCTTAAACGGCAAATCCATTGGCAATGGCGAGGCCCATTTTGACGTCTGAACGATCCCGCGTTTAACCAAGAACCCTGGCCATCGTATTCTTATCGGTATGATGAAAGACATCCTTACGCCCCTTCATAAGAAGCTGAGAGTCTTCGGCGTAGGAGAAACTATCTGGACCGTGAATCGTGACATCGAGCTCATAGCGGACCGTCTTAAACTCGGCGTCGAGAAACTTATTGGAGCAAATTCCGTAAGTGGATGATCCCACCTCAGCGGCTAATCTGAAAGCCTTCGCATCGGGGCTCACCGTGCCGCCAGCGATCACCGAGACGCCGCGGGGCACCAAAAAACACCGCATAACCTGCTGATTAGCGGCGTCCCACAGCCAGTACCCGACCTCCTCATGAAATGGGTCTGCCACGCCCAGCCGCCAGGCGACCGTTGAGTAACGCAATCCAAACAATATCTGCTCGTGGTTATCCACCCTGCCGATAGGTATGAAGGTCATTTTTTCGCGAAATTTATTGTTTTCTACACCACGGTTATCCCCGGGGGCGATATCGTCCCCCTTGATGCCTTCCCAGGTTCCGATCAGGGCGCCTAGCGGGCCAAGGTCTTTGGCAAATTGCGAATTTTCCATATTTATCCTTCCTCCATAGTGATTGTGAGTCCTGTCACGACTCCCGCAGTTCCTCGAACTCACCGAGTTTCCGGTTCTTGCGAACATTATCCCAGTTAAAAACCCGGCCATTCATGGCGATGTAAACACCGTTTGTCAGAGACTGGGCGAAGCCCAAAGCGCATCCCATATTAAAGAGACCGTCGGAGCTGCCAAACTTAAACGGGATCATGGCTCCCGTGAGAATTATGGTCTTGGGTAGCTTGGCCGCCGCTAGGAATTTGACCGTTTCCACCATGGTATCTGTCCCATGAGTGACAATAATCTGACTCTCAGCGCAGCGGCGGCAATTATCGAGAATCGTCTGGCGATCCGCATCAACCATCTCAAGGCTATCGACCATCATCAGCGTCGTAGCCACATAGTCCACCTTGCAGCGGGCGAGCTTTAAGAGTTCATTAATGTGGGTGTCCTTAAAGAACAGAGCTCCGTCGATCTCGTTGTATTCCTTATCGAAGGTTCCGCCGGTCACAAATATCCGAATCGCCATGTCCACCCCTCCATGATACAAAAAAGCCACGCACAGCGTGCGTGGCTTTCATTCTAGCAATAAATTGCCCTTACTGTCCCAAACCAAGTATGCCCATCAACCAGCTGTGACCAGTCTGGAAGAACGGCACGAATACGAGGCTGATGATAGCCATAAGCTTCATCAGGATATTCAGGGACGGTCCGGAGGTGTCTTTGAACGGATCGCCAACGGTATCGCCGACAACGGCAGCCTTATGCTTATCGGTGCCTTTGCCCTCATGCTTCTCAATGTATTTTTTGGCGTTATCCCAGCCGCCACCAGAATTGGAGGTGGATAGGGCCATAACAATACCGGTGATCATAGAACCAGCGAGTACGCCCGCGAGGGCCTCAACGCCAAACACCACGCCGACAACAATCGGCGAAAAAATAACCAAAATTGCGGGTGCAATCATCTCCTTGAGAGCGGAGTTGGTTGAGATGGCCACGCAGGCACGGTAATCAGGCCGGCCCGTTCCCTCTAGAATCCCAGGGATCTCACGGAACTGACGACGAACCTCGTGGATCATTCCTTCAGCGGCACGGCCCACTGCGAGCATTGTCTGAGCGGTGAAGAGGAAAGGCAATACGCCACCGACAAATAGACCAGCGAATACTGTTGGTGAGAGCAGGTTGAGGGCCTCAAAATGAGCCCGTGTGAGGAACGCCGCGAAAAGAGCCAGCGCTGTGAGTACTGCAGACCCGATGGCGAACCCCTTACCGATTGCGGCAGTGGTATTTCCCGCCGCATCGAGAAGGTCCGTACGGTCACGAATTTCTTTACCGAGATGTGACATCTCAGCAATGCCACCCGCGTTGTCAGCAACAGGGCCAAAGGCATCAATCGTCAGTCCGGTGGCGATCGTCGAGATCATACCGATCGCCGAAAGGGCGATTCCGTACATTCCAGCCATCGTCCATGACGCGTAAACAGTCGCCGCGACTGCGAGCACTGGCACTACTGCCGACTCGTAACCAAGAGACAAACCATAAATGATGTTGATCGCCGGACCCTTGTCAGACGCAGCGGCCAATCGGCGAACGTGTTTATATTGATGACTTGTATAGATCTCAGTCATGTAACCGATCAGCATTCCCGACCAGAGACCTGATAGGACCGAGAATAGAACCTTATTGTTGGTGATCTCAACACCACCGATCGAGAACGAATCCAGCATGAAATTCTTGGTTACAAAATAGAGCGCTACCGACATCAAGGCGGTGGAGATCAGGAGCTGGCCACGGAGAACGGGCTCCACCTGAGTCGCGTCGGGCTTAAGACGGGCAAAAAATGCCGTAATCAAACAAACTGGAATACCTACCGCGCTGATCAGAAGCGGGTAAAGCAGAGCGTTCATATCCTGGGCGAGAGCGGCTGATGTCGCTCCAATAACGAGCGCCGCGCAGGTTGCCTCGGCGCAAGAACCAAACAAGTCGGCCCCCATACCGGCGATATCACCGACGTTGTCACCGACGTTGTCAGCGATAACGGCAGGGTTACGTGGATCGTCTTCAGGAATACCTGCCTCAATCTTACCAACCAGGTCCGCGCCGACGTCAGCTGCCTTAGTATAGATACCACCACCAACGCGACCGAAAAGGGCTACAGTAGAACCACCCAATCCAAATCCCGCCACCATCTCCATTATATAGTGCTTCTCAATACCAGCAGCAGAGAGAATGTTGTCGAACACAACTACAACGATCAGAAGCCCGAGAACCGCGAGGCCTGTAAGACCAAATCCCATGACCGCTCCGGAGTGGAACGCCATCTTGAATGCCTCTGTTATACTGCGGCGAGCAGCAACCGTTGTACGGACGTTACCGACGGTCGCTATTTTCATCCCCAAAAACGCGCAAACGCTGGAGATGAATGCTCCAATCACAAAGGCGGCTGCGCTAAAAAGCCCCTCGTTAACATTTGCTGTCTCAGGATTGTCCAGCGTGATGGCTATCACAACCGCGAACGCGACCACGAAAATCCCTACAAACTTATACTCCTGAGCCAGAAACGCCATGGCACCCTCGGCGATCGCCCCAGAGATCTCACGAAGGCGGGCAACGACCTCTTCAGAGGCCCCCACCTCGGCGGTCGTAATCTTGACCGAGTTTACTTTTATGGCGAAGAACGCGGATACGGCCAAAGCCAAAATCGCGCACACCGATATCAACATAACGACAGAAACCACAGGAACCTCCTCAAACAAGATCTTTTAACGAACATTAGACGTCCTAAACGAGCCTAGTGTTATGCCAACAACAGTCAGATGTTTCAATAGATATAGGGGGTTGTGTATATTTTTTAGGCAATATTGACGTGAAAAAACCCGGTGTGAGGGTTTCTCACACCGGGTTCTATTCCAAGAATTTCCTAAGAAGGAAACCCGAGAAGAATTACTTCTTCTTGGTAGCTTTCTTAGTCGCTTTCTTAGTCGCCTTTTTGGCGGCTTTTTTCTTAGTGGCTTTTTTAGCTACTTTCTTAGTGGCTTTTTTTGTCGCCTTCTTAACGGCTTTTTTCTTGGTCGCTTTTTTAACGGCTTTTTTCTTAGTTGCCTTTTTGCGAGTTGCCTTCTTTGGTGCTGCTGCTACTGGATCCATTTTACACTCCTCCTAAAATTTTAGTTCTACTGATTACCTTCTTGGCCCGGTGCCATACTCTCACGAGTATAGATTTTTCTTCAATTAAGAAGTCTCTTAAAAAAATAATAACACAACACGAAGTCAAATTCCTATACTTCGTTAAAATTTTTTTACATTTTTTTTTGAGGTCGATGATTTCAGGCGATCAGGAAGTCGATCAACCGGTCAAAACGAACTCCCGAAATGGCACGCTCCGTCTCACAAACACAGCTCGCCCGCAACATTAAAAACTCTTTGTTATTCACACGAACACATTGAGCCCCAATGCTTGCGTGGATATTTTGCGTATCTTAAAACTTGCCTGTTAGATTTTTCACTAAAGTTTTTGCCCCCCCTGTCGAGGAGACACCGAACGAAAGTTTGGGCCCCCGATCACATAGTTTCGGGGCGCGGATGCTTTTGTCACCCGGGAGACGGTGAAATGGCAACGGAGCCAATTGGAATATTATTGACGGTTGAGGATGAACCGGAAATTCGCAATCTCATGTCAATGTACGCGGAAAGCTTGGGCTTCAGCGTGTTGGAGGCGGAAGACGGCCAGGCGGCCATCGAAATCCTTAAGACCGAGAACCCGGATGTCATCATCTCGGATCTGAAAATGCCCAGAAAAGACGGGATGGCCCTGCTCAAAGAAATCCGGGAGGCCGGCAACCAGACACCTTTTCTAATTCTATCCGCCTTCACGGGCAAAGATTATACCGCTCGTGCCCTCAGTCTTGGCGCGTTTGACTGCCTTGAAAAACCCTTCAAGCCCAACGAGCTCAAGGCTTTACTACATGAGATGCTTCGTGTCAGTAAGGCGCAAAAAGGCTTTCTGGCAAAAACCTCGTCGGCAAACCCGAACTCTGCCAGCACCATCAGCCCAGAGGACGAAATCATGAAAATGTCATCTTTGAGAGGTGATAGGAACTCGGCAGCCGCTAATTTGCCGGCTGGCGGATCGGTTGACAGAAATACCCAGCTTGTGAAGATGTTCGCGGCTGAGGCTCAAAACCAACTGACACACGCCGTTAAGGCTTTGACGGATCTCAAACACTCCGACTCGCCTGGCTGGCAGCTAGGTTATTTATTCCGACTGATGTACTCAATTCGTTCAACAGCCGCGTCAATGCACCTGGAGGAGATTCGAGACCTGTCACACGCGATGGAACAGACCTACGTCCTGCTGAGAGTGAGGACCAGCTACCTTAACAAAATGACTCTCGCCACCCTGCGAGTGGCTCATGACCTGCTCCACAGGCATATCGAGATTCTTGACGGCAAGACCCCGGTTAGCGCTGAGGAAAAACCTGCCCTGTCCCAGGATACAAAAAACATCATTCAGGATCTCAAGACAGTCGCCCTGTCAAAATAAGCCGTCACGCCAACACGCCCTGGTGACGGACAGGGTGTCCATTACCAGGGCGTGTTGGCGTGACGCTTCAGATTATTTTCCGGCCTTCGGGTTCAAAACCCTTAGAGCGGCCTCAGCACGGGGATTGAGAAGAGATTTTTGACTTGCGGGATTCACAGATCGTGTTCCGACGGGGGCCTTTGTGACCGGGCTGATCGGTTGCTTGTTTTTTAGTTCTGCCTTAACGACACCGCCCTCGCGACGGGGGCCATCAACCTCAGGCATTTGATCTGCTTCAACAGCCGTCGCCGTACCGGTGCCAGAATTAGCGAGAATTCTGGCCAACTCCGGATCGCTGATCAATAGTATGACCGGAATATTTCCGTCGCCGGTAAAAGAGTTAAGAGCTTTCAAAAAACTAGTTTTCTGCGGTGCCGGCACATGAGCCTCGGTCCACCGATAAACAACAACTGCTGAGTCAAGTCTGGTTGGCCAGAGCGACGCGGCCGCGAAACGCTCCATTTCCTCAACCCGCACCATGTCAAGTAACGCCGCGCAACGATGCGCTACCGCGACAACCTCACGAGTCAGCTCAGCGGATAAATCCAATGCTGGTAACTCAGCAGCGGCGAATAACTTCGCCCATTCCTTAGCCAGCTCACGCTGTCTGGTCTCGACCCAGGCGATCAATGAACGGGCTCCCATTGCCCGGGAAGTCTCCTCAAGTCCCTTTTGGATGCGGAGACGCCGCCCATCACGGTACCTGAGCGCCGCCTTAGCCTCAACGATCAGAAAAGAGATATTACTCAAATCCGTAGTTTTCTGGCTACCGTTGACATCCCACCATTGACGTACCGCTGCCTCCAAGGCAATCTGAACCGCTTTACGATCCTCGACTCTGACCGCGAGATCCTGTTTTGTATCCATTATAATGACGTACTCATTGGCATCTCTCAGCAAAGACGAGAGCTTCTCCATGCCAATGCCCTCATCGATGCCGGTAGCGCGCGCCTGATCAATCCAAATTAACTTCAGACGGTCATACTCAGCCTGAGCCTTTTTATAAAGCGCCCCAAGCGCGGAAATGTCTTTCAAGATATGATCGCGGGCATCCCCTACCTTATCTGTCAGGCCCTGTGACGACTGCAGCGCGTATTCTGTCGCGACTTTAACGGCCTCGACCTCTTTCGCCAACCTGGTCACCCATTCGCGCTGATGTCGAAGCGCCGGAGCTGCTTCACGAAACCGCTCGTCAACGACCTTTGTCGATCCGGATTTAAGGAGATCCCACCAATTTGACGATCGTGAAATTGCGATCTGCGGAGAGGCTGGTGATTGAGAAACATACCTATCAACCTCAAGCCCCATCTGCTTGATACCCAAGAGCATACTTGCGAGACATCCTTCAATCTCCTGACCGTTGCCGCGCGCGCCTGAAAGGAAATTCTCCCATACCTTAACGCCCTCCGTGGTCATGGGACGAATCTTATCCTCCATATTGGATTTGACACGACCAAGACTGTCAACCAAACGCCCCCACGCCCGCAAACGAACCACCTGATCGAGCAACGCGCATGATTCATCCATCTGGTGTATAGCCGTGAGAGTTTCTTTGCCCCATTTTTCCTGAATTTCCGCGAGACGTGTGCTATGAGAATCCAGCATGGTCGAGAGACGTCCAAACGTCTCGCCGCCCTCATTAATTCTCCGGATCAATTGGTCGATGTGATTGAGAAGATCAACCTCTACCTGAATCGCCTCAAGGCTCGCGTCAAGTTTAACGTCCTTGTCACTTATCTGACTTAATTGCTCAAATTGACAGGTCAACTCATCGGCGGCACCCATGATTCGATGTGAGGGTCCTGCGATACGAGATAGCTTTCGCGGATCGGAAAATTCTGGACGACCCAGCTTTTCGCCGCAACGAATAGCCAAATCACGGGCTGCCGTCAAACCTGGCACGTCAGTACGACGGTCCCGGGTATTCATATCCCAAGTTGTGGCGGCGACGTCCGCTCCCCGGGTAATAATTTGCCTAAGCTCAACAGGGGCTACCAGCGCCTCAGCCTGGTTTAAACTGGCATCGAGATCCAGGAGTGAAGCCAATAAAGAGCGTTGCGCCTCGTCAATCGATAAAATACGCGAATTTTTACGGAAAACGCTGCCTTTTGCCCCTCTTTCAATAGTCCAGACATCGCCCGCGTCATCAGCGGCATCCAACCAAACCTCAGCCAGGCTATCGTGCCGTTTACCGGAAAGCGCAAAATTAATCGCATGCGCAAGACTTTCAAGGTCTTGAGTCTCTCCCAAAACAGCAACCACCGGTCGCGTTTTGCCAATGCCAGCGGAAAAACGCCAGCCCTTTGCCACCTTCGTGCCGTGTTTCCGAAATTTAATTCCCGTAATATACACTGCGTCCTCCATAACCCTTAATTAGAACCAAATTCGTCCGATAAGACTTCCGATCAAAATACCCGCACCGGAGATTTGTTTTGAGACAAAAACAAACCACAAGGCTCACGCTCCTCGACTTGAGCGCCATGGATCGCGATCTCATAAAAGAGCTCGCGCGTCAGGAGCATTTCAGTCGAATCGCGTGCTACCGCCTGGCCGGGCAGGACGCGACGCTGATACTCGACACGGGTGACGACACGGAAGATTCCTGGCCCGCTATAATCAGCTGTAGTGATTACTATTATACACTAAAAAACAAACCGCAGCTCACATTTGGATGGCAGGTGACACCACCCCTTGTAATCAAATTGCATACGTCACTCCGAAATACCAAGTCATACCTGCCGCCCCAGGACCCGTGGAGCGCGAAACTGCTTTTTATTATTAAAAAAGATGGTCGGTCCACGGGGGATCTTGGCGAGCTGGACGGGTTTCTCGAAGCGTTAGGTCGTCGCTTTCATTTTTGGGTCGCGAGTGATGAATTGCGTCATTTTATTGACGACACCACAGCCCACGAGCAAATTCACGCATTTGGGGTCTTACTCTCCCGCATGATCGGACACGAGATGCGCAACCCCGTAACGAACCTACTTAGCCTTGCGCAGACTCACGCATTAATTTGGCAGGAATCTGGCAACGACGGCGTTCAATTCGCCAAAGAAGTAGAGCACTACTCCCAAAATATCTGGGACGTAATCCAAAAACTGGAGATACTGGTCGCCAATGGCAACGAGTCCTTCGCTTCCGCTGAACCAGCGACGTCGCTTGATTTCCAATCAATCGTTCGCACCGAATCCGAGCGGGAGAGAAACCGCCAAGACAGCGCGACATCTGGCAAACTTCTCGTCAATATCTCCGACGGTAACTATGACGTCCTCGGAATCCCGTCGCTGATCAATCTGGCGGTGCGGGAGGTTCTTCATAACGCGTTTACCTACGCCGCCGGAACGACCGTAACTGTGTCTTTATATACCGGCGGTGGAAATATTGTCCTTGATATCTCCGATGAGGGCGCGGCGATAGCGCCTGGCCAGGAGGAACTTATTTTCATGCGTTACTTCCAGGGGCCCAGAGCATCCGGTCAAAAAAGCAGCGTCCGTAGCGGCCTGGGTTTAGGGCTGTATTTAGCGCGATTTGTGAGCATCTATCACAATGCTCAACTACTGTTTGTCCGGGGCGTTGGCAAGAAAGGGGCGTTCCGGTTCATCTGGCCCCAAAATCAATCTAAACTCAAAGCGTCATAAAAGGGACCCGAATCATGGCCAAAATATTGATCGCAGAAGACGAAGTACATATCCAAAGACTCACCAAAGTGGTTCTCGAAAGAGGCGGTCACACTGTTGAGGTTGTGAGCAGCGGCGAAGACGCGCTGAAAACTCTAGAGTCTGGAACATACGTACCTGACTTGATCATGCTTGATATTATGATGAGCGGCATCGACGGGCTCCAGGTCCTCCGGACGATAAAAAGCTCACCCAAACTGTCTAAAATTCCCGTTGTCATGCTGACTGCTCTGTCTCAGGAAGCCGTTGTCGTTAAAGGGATCCAGCTAGGAGCGAAAGATTATATCCGAAAACCCTTCCATCCGACGGATCTGCTGGATAGAATTAACAGGCAACTTGCTCCGGCCCCTCCCAAAGCGGAAGGAATGTAGATTCTATGTCTAATGCTTTCGATACAGCCGGGCGGTACCTCACCGCCTGGCTTCGTCTTTTACCAGCCGAAACCGCCCATGACATCGGCATGCTGGCGATGGAGCGCGGCCTGCTTCATTTTTTGCCGAGGTCGCCCGTGCACCAATTCAAAATCCCGCTGCAGGTTGATTTGCCCGGCATCGGTCTCGCGCGACACCCAATCGGACTTGCCGCTGGATTTGATAAGAACGCCCGCTGTCCGGGCGCGTTTGAGCACATGGGGCTTTCGTTCCTCGAACTGGGAACCGTGACGCCCAGGCCGCAGCCTGGAAATCCCAAACCACGATTATTCCGATATCCCGAGACCCGCGCCCTTATCAACAGAATGGGTTTCAACAGTGATGGCGCTGAGGCCGTATTGGACCGACTACGCAAATTGAGTTGGTCTGACGGCAGAGTACCAATCGGGATTAATGTCGGGAAAAATAAGCAGACGCCTCCTGATCTGGCTCTTAATGATTTTCTGACTGGCATTCAGACCTTTGAGCCACACGCCAGATGGCTAACCGTTAATATCTCGTCGCCAAATACGCCAGGCCTGCGAGAACTCGCGACCCCTGACTTCCTTCGTG
>CANILH010000028.1 GCA_947468665.1 Oligoflexales bacterium | reverse complement strand
CATGGCCTTGCCCCGTGAGCGTGAAAGAGCGCTTGCTGACGATAAGTCAGAGGTGAAGTTTGTCATGGATAAAGACCTGCGGGATAAGCTCGACGAGGTGAGATCTCTCCTCGGACATGAGGCCGTGGGCATGAGTTTTGCGGAGCTCTTCGGTAAATTGGCTGAGATCGGCGCCGAGGCACTGAGGGCCAAAAAGTTTGGCAAACGCCGCGCGGAGGCCGCACGGGTGGGGGCAGCGCATAACTCGGAAGAGTTGACTCCGGCGCCGGAGCTGAGGAGTCGCCGATCAGGTAATCCACGCTACATCTCAAAAGACCTGAAGCATCTGGTATGGAAGCGTGACCGCGGCGTATGCCGATGCTGTGGGACACGTCGTGGGCTCAACTTCGATCACATCGTGCCGGTGGCCAGAGGAGGGAGGGCGACGGTGGATAATCTGAGGTTATTGTGTTTCGCGTGCAATCAGCGGGCGGGAATCAGGGCGGGGCTGGTGGCGGTGGGGAGGTAGTTGGAATTGGGGCAAAGCATCGTGGGATGGGGATTGCGCTTGCGCTTAAAAAGTGAATTATAGTGAATTATAGTGTAATTGCAGGGGAGGCTATGGAATGGCCAAATTTGCCTTTGTGGAGTGAATAAAAAGGAGCGCGATATCTATGACGAGCTACGCGAAGAGTGAGAAGTCGTATGAGACGATCGAAATTGACGCGAAAGCGATTAAGAAGGCTTACGACAAACGTAAAAAAACCAAAAAATTCCCAACAAGTATCAGTCTCTCTGAGGACACTGTCGCTGAGCTGAAAGTTATTGCCGCGAAAAAGGGACTGCCGTATCAGACGCTCATGCGGATGTTGATCGTCGAGGGTCTGGAGAAGCTTCGGAAAAGTGCTTGATAATTTCTGAAGGCGCCGACCGGATTCGAACCGGTGTGGAAACGATTTGCAATCGTTTGCGTAGCCACTCCGCCACAGCGCCGTAAGAAGAGAACCCGGAGTTAATCAAAACACCGGGTGTTTGACAAGTGATTTGAGAGGTCCTTCACTTCGTTCAGGATGACGGGTGAGGCCATCATGACGGGTGAGGTCATCATGACGGGTGAGGTCATCATGACGGGTGAGGTCATCATGACGGGTGAGGTCATCATGACGGGTGAGGTCATCATGACGGGTCAGTGCTGTCCGACCTTACAGCCTGTGTTCACGGACGCCATGATGTCGTCGCGTGGGATCAGCTCTGTAGGCAAATGCGCGCGGCGAAGGTTCGCGTTGAGCAGGATCGCGCCACGGAGTTTGGCGTAGTCGAGATCTGCGTCTTCCAGGCTCGCGTTGGTGAAGTTGGCGCCCTCAAGGTTGGCGTTCCACAGTGACGCGCCGTTAAGTGTCGCGTTGGTGAAGTTGGCGTCCTTAAGGTTGCTGTAGCTGAGGTTACAGCCGCTCAGGTCACACCCAGTGAAATCAATCTTCATCAGGTTGGCTTTGCGGATGTCGGCTTCTTTGAAGTCCTTGGTGCCTTCCGCAAGCCATTCCATAACTTCTTTGCGGGTGAGGGTGATCGCTTTTTCTTTTGCCATGTTTTCTCCGGTCGATAATTGATCCGTTGAGGTCCTTCGCTTCGCTCAGGATGACGTTTTATTTCGCCATCAAACGAGCGATGTCGAGCATACGCCAGCTGAATCCTGTTTCGTTGTCATACCATGAAAGTATTTTAACCATGTTGCCGTCGAGGACTTTTGTGGAGTCCGCGTCAATGCAGCTTGATAGGTTATTGCCGTTGTAGTCCACAGAAACGAGGGGCTCGTCGCTGTAGCCAAGAATGCCTTTGAGAGGGCCATTGGCCGCGTCTTTGAGGAGTTTATTGACGTCTTCTTTGGTGGTGTTCTTGGCCACCTCAAAAGTTACGTCCACAAGAGACACGTTTGGTGTCGGCACGCGAACCGCGAGTCCGTCGAGTTTGCCTTTGAGTTCTGGGATAACAAGCGCGATCGCTTTAGCGGCGCCGGTTGATGTCGGGATCATAGAAAGTGCAGCGGCGCGGGCGCGGCGAAGGTCTTTGTGAGGAAGATCCAGAACGTTCTGGTCGTTGGTGTAGCTGTGAATAGTCGTCATGAGTCCGCGTTTGATTCCGAGGGCGTCATGAAGGACTTTGGTAAACGGTGCCAGACAGTTGGTCGTGCAGCTCGCGTTGGAGACGATTTTGTGGACTTTTGGGTCGAGTTTGGTGTGGTTTACGCCGTAAACAACCGTGATGTCCTCGTCAGTCGCCGGAGCGGAGATGAGAACCGCGCGGGCGCCGGCTTTGATGTGGCCTTCAGCGTCGGCTTTCTTTGTGAAAATACCGGTACACTCAAACACCACGTCGACGTTCTTGTCCTTCCAGGGGAGTTCAGGAACGGCTTTGATTTTGGAGACGGTGATTTTTTTGCCGTTAACAGTCAGGCTCGACTCGTCGTGGGTGACGTCGGCGTTCAGGGTTCCGTGAACGGAGTCGTACTTGAGAAGATGTGCCAGAGTTTTTGTATCAGTCAGGTCGTTGATATGTACGATCTCAAAATCTTTTCCGTTCTTAGAGTCCAAGGCGGCGCGAAGAATGGAGCGACCGATACGACCAAAACCGTTGATGCCAATGCGAATGGACATGTGCGCGAACTCCCGCGAAATAGTTCATGTAAACACTGAGGCGAAATTGTAGCACCTAAAGGATCAGAATTAAAAGGGATTTTTGGATATTTTTGCGAGAAAGCAAAATTACCTCAGGAGTTCCTGAGAATCCTGCGCAGACTAAGCAGAGTATGACCGACAGCGTTGTCGTCGATGTGCATGTGGGTGACGGCCCGAAGCTTGCCATGGCCCAGGTGATTAACGATAACGCCCGCGTCTCTCAGCTCAGCGGCGGTTTTATCGCCATTTGAGACCTTAAAGTAGAGAATATTTGTCCAAATTTCAGGCAGGCTGGTGCTGACGGGAAGTCCCGACGCTTCAAGTTCTTTGATGCCGTCATAGAGCATCTTAACGCGGCGGTGATCATCTTTTAGGCGGCTCCGGTTATTCTCAAGAGCAAATAAAGCTCCGGCGGCCAAATAGCCTATCTGTCTCATGCCGCCGCCCCAACGTTTGCGGATCTTGCGGGCCCGGTCAATCTGGGCTTTGGACCCTACCAAAACGCTTCCCACAGGAGCTCCAAGGCCCTTGCTGAAGCAAACGGAGACCGTGTCAAAACCATCAGCGAGAGATTTCTCGGAGCAGTCCAAAGCCTGGGCAGCGTTCCAGAGTCTGGCGCCGTCGCAGTGGAGTGTCAGACCGTGATGGCGGCCGCGTTTATGGATGCGGGCGAGTTCTTTGGGATTCAGCACACGGCCTGAGCCGCGGTTGTGAGTATTTTCCACGACCAGAAGTTTAGTCGACGCATAATGTATCCACTCCGGTTTGATGAACTCATCGATGGCGTCGTCAGAGAAGTTTCTGGCGAAGGGAATCAAATCAAATTGCACACCGCTTTGTGCAGCTGCCGCGCCGGCCTCGTAAAGGAAAACATGGCTGTCTTCCTCTGCCAGTATTGCGTCCCCGTGACGTGTATGGACGTGAATGGCGATCTGATTGGCCATGGTGCCGGAGGCCGTAAAAAGTCCTGCTTCTTTGCCGAGGAGGGCCGCGACCTGCTCTTCCAGTTTGTTGGCGGTGGCGTCCTCACCGTAAACGTCATCGCCGACGTCTGCTTTGAACATGGCGTCGAGCATGGCTGGAGTTGGTTTGGTAACAGTGTCGGAGCGGAGGTCAATCAATGTCACAGGTCAGTTTCCGGAGGTGTCGTGGGGCTGCCAGCGGGTGGGGGCGGCAAAGTCGGCGAGCGTCCTGTAATCTTTGCGGCGTGGATAGCCTCAATTGTAGGGAATTGAATGATTTTGCCCGACGCTTTGGGGGCGTATCCTTTACCAGTGCCACCAGAGCGTGGCGACGCGGTAGCGCCTTGTCTGGCGGCATGTGCTGCCGGCAGGGTTGGTTTTTTTGGGGGCGAGTTGGCAGGCTGCGCGGGTGGCTCGTGGGATTTTATGTAAAGCGTGGCGAGTCCGCTGCCGTCAAGAAGTCTTCCGGCGGCAAGGCCCGCACGGACCAAATGGGCGGTTTTGGCGTCAAGCCTCGCGAGCTCAGGTAGTTTGTCACAATCCAGGCTTTTTTTGGCGCGCAAAACAACGAGCATGGCGTCATCAATGTGCCCGCCATGAAGATAGGCGCGGACAAGAAGCGTATAAAAGTCTTCTAGAACAATACAGATGTGGCGTGACTTGGGATGGCGCGTTAAAGCGTTCTCAACCCGTGTGACGAGGAATTCCAGCTGAAATACCGCGGAGTCAAAATTACCAAGGCGCCAGTCGATGGCGGCTCGTACAAACCGGCTTAGCAGTCCCTGAGGACTGAGAATCCAGATGTACCAAAAAACATTACTGAAATAGAGTGTGCCGCGGAGGATCCCGAGCGGACCAAGTATGATGCCCCACATGATGAGAATCGTCGCTCCGACGATGTCATTTATAGCAACCAAAATTCCACGTCCGCGGACGTCACGCATGCTCATAATGCATAAAGATATACTGCATAACTTCCACGTGGCGCAAGAACGACCTCAGAGAATTAACAGCCTGTCTTGCTTAGATAATTCTTAAGTTGATCGGACTGCGTTGCACCCGGGCAAGTGGCTATTTTGCTTTGGATATTTGTTACCTGTGCCGCGGCAGCCTTATCAGTGGCTGAGGTTGAGTTGCCGCTTGCGAAGGCAGTTGCTGCGCCAGCCAGCTGTGACAGGATCACTGTGGCGTCAGCGCCCGACATGGCAAGAGCCTCGGCGGGGGAAATAGTTCCGTCACCGTCAAGGTCGTACTTTTTGGTGCGCAGCGTCAATGCCGCGGTCTCAAACATGGCGATTTTCAGTACGTCGGCAGACGTTCGGGAGGCGGGGGGAATGCTGGTCATGTACGTCAGGGCCGTGTCCACATCGCTAATATTGCTGTCAGTCGCCTCGGGCATAATCGAGAAAAGTGACGTCACGCCGTGTGTCGACGCACTCGATGAGCTAGTTGCCATGTTTTGGGCCAGCGTCAGCGCGTCAATGCCTCCGCGCTCGGCATAGGCAAGGCCAAGGATTGAGACATAGACCCAGTTTTCGGGATCGCCTGCGAGAGCACTAGTCAGGATCTCGATTGCTTTGTTGGGATTATGCTCCTCCAGAGCCACGGTCGCGTCTTCAGCCGGGTCTTTTTTCTCGTAGTTTTTATAGGGATTGGCGCCGCAGGCAGCGAGCTGCGCAAGGGCAACAGAAAAAAATAACTTTTTGATTTGGCTTAGCATGTTGAACCTCCTTGATTAAAAGCCCGCTGTAACGCGGAGAAAAATTCGTTTATCGGGACGAACACCAACGCGGTCATCCATCTCCTGGATGTACATACCGCCGTCAATGCGCAAGAGGTAAAGATCAATATAGAGCCCTCCGCTGGTCCATCCTTCTGACATGCCGCCGGTCACGCCGACGATATCGCGGATGGTAAGCTCAGCGCCAAGGTGGGTTTTTTTGTAGACGCTTTCTTTAAGGTTGTTGGTAGCGTCCCAGTATTCGGCCAACAGTCTGAAGCGGCTGGATCTTGTCCCTGGCTGGATAGCGACACCGAGATTGACCAGCTGTTTAAGAGCAGCGGGTGCTGGTGCCTTGTCTGACGTCGGTGTGAACTTGGTACCGCCGACGTTATTGACGGTCGCGCCCATCGAGGCCTCCATGCGGCCGGGGATTTTCCACATGACGCCGAGGTCGGTGCTGGTGCCGGTTCCAGTTCCCAGCATGTCACTTGATTTCATGTTCTTCAGTTTGTCGGCGTCAGTTACGTTAGCCTCAAGCTTAGCCTCACCGCGGTGCATGTATTTTATGTTACCGCCGACCAGCAGTCTTTGATTGAGGAAATCCTGAGCAACTGCAAAAACAGCTCCGTTGCTTGTGACAAGGCGCGCTTTAACTCCCTCAAGGCCTCCGGCCTCAGGTGCTTTGTGAATCAGAATGTCAGTGGTCTCGCCGTTAAAAACACCAATTGACGCTCTGCGCAGCACAACGGCGGTGAGGTTATAGGCTCCGATGTGCTCGTTTTTGCCGACGCGTTTTTTCAGGGCACCAGTGACGTCAGAATTGTCGGTTTGCAATTCCTTGGCGAGGTTTCGCGCGTCATCACTGAATTCAACTGTTGGGCTTGCGAGAATCACGCGTTTATAAATTTTTTTGCCCTGCGCGATGCCGGCGGGGTTATACATCACCGCTTCCTGATCATCGGCGATGGCGAGTCCGGTATCGCCTCGTCCAAGATAGTAAGCACTTCGATACAGTCGTTGCTCATCCTCGGCGAATCCTTGCGCCGCGCAGGACAAGCAAACTAGTATTGAAAGCTTTTTCGTGAGGTTATTAGAGTTGCGAATTAGGCATGGCTTTTTAAACATCCGTGTCCCTCCGTCCAGGCATCGTGCCCGTGCATAGAGACCATCGGTAAAGCACCGGAAAAGCTTAGAGGTAACTACAAACTCAGGTAATGCCCTATAATTTCTGGCAGTTAAAAGCGCCAAAAAAGCTTTGGGGCCGGTTTGTGCCGGCCCCCGGTGTTTTGTCGCCTAAGGTGAAATTGAGTGTTTTGAGGGTAACATGTGAATTGGGCAGTACGTGCAGATAAAACAAGGGTCCCATTTAAGGGGATAGGCTGAGAAAATGCGGCGACAAAACATCGTTGAAACTGGAGCAGTGTTTAACGCCTTGTTTTAAGCGGGTCAATGGATATTCACAGGCCGGCTGGCCAGTCGAGGAAGTTTTTTAAGAGCGCTTTGCCGGGTGATTCAGGGTGTTTACCATAACCCATTAATAGGCAATGCCTTTTTGAGCGCTTTGACCCTGATCAGGATGCGCGTGGCGTGATAGGCCTGTGCTCAATGTGATTAGCTATTTTGATGTCACGAATGGAATTCATCCTGGTTACAAGTCCCAGGACATTCAGAACTCGAACGACACTCATCGTCAAATCAATCTCCCACCATTTGTGACCTGCCTCGACGACATTCTGATGCGCATGGTGATTGTTGTGCCAACCCTCGCCAAAGGAGATCAAAGCCACCCACCAGGTATTGCGGGACTGGTCTCCAATATCGTAATTGCGGTATCCAAAAAAATGGGTGGCGCTGTTGACGCACCACGTCGCGTGGTACACCAGTACCATTCTCAGGCAGACGCCCCAGAGCACCATCCCGACACCGCCAATGGCAAAGAGGACAGAGGCGAGAGCCAGCTGGGGCAGGAACTGACCCATGGTAGTATCAAGCCAAAGATAGTAGCTGTCTTGGCTGATATCGCGGGAAAAACGACGAAGTTTATCCGGACTATCGAAAAACGGCCGGAACTTCAGTGCCCATCCAACGTGGCAGTAAAAAAATCCATTTTGGGAGTTATGGGGGTCGTTTTCGGTGTCGGGATTGGAGTGGTGCATGCGGTGTTGGGCGCACCATTTGACTGGGCCACCCTCCATGGCGAGTGCTCCGCAAGTGGCGAAAAAACGTTCTAGCCATTTAGGAACACCTAATGCCCGGTGAGCCATTATGCGGTGATAGCCTAGGGTAATGCCCAGGCAACCGGTGATGAAGTACATGATGATTTCAGCTACAAGATTGGCCTTTGAGACGTAAAAAAACGACGCCACAGCGCCTATATGCATGCTTGCGAGCCAAAGGAGGCTTGGCCAGTTGTAGCCGCGAATATCCGCAGGGCTGGCTTTTGTTGTGATATCTGAAATTGAGGTGACGTGGTTCATAAATCCCCCTGCCTAGGGCAGCGTGTGTTTGGCTTTCTAATCGGGGTATTGTGAGCCATGATTGAGGGAATGTGGTGTAAAACAAATGTAAAACACCCTCTAAGCCTTGTGGCTCAGAGGGTTGGCTAGACAGTTGGCTAGACAGTTGGCTAGAGAGTTGGCTAGAGAGTCAGATCAAGTGGAGTTCGCATCAGCTCTCGCCTGAGGGCGCGGCTAGCGTCTTTGAACCCCGGGACGGCGGCCATGGACTGCAGGTAAGTGGCAACCCGGTACATAAGTCCCATCAGGTCACCGACCCCGAAGTACTCGGTGGTGCCTTCTTTGACAAGAGTTGGCCAATCCATGCCTGTGAGCCACTGGCGAACAATCCAGCCTGCGCCTGGATTAAACTCTTTGATTTGGTAGTTGGTTCTGCGACCAAATGGCGCGTCATAAACCTCAGGGAATAGCTTCAGCGGATAAAAAATCTGAAGTTCTTCCTCAAGCTTCGGAGCGTCAAACGGGAATTTATAGGCCTCATTGCCGCCTGGTTCCTTGAATCTTGGCAGGCAAAGCGCGGCCATCAGTTCAGCCGCGTTCACGAGTTTTTCTGGAGAAATCATATTTCGTACCAGCATGCTGGAGATCAGGAGTCCGCCGCTTTGGGGGAAGTACTTCGCGATCGTTCCCATGGGTGTCAGCGTCTCATCCTGGGCGATGCAGCCCATTTCATGAAGATGCAAGTGCATTCCCGTGAGCTTGGCCTGGCGGCGAATATCTAAATAAGCGTGACAGGGCACTCTGACCGGACAAGAACGGCAAACGGTGCTAGTGGCGGGGGTCTCCGCCTTTTCGTCATGTTTAAATCTGGCGTATTCCGCGGCCGGGCTCTGGCAGGGGATCGAGACGGAGCCAAGTTTATTTTCGACGTCGGGTTTTCTGATGAGACGAAGGTCTGTTTTCTTTTGTTGGTATTTGAGAAAACTCTTGCCGTAGACGCCCTCAATCGTATTCAGGGTCAATCCGCGGCCAATGAGTCCAAGGAGCGTTGTCGGATCCGTGCGAAGTCTTGAGTTGCAAGGTTCACGTTTGGCCCCGGCCTGCTTCGCGTATGCCTCAATGCAGGGCCAGAGCGAGAAGCCAATGACATCTTTGCCGCGACGGCCGGCGCGGCCCAGCATCTGAAGAATCTCGCCTTCAGCGTAAACCGTCATGCCGCCCTCACCAGGGCGTTGATAGTCAGCGATGATAGCGCTCCGGACGCTGAAGTTAATTCCGAGAGAAAGCCCCATGGTCGCGGTGCAGAATCTTAAGAGGCCTTCTTTGACCAGACGTTCAATCGCGATACGAGCTGCGGGAGCTAGTCCTGAATGGTGGAATCCAACGCCGTAGGTCTGCATCATGCGGCGCATGGCCGGTTTGATGAATGTCAGAGAACCGACGTCTTTATGGGCTTGTTGTAACACGGCACCAATCCTCTCCGCCTGTTCGGCAGAAAGTGGTGGCAGGGAACGCTCAATCAGGGTCGCCATATTTTCGCAGTCGAAACGTTTACCGCAGTAGATAATACAGGGAGCCAAATCCAGGTTGATCAGTGCTGGCAGCCTTGTGACGAGATCTTCCGGCCGGAGCGGAAGCTCGCGGCGCGCGGGATTCATGTTTTTGAAGGCGTCTTTGGGCAGAAATTCTTCTGTGAGCCACTGATCGCCGTAATAGATAAGATTAGTAAGAGGAACCGGGCGTCCCTCGGTGCGGACCATCGTGCAGCGTTTTTTGTGTTGAGTGGAGATCCAGTCAGCGAAGTCCTCTGCGTTTCTCACCGAGGCGCTGAGAAGCAGGACTTGGCAGGAAGGCGGGGTGAGAATAATCGCCTCTTCCCACGCGCTCCCGCGGCCCTCGTCTTGAAGATAATGATACTCATCAAACACAACCAACGTACGCCCGAGATCCGGCTCGATGCCAAGAAGTGAGTTGCGGTAGCTTTCCAGGGTGGCGACCACGATAGGGGCATCGAGGTTTTCTTTGATGTCTCCTGTCGAGATACCGACTTTGTCGTCGCCAAACATGGCGCGGAGCTCCCGCACTTTATCGTTTGAAAGTGACTTGACCGGTGTGGTGTAAGCGGCACGGAATGTCGGGTCGTCGACGTTCATAGCAAAGAATACTTCCACGGCACGGGTCTTACCGGCAGTTGTCGGGGCATCAACCACGACGCTCTCGCCGGATCTTAAAAGGTCAAATACTTGCTGCTGCCAGGGATCGAGAGCCAGTGTTTTTGGGTCCTCGGGACCGCTGCTCGCGCGGGCGGCGTTCTTCGCTCGAAGCTCTGCGCCGGCGGACAGCCATTTTTTGATGGAAGCGTGGCTCTTCTCGATGTTTTCCTGAGGGAGGTCTCGTTTGCCGGAGTCCCCAGTGTCTTTATTGAAGTTTTTGGAGCGATCCTGCCCCCCGGGTTTGCCGAAGCTTTTGCCGGGTGGTTTAAATCGGGCTTTGAAACCCGACTTGAAGTCAGATTTATCACCTGACTTACCATCTGATTTAAAGCTGGGTTTGCCTGGGCGGGGGCTGTTATCTGCGGGTTTTGAGGTGGCTTCGCGGTCGGAGTTACCTGCGGCGCGGTCCGGGGATCCCTGATTGTTCTGCGGGTTATTGGCGTCATCCTGCCGGCGGCCATGGGGCTTGGACCTGCGGTTTGACTTGGGTGATCGTTTATCGAATCGACTCATGGGCCTCTGTTCAGCTTTGGACTGTGTTCTGTTGTTTTCTTCTAATTAGAGTACATGGTAAGTGCCCAATATAAAAGATGGTTCGAGGTTATTATTCTACTGTGTAAATGTTTAAAAATTAGTCACAATGCCAAGTAAAAACCGGGATGGACCTGTACCGACGGTCGGCTATACCAACACTTAAAAACGCGTAAAAACCGGGATGGACCAAAACAGACGGTCGGCTCAACATTTGGGAGCGCAAGGCAAAAGCGAATGCCGCGCCGAAGACAGTACATTTGGTACGGCAAGGCGCAGCCTTCGCTTTTAACGCAGCGATCGCGAATGTTCAGCCGAGCCGTCACATGACGTAGAGCATTTCGCGGTACTTTGGTAGAGCCCAAAGCTGATCATCAACGAGATTTTCAAGCTGATCACTCACCTTCCGCACCTCTTCCATCATTGGCATCCCCTCAGCCGCGATTTTTGCGGCGAGTTTCGGCTCGTCATGAATCGCTGAACACTGATCAATAAATCCGCTGAGTTTGTCTTTGGCTGTAGCGAGTTTCGAGGTCAGGTCACTGGCCATCTTCAGCTGGTTCTCGATCTCCTGAGGCACACCGCCCATGGCTGCCTTTAGGCTTGCCGCTGACTGGGCGAGGATTCTTGTGTGTGCAATGGCCGCCGGGAATACATCAGTGGAGAGCATCTCCTGGAGTGTCTCCAGCTCGATCATGCGGACTTTGATGTAACGCTCAAGCTTGACGTTGTAGCGGGCCTCGGCCTCTTCTCCACGGTGAACGCCGATGGCGGAGAGCATGGATTTGTTTTTTGGGTCTCTGATAGCCGCCAGGGCTTCAGGCGTGGTGCGGATATTGGGAAGTCCTCGTTTTTCGGCCTCTTTGTGCCATTCAGCGCTGTAGCCATTGCCCTCAAAGCAGACGCGCTTATGCTCGTTAAATGTCTCAACGATGAGTTTTAAGACGTCTTCCTGGGTTGGACGGCTTGAGACTTTTCGCAGTTGGTCATTCATTTCGTTCAGGCATGTGGCGACAGCGGCATTGAGGTAGGTGAGTGATGGTGAGATGGATGCTGACGCGCCCACGGCGCGGAACTCGAATTTGTTGCCCGTGAAGGCAAATGGTGACGTGCGGTTACGGTCGGTGTTGTCGCGGGCGATCTCAGGAACGCGCGCGAGATCAAGGTTAATGTTTTTGGCGCGGTCTGTGAGGTTGCCGCCACCTGCGGTTGTGAGCTTTTGGACTACCTCAGTGAGTGTGTCGCCAAGGAAACAGCTGATGATGGCCGGTGGAGCCTCATTGGCGCCAAGGCGGAAGTCGTTGCCCGCTGACGCGATACTCATACGAAGAAGAGTCGCGTAGGTGTTGACTGCTTTGATGGTGCCAGCAAGGAACCAGAGGAAACGGATGTTATCCATCGGACTGTCGCCCGGCTCCAACATGTTGTGGCCGTGGTTATCGGCGAGAGACCAATTGACGTGTTTGCCGCTGCCGTTGATGCCGGCGTATGGTTTTTCGTGGAATAAAACCTGGAGCTGATGCCGGCGGGCGACAGTCCTCAATACCTCAAGCACCAGTTGGTTGTGGTCAGCGGCGACGTTGGCGTTCTCGAAAATTGGCGCCATCTCGCACTGGCTCGGGGCAACTTCGTTGTGGCGGGTTTTGCAGGGAACGCCAAGTTTGTAGAGTTCATGCTCCGATTCCATCATGAACGATAGAATTCGTGGTTTGATCGAGCCAAAGTAATGATCCTCAAGCTGTTGGCCCCGCGGAGGTGAACGTCCAAGGAGTGTCCGGCCCGCAAGGAGCAAATCAGGACGAAGGTTAAATAGAGCCTCGTCACAGACGAAGTATTCCTGCTCCGGTCCTGCGGAGGCAATGACGTGTTTCGCGTCGTGACCCAGTAATTTTAATGATTCTGTCGCGGCTTTATTCAGGGCTGCCAGTGAGCGAAGCAGCGGGGTTTTTTCGTCGAGAGCCTCCCCGTTGTAAGAAATAAATAAACTTGGGACACAAAGAGTCATCCCGTTCTCGCTCTCCATGAGAAACATCGGAGAACTCGCGTCCCAGGCTGTGTAGCCACGGGCCTCGAATGTCGCGCGAACTCCCCCGGACGGAAAGCTGCTGGCGTCTGGCTCAGACTGAATGAGCTCTTTGCCGGTGAAACGCTCGACGGCGTTGCCGTTTTTGTCGAAGCTGAAAAAAGCGTCGTGTTTCTCGGCGGTGGCTCCCGTTTGTGGCTGGAACCAATGACAGTAGTGAGTCGCACCGCGATAGATGGCCCACTCACGGACGGCTTCCGCAACTTTAGTTGCGAGGTCAAGGCTGAGTGGTTTGTTGCTGGTTGCGAACTCGCGGAGTGTCGCGATATCTGAATGGGAGAGTTTTTTCTCCATCATCTCAAAGCTAAACGTATTACAGCCGAAGTACTCGCTTGCTTTTAGATTTACGTCATGAGGACTTGCGAATGATTTTTTGAAAACTTTTGGTGACCGTGATCCCGCGATTCGAAGTGCCTCAAAACGTGCTGATGCCCTGTTGGTCGTCATGGCGTTTCCCCCATTCAAAGTTACAAGTTTTGTGAGCCTTTTGCCTAAAAATTAAGCGAGGTCGGCATTGAGAAAAATCTTCCTCAACGGATTTTTTTTATAGCGGCTTTCAATGTATGTATCAAGAAAAAAGTCCAAAAAAACGGGATTTTGCCGTGGCTCAAGGAGTTCACAGGGGGGGGGGGTCAAAGTTATTTGAGAGGACGGGTTTGCTCTTTACCGGGTCTTTAACGGATGGTCTTGAGCAGGTTGGTGACTATGACTTTTAATTCATCGAGAGAGCAGTCGGTGTCGATGACGCGGGACGCTTTTTGAGCTTTGACTGCGGCAGGCATCTGGGACGCTAGAATTCTAATGGCCTCATCATGTGATAGTCCGGAACGTTCTGTCAGGCGCACTAATTGAATCGTCTCCGGACAATATGTCGCCCAGATTTCCTTATATAATCCATCCCGACTGGTCTCAAATAACAAGGCTGCCTCATAATAGAACGGGCCATCCCCGCTCAATATGTCGCTGGCTTCAATTTGTTCTTTGAATTTCTTATGAATGGCCGGATGTGTGATGGCTTCGAGTGCTTTTCGTTCGGCAGGGTTGGACATGACGATTGTACGCAGGCGCTCACGATTAAGCTTATGATCTGACCCAAGCACGTCTGGGCCGAAATGTTTTACAATCTCGTCGAGGGCAGGTTCGCCAGGACGCGTAACATCACGGGCGAGCTCATCAGCGTCAATGACCGTGTAACCCATGTTTCTTAATATTTTCGCGACTGTGGACTTACCGGTCGCGATACCTCCTGTCAGACCGATACAGCGGGATTTAAGAATTTTAGCAAAGTCAGAGTCGCTAAGAGTTTTCATGGGTTACAGCTCCCACATCATGCCCAGTGTCATGGAGTGTTTCAGCTGGGTACCGCTCCTGTCAAGGGTTGGGGAATAGCCAACCATGTAGTCCTGACTTACGGGATTTGAGTCCCATGTGGTGTCATACGGTATGGACATCGCCCAAGTTCCCATTGGCGCTTTATCGAGATCAAGATTGTAGGAATGCATAATGCGTGGTGATTTGCGTTTTGATTTTTTGCTGCTTTTCGGTGAAGGAACATTTATGGACGCGTCTATCGCCCCGACGCCCCAGAGACCCACAAAAGCTATCATTGAGTATTGAGCGTTTTGTTTCGCCTTCCCTATTGCCGCTTTCCCCTGTGACTCTTTATCTGAGGTATCAGCGTCGTAGGCGGCCTGCTCGTCCGCGGGGACTCCGTCCCGGGCGGCTGCCCGGTCCGCGGTGATGGAGTTGAGTTTTGACTGGTAGCTCGCGGCAGCATCGTTATTTGATTTATAGAAATAAAGCGCTCCGATTTCCGCTCCGAGGAAGAAGACTCCTTTCATGATGCTGCCATGACAAAATTGGCCAGAGCCAAATGGCAGAATATTAATGACTCCAGCGCATTTGTCGTTGGCTGCCATAGCGGTTTTTCCTTTGTTTTTTGACGGGAACTCGCCAGGCATAATAGGTGGTGGAGGCATGCCGCCATTTTTAGCAGACGGTGCCGCGTCAATAGCAGGAGGAGCCGATGATGTTGGCGCCTCAGGCGGAGGTCCCAGATATCCGCCGTAAGGATCGGCGGCGGGTACAGCTCCGTATTGAGGCGGAGGCGCGGCGTATCCATAAGGATTCGGTGGTGCCGCGTATCCTCCGTAAGCAGGCGCTTGATACATCGGCTGCTGGTAGACGGGTTGTTGGTAGACGGGTTGCTGAGGATACGCCGGATAGGCTGGCGCGACTGGGTACGCAGGTTGCATAGGGTAGCCCGGCTGCTGCGGATATGCGGGCTGCTGCGGATATGCGGGCTGCTGCGGATATGCGGGCTGCTGCGGATATGCGGGCTGCTGCGGATATGCGGGCTGCTGCGGATATGCGGGCTGCGGCATTGGTCGCTGACCGTAAGGGTTTTGCGCCAATTGTTGAGGTGCGTAGCCAGCCTGAGGCATGACTGGTTGCGTCGGAGCCGCGGGAGGGACAACCACGGGCAGTGGACTAGATGCGGGCAGTCCGGCAAAGCTGTCATTACCTCCGGGATCGGACCCAAATAAATCGTTTTTTCCGCCGGATTTTTTGTCTACGGCCTGTTTTCCTTGTGCTTGTTTGGCTGGAGCCTTATTGCCTGCCAGTCCGGATCCGCCGGTTCCTGGTAAAGGAATTGTTTTCTGAACGGGCAGGGGCACTGGTTTTGGTGGAATTTTCTCCAGGCTGACTGTGACCGAGCTTGTGGTCAGGGATTCGAGCTGGACTTTGATTGCCTTTGGCTTATAGCCGGCCGCCGTTACCTCAAGCACCACAGTTCCGGGCTGAACCTCAATGTCTTGTCCGGCAGTGCCATAGGCAATTCCGTCAAGGCTGATTTGAGCGGTTGGAACATTACATACGACCTTCAGGAGAGTTCGTTTTGATTTTTGTTTTGAGACACCTGGGGGCGCGCTGGCGACCGGTTTGCCCTTTTTGTTCTGAGGCGGCGCCACGGCGGTTGATTTTGAGGTTTTTGCGGCGCGGAACAGCGGAATTACGGACTCGTCCACAACCTCGCTCGCGGTCAGGTTTACTGATGGATTGTAGGTCTTCGCACGCTGAAATGACGCGGTGGCCGCTTGTTTGTTGCCGAGCATAAATTGTGAGACGCCCAGATATTTATAGGTGTCTGCCAGCTCCGTTTTTGATTTTGCCGATTTCAGGGCCAACGTCAACTGAGTTTGAGCCGTTTTGAAATCATTTTTCATGAGTGATGACCTACCTGCCTTCCAGGCTTGGGCTGATAATGACGCCGGCATAAACGAAATGAGAATAATCAAATAGCGCAGAGCCAGGGAGAGGCATGGCCGTCCCTGATTTGTCGCTGATTTGATGTTCCTCATGCTCACTTAATTCATTCCTTTATCAATGTCCCTGATCTTTAAACTCAACACTGAACGTCAGCTGCTGCGCTGCCCCTGTTAAATCGATGCGACGCTTGCGGATATCTCCCTTGCGATTCATGGTCACCTCATAAACCGCCCGTTCAAGGCTAATGGTTTGAGTGGATTGCGAGAGAGAAATGTATTTGGTTGCGTGGCTATCTATATTAATGATGGTGACATCCGCCGGTGGTAGGTTAGTGGCAAGCGTCAGCCTGTAAGATCCTGTGGCGGGAGTCAGGCCGATGTCACCCCGCTGAAGGGTGTAGGGGCCGAATTTTTGCCGCGGCTCACCGCTTGTAGTGATCGACTCACTTCTTGAGGCGAATCCTGACCGCTTGAGTTCCACACGGTGCGCTCCGGAACTGACGTCGATCCACTCGCTGGACGTTCCCTGGTCGTTGGTTGTTCCGCGTCGCTTACCGTCAATGTAGAGCTCTGCTGCAGGCATACTCGAGATCGCGATGGCTGTTGTTCCGGATGATTCCGTCTTTTTCGGCGCCTCTGGGGGGGGGCGGGAAGGTTGGGGGACCCTGACGACTTCCGTATCCTGAGGGGGCAGAGAATCGAGCGAAGGTTTCATCGCTACCAGGCTGATTGCCGGTGGTGTTTGCAGAGTCTGCGGCTGCTTGATCGCTGTGACTGAGGGTTGAGTTGATGCCGTTTTTGCATCAGGTGTTTTTGATCGTGGATTTTTATCGCGATTAGCTCTCTGTGCTGACAAGGGCTTTTTGTCCGGGGTCTGTGGTTTCGTGGTCGGGTCTTTGATTCCCGCCCCGGCGCCTTTCTTCGCAGCGCTCACAGCAGATGATTCAGCGGTGTCGCGCGAGGATTCTGACTGCGTAACTGAAGTTTGATCTTGTGCCGCTGGTCTAGATGTAAAGGGTTCTTGTTGTGTTGTTTTAGACTGATTGCCAATTTTGTTTTTTGAATGATTGGATGCCTTTCTGCTAGTGCCAATCCAGACGATACTGACGGAGGCAAGCAATAACAAGGCGAGTGCGATTTTTGAGAAAAACCCAGTGCTTTGATGGCCAGAGTGTGTTTCGTGAATGATATACCGGATCCGATGCGCTTGTCGGTTTGGAGCTATTGGGACGAAACGGGAAACAGCGCGTTTTTCCCGTGGCCTGACCAGTTCTTTGGGTCTTTGCGGGTAATTGGCCGCGGGTTGCTGAACGGGCGTTTGCACCTGCTGGCGCAAAGGCGATGGAGCTTGAATCTGACGCGGCGCGGGCATCTGAGTTTTCTGGAACTGCGCAGCCTGCGCCAACATACGGGTTGTCGCTTCCGCGATGCGTTGCTGATGGCGACGCTCCGGCAGGTGAGCGGCAATCAGATCTGGCGATAGAGGTTTTTTGTTTAGATGCGGGACAGAGCGAGGCGGCAGTAAATGGTCGCGTCGATGGGAGGCGACGGGCAGATTCTCGCCACTGATGTCTGGTCGGGGTATGGGGGATTTAATCGCGTCGCTCAAAAAGTTTAAATGCGCACTCACAATGGCGGTAGGTGCGGGCTTTGAATTGGTAACTTTGAGGATTCGCGCGAGGCGGTCTCCGTATGCCTTGGGATCCTTGAAACATCGCTCAAGTTCTTGCAGGCTGCTTTCAAGGCCCATTTCACTAAGTATTTGATCTAGGAGCTCTCCGACCTCGCCAATTGACTGTGGCCGGTTGTCAGGCAGGAGCTCCATGCATTTTGTGATGCACTGATCGATTTCCGCAGGAATCCCCGCCATGATAAATTTCGGGTGCGAGTATTCTCCCGTCAGGATTCGCATGGCTATGTCGGCCGTTGAGGTGCCTGTGAAAGGTAGTTTTCCAGTGATTAGTTCGTAAAAGAGCACACCAAGGCTGTAGATATCGCTGCGATGATCAATATCCCGCCCACGGACTTGCTCCGGTGACATGTAACTCGGTGATCCCATAAACATTCCAGTCTGAGTCATACTGGTGATGCGCTGAATTTTAGCGATCCCGAAATCCATGAGCTTAACCGTGCCGTGATGGGTAATCATGACGTTCTCTGGTTTGACGTCGCGGTGTACGATGCCGTGCTCATGGGCGGTCGCGAGTGCCCGGCATATTTCCCGCGTGATAGACGCAGCGATAATCGGATGTAGCCATCCACTTGGTGTTGTCTCGAGAATTTGCGCCAGGTTTCTGCCGTGGATGAGCTCGGTCACGAGCCAGAGTTGTCGGGAATTTTCGCCAGAAAAGTCGTAAATTTTCAATATGTTTGGGTGATCAAAGGCAGAGATCGCACGTGCCTCATGCTGGAATCTTACGCGGATTTCGTCGTGATTCTCGTAGCGCTCTTTGAGGATTTTGATCGCGACATCACGCCCGAGCTTCTCGTCAACAGCGATGTGAATGACGGCCATGCCGCCCTCGCCGATTTTGCGCAAGACTCGATAACGATTGCCGATGAGTTGCCCACTCATTGCGTATTTTCTCCAATGAACCCGCGTGGCTGAAAACGATTTTCCATGCCCGGCTTATCGGAGAAATTTGTCTAAACGTTAACGCTGGTTGGGGTGCGGCCGGTATGCGGTTCCTGTTCAAAAAAAGAGAAAAATAGGAGCTTTTGGCGACCGCCCGATTTTATTGGGCTATTGGGCCTGTTTTCGCGGAGGCTCAAGGATCGTGTGGAAGAATATCATGAAAGCTGGAAAAACGCTTTTGAGGGCTATAGAAACGGAGATTGCTGACACGGCTCGTATACACGCAAGCGAACCCCTCTACCTGGTAAGCGAAACGGCTGCGCTCAAGGCCCACTTTCATGAGTTCCCCCCACATGGGGTGCAAGGTTGACTCCTTCTTCGAGAGTAATTCCCTGATCTCGTTGTCAAGCAGGTCAAGAGTTGGGGTTTTGCCAGCAAGTTTCTCGGTGTACTTTTCGCGTTCTTTTTCAAGATGGTGAGATTTTTTGGTGTCACCGTCCCGATTGGCAATCTGGATATGGCGTTTTATCGACATGATCTTGGATCTGGTGATTTGAATTTCTTCGTCGAGTGCCTCGCGCTCGTAATTTTTATGCTGGATTTCCTGAAATACTGGTTTAAGGAGTTGAAGGGTCTCAAGCTCGTGTTCAAGCTCCTCGACGACGAGAAGAGTCCGCCAGTTAAGTTTTCCTTTTGATTGCATGATATCGCCGAAAATATGATCGCCGACATACAAGATCTCATCGCCACGGAATTTTGTCAGCTTTTGCAGCAATGTCGCGTTGCCGCTCTGATAAACACGGCGCGGGATGAGGCTTCCAGAAAGTGTCTTAAGCAACCCCGAGTCAGTCATCACCTCGAGAAATGGCTGGCTTCCGGTAAAAAATCCAGGTTTACCTGAGGCTACAATCGTGTAGTCAAAATAATCACGCCACGATGTGAATTCCTCATGCTCGCCATCAAGAATGTAGCGCATCATGCAATCTGTATATTCCCATCCGGAATTAGTAAGGAGAAACAATGTTTTCCCGCCGTCAATCAGGCGCAGTAAGGCTGTGGCGAGATGCTTGTCTTTGCAGATAAACCGCGCTGGATCAGCCATGACGACGTTTTTAATGCTGCCGTCGGCATGGCTGAGGTCGATAAAACGACGTAGATCACCGTAGATTTCGCGATAAGTTTTTTGGATTTTTTTCGGGTTCGCGTCCATGAAGTCTACGATTTCGACAAAAAGCTGCACCTCGCTTAACGCGAAAAATGTATCAACGCTCAGAAACTCCTGCGCCTTGAACGACTCACTATTGTAGAGCTTGTGGCGTGTTTCTTTGTCGAGTGGCTTCGTGCCGTGAAACGCCGTCTTCACGTATTTATGACCATCTACTTTCAGGAGGTTGCCGCGATCCATGTCAACAAGCAATCCGCGTATCAAAAAATTCGGCTTGAAAGTTAGCCCAGCAAGTTCTTCCGGGTAACCAGCCTCGATAAACTTCTTAAGGGTCTCGCGAAATGCCAGTGATTCAAACTCCTCGCGGTTATACATGACAAGGGTGTGATCCATGTCAAAACCGATCGCTTTGATCCGCTCCATGTTGAGAGAACGGTTGACGTACATGCGCTGCCACTTCTCAAGCTTGCTGTATGGACTGGCCAATGTTCGTTCCTTTATGATGAGGTGAGGTCACCCGGGTCAGGGATTTTTTTTGTTTAAAAATTTCAAACCAACCTGTATGCGCAGATGACCCTGAAGATCCAGAAACTTGCGGTTGTAGACGACCTCGGCCTGAGCTGTGGTCCAGTGTTTTCCGTCAATAGCGACTCGCACCTGCGGTAATTTCATCCCCGCTGCGAATGGCCTTGTGCCCTCGTTGATCCGTAGCGAGAGTCCGGTAGCCGACATGTCCATAACGTGCCGGCGGAGAATGGTTTTGTTGTCGAACGGGTTGATTATTTCAGCTAGCACCTTCTCGTCCGTAGTAAACATGAACCGCTCTGACTGCCTTGTCTCCTCCATCAGTGAGTTTTCCTGAACCGCGAAGGCCATCAATGAGCCTCGTGGCATTACGTCCGTAGACTGAAATCGAAGCATTTTACATTGAAGAAAAAATTTATCACCTTTGGCGAACCGGGATATGTATTGTGGGCGGACCATATTCTCCAAAATGACCGAGGAGCCATCTACTGACTGGATCACGGTCTGAAAGGCAATATCAAGGCCGCTGCTTGAGATGAAAACAGGAGTGCGTGATGCCTTGCACTCTTTCAGGATCGATTGCGTGTCCATGTTTTGTTTCATTGTTCAGAGTCCTTGGTAAATGCCGCGTCGGCGAATCTTTCTGTCATTCTTGATACCCGTTTTGTTCCGGGGAACGCCCAAATCACGTTTGCCCGGAAGGCACTTTTGGTCTCTGAGTAGACTTTGAGATTGCTGCTGTTCTCAACCGTCAGATAGGAGAAGTCAAAGCGCAAATTCGGTGTTTTGTTATAGTATATCGTGACTTGCATCATGTTGCCACTATCGGTTCTGGAACAGGATACATGGGGAGGATCAGCTGTCTCAGAGCCCGTGGCGTCCGTAGTCGGGCTTGCGCCACAGCTTCCGGTTTTGATGTGCGGTAATTTATGTTTGTCCTGATAGAAGCCCAGAAGGGCGCCTGCGCCAATACCTCTGTAGATCTCATAGTCAGCGGCGACTAGACCACCGGTTCTTGAGTAATCAAGCCAGTAATCATTAAAAATAAACTCATATTGAAAAAGGTCAAAGGTGGTCTCTATTTTTTTGGATGGGAAGTCCTGGGCGTGACTGAGGGTGAAGCTCATCGCGGGTTGTCCGGAGGCACCCGTTATGTCATATGTCTTGTTACTGTGCTCGGGACTCTGGTTGTGAAGCTCCTTGCGAAGGTACAACGAGAACATGGATCTTGACGTTTGGGACCATGTCCATCCAACCCATGGGATTAATAACTGCGTGTCATTTTCTGAAGTGACGATTTTCAGATTCGAGTCATCTGGACTCGGGAAAAAGCTGGATCCAACCCGACTGTACTCTAATCTTGCGTATGCGCCTAGCCAGAGGTTGTCATTAACCTGTCTACGGACATCACCGAAAAATTGATGGATGCGTTCCATCATATCGCCTCTGAGAGGTAATGAGTCGAGGCTGAGTCCGTTCTGGAGCCAAAGAGGAAACGCGTCAGGTTCGGAGTACCAATTTTGTTTGTAGGTATAGCCAGCAAACGACGTCGCGTTTTTTTGGCGGACTGGTCCAACACCAATAGATGCGGTGACAATCATGGCGGCGTTGACCTCATCTCTTTGGGAGATTGTTCCTGTGCCGGCGGGTTCGTAGCCTGTGGTGCTGCCATAGTCATACCCGACCTGAACCCGCCAAAAATGCGGAATCTTGAAGAGTGACCACGGATGATATTTGAAGACGGTCAAATCGGGATCTGGTCGGTCAAAGCCTTTGACGGGATCTATTTTCTTGCCGTCATCGTATGATTTTATGAGGTCCTTAGCGGTCTGAGCGTCAGGACCTCTTGGGAATTTCTGTAGGTAGGTTACAAGCCACTTCTTCGCGCGTTCCTCATCGCCCGCGCGGTAGGCAGATACAGCAATCTCAAAAGTCGCGTGAGCCCCGAATTCATCTTGCCAGTTGGCGGCAAATTCCCAATATTTGACCGCGTTCTGCTCTGAACCAAGCACGGCGACGCACATGCCCTGATAGAAAAAATTGAATGATCGGTCTGGCGAGTTATGCTGTATGCGCTGCAATGTTTCCAGGGATAGCTTGACCTGCCCGGAGTGGTAGTACGACGCGGCGAGTTGATTCCATGCCTGATAGTCGGTTGGGAATAAGCGAAGATGTTTTTTGAAAAGCGGGATCGCTGTGTCCCATGAGCCTTTCACGAACTCTGCCTGAGCAGCCGCGCCCGCGTTTCGTCCCTGTGGCGATTCTGGCGCGCTTTTTGCGTCGTTGAAGACGGGAGCGGCAACAGCTAGCATTATTGTAACAGCGACATTTAAAAACTGGCGGGTCAAATGGAACACCCTTCGATAATTGTTAAAGACTCAATGCGTCATGGAGCCTCTGGTCATGAATCGTCCGTCGTCGGGATTCACTTGTCCGGACCCAACGCCAAAAAATCATCCGTCGTGGTTCTGACACTAAATCAATCAGAAGCTAAGTTCTCTTCATTATATGAGAAAATTGGCTCGGTTGGCAGTCTCTTTTCTGATGAACGTATTGTTGACATTTTAAAACTTATGCCGTCGGTGTCGGGAGTTTTTGTTGACTGCCCTATTTCGGAGCCTCCGTGTGTAAACTGTGAGCGGCCGGTATGCCCTGGTGTCGTGCGATGCGAGGATGTGGCGGTCGGGATGATGTTGTCTATAGAGCAGAAACGTGCTCGCAAAGGAGGGCATAAGCTGCGGCCGCTAAACCCCCAGAACCTCAGGCTCTGGGATGCCATGTTCGGGCGGGGGGTCGAATTCGGCAATTTGGAGCCGACTTACAGCGCCAATCTGGCGCCGCTCGTTGTGCGGGCAAGAACATTACAAAGGCGTCTCCGGGCGGTTTTGCCAGAAATTATTCTCAAGGAGACAAATGTCCCTTTTTTACTCAGTCAATTGGGGAAGGTACTTGATGGCTCGGATTGGGTCAGGGGGTACCGGAACTTTGAAAAGGGCTTTGACCTGCGCGCTGAGATTTTGTCAGAGATAACGAGTCGAAAAGTCAGTGAACGCGCGCCGTCACTTAGTATTCAAATTTCAGAGGAAAGTATTGACGAGTTAGCGGGGAGTGTTGAGGCGTTTCACGCGTTTATGGCGTCAGCCATGGCGGTTTGGTCCATGCGGGGCCTGGCAAACACGAAGACTCCGTATTTTTCCGAAAATATCGGTTGGGTTGATCTCCTCAACGTGGGCGCGGTGAAGGCGTCAAGCCCTTGAATGAGACCTACTCAGTGACGTAGTCGCTCAAGACCAGTTTTTAGGGTCGCCAGATCCTTGCAAAAAGCGAATCTCACATAACGCTGTTTAGTCGCAGCTTCTGCCGGGTTATTATAAAATACGCTGGTTGGGATGACCGCGACTTTTTTGGTCTCGGTAAGCCACATCGCGAAGTCCTGATCAGTCAAGTCAGACATATGACTGTAGTCAGCGACCGCGAAATAGGTGCCTTCCGGTTTATGGAATTTAAACCCGATTGACTTGAGGCCATCACAAAGAAAATCCCGTCTTTCCTGGTACTCCCGGCGAAGCGTCTCATAGTAATTGTCATTCAGCTCCAGAGCAGCGCAAATCCCCGCCTGCAAGGGCGTCGCGGCGCAAAAAACCGTAAACTGATGAACGGCCCGCAGTTCATTTGTGAGGTGTGGAGGCGCGTAGGTAAACCCGATTTTCCATCCGGTAAGACTATATGTTTTAGCGGTGCTTGAGATTACAACAGTGCGTTCGCGCATTCCTGGCAAGGTTGCCATGCGCGTAAAGGCCAGATTGTCAAAGACCAGTTCCTCATAGACCTCATCCGTGATGACCAGAAGATCATGTTCTTTCGCTACATCCGCGATCATGTTCATCTCTGAACGGGTAAAAACTCGCCCGGTCGGGTTGTGGGGGGTGTTGACCAGAATCGCGCGGGTTTTTGGAGTGACGCGTGAGGCAAGGTCTTCTTTCGTGAAGGTCCAGTCAGGTGTTCTGAGCGGAATCTCGACCAGTTTCGCGCCGGCGGCGAACGCACCGGCCGGATAACAGTCAAAATACGGCGCAAAGGTGAGGATCTCGTCGCCATGACTTAGAAACGCGAGAAACGAGCAGAAAAGAGCTTCAGTAGCACCCGAGAAAACAGTGATTTCAGTCCCTGGACTATAAGTGAGTCCCGAGGTTTTTTCCATTCGGGCGGAAAGAAGTTCCCGCAGCCGGGGGATACCGGTGGATGGGGCATATTGGTTGAAATTGCCCTGAATGGATTTTATGGCCGCTTCTTTTATGGCGTCAGGTCCATCAAAATTAGGAAAGCCCTGTGCCAGGTTTACGGCATCGTGCTTGATAGCGGCCTGGGTCATCGTGGTAAAAATGGAGGTTCCGAATTTGCTCCATTTTGCTGTTGGCATTGACATTTAATCCTCTTTTTCGCGAAATCAAAAAATTACTGGGCCGGTGCCCTGCATGACACCCTATACCCTACCGGGCAACTGTTGACCATAACTCAGAGTTCCGGCCGGCGGGAGTCCCTCTGAAACTGGAGGGTAAATTATAAAGGTTTGCCAAGAAAGTCCGATACATGCGAGGGATCCACGGGCATTTAATTTTGGGGGATGATATGCGTATTCGCATGGCTGGCGCCACCGACATCGGGCGCAAACGAAAAGGCAATCAGGATAGTATTTTTTTTGACGAGTCACTCGGTCTCGGCGTCGTTGCCGATGGCATAGGGGGCCGCAAGGGTGGGGAGATTGCGTCATCCATTGCTGTGAACTCAATGAAAAAGGCGTTTCAGGGCGTAGATATGATTCGCCATGGAGAGGTTAATAGCTTCCTGGTGACATCAATCGATGAGTTGAACACTGACATTCTCGCCCGCGGGCAACTTGAGCCGGAGATCGAGGGAATGGGCACCACCATGAACTGCCTGGCTTTCGTGGGTGACAGGCTGCATCTGGCGCATATTGGCGACAGTCGCACGTATCTGGTTCAGGACGAGCAAATTTTCCAATTGACCATTGATCATAACGTCGGGACATTCGCGGCCAGGGGGTGGCTGCGAGCTGAGCAAGTTCTCCCGGGAGCCAAGGATGAGGCACTGGTAAAGGCGCTTGGTCTTGGCCCTCATTGCGAGGCTGACATCTACGAGATGCCGCTGAAGCCTGGGCAGCTGTTTATCACATGCTCGGACGGGTTGAACGGTATGCTTTCAGATCAGGAGATCGCGAATATTGTCCGGAACAATTCGCAAAATGTTGATGCCTTGCCTGGGCTTTTGATCGCGGCAGCTAATGCTGCGGGCGGGCGAGACAATATCACCGTGCTAGTTACTGAGGTCAGGGGGAATTAATGAGTGCTTCACGTTTATATCTTGTTCGTAGAGACAGTCGGGAGTTTATTGGCCCCATGCCGGTAGATGACTTCAAGCGTCGCCTTTCGCGAATGGAATTTGGAATGCAGGACGAGGTCTCCGGGCATCGCGGGCCATGGATCGTTCTCGACAAAAAAGACGATTTGTCCCATCACTATCCGGAAATAGCCGGCCTCCTGGGCGACAGTCTCCCACTTTCGTGGCGTGAGACAACCGGACACGCCCGCGTGATATCGAGGCAAGACTCGAGAAAAGACCGCAAACGTAAATCTTCGGAGCGGTCTGGTTCGTCAGACTCCCTTGCGCGGTATGTTGAGAAGCAAAAAACGCGTTCCCGGACCATGAAAATCTCTGCCGCGCTTGTTGTTGGCATCGCGGTGATGGCCGGGCTTGTGATTATCGGGAAGAAAGATGATATTCCTACCGTCGCTGATATGTCAGCTCTGGCACAGAAGCCTGATCCGTCGGAGTTTTTGAATGTGATGGGAATAAAGGTTGTTCCCGCTGCCGCACGGATGGCGCGTTCTCCGAAGCTACAAGGTCAATGGCTGCCGCTTCTTCGTATGTACGCGTTCTACACAACGGGGGCTATTGAGGGCGTTCCCGCGAAACTCCTTAAGGGAGATTTGCCATCTTTCGCGCCCCAGGAGTGTTCGGTGGAATCATGGAAGCGAAAGTGGCGCGAGAACGCTGCCCAGACAGTTCAGTTTGTCCAGGGTAAGGCATTGCAAAAGAACCCATGGACGAAGCTTCTTGCGCAGGATCCGAACTGGATAAAACGTCGTCCGAGTAAAGGCTGGGTGAAGCCAAGGAATTTTTATGAAGGCTGCGTTATGACGGCGAGTCTCGCGATTCGCTCAATCTCGAGTGATTCCACGCTGGGCGCTGAGCCGCATGATGGCGTGACACCCGATATTGTCGCTGCTGTGAGCCGGAGACTGCAAAATCAGCTTGATATCCTGTCTGGAAATAAAATATCCGGAGGTGTGGATGCTACGTCATTTCTGGGAGCGCTCACTTGCTTTGAATCGCAGCCGTCGATTTCGGATCTTGGTACCTGCCGTGTCAATGCTGACCCCGCGGTGAAGTCACTTCTTGATGAGCACGAGGCTCTCGGTTTGGCGCGTCTCGCGAGTATTGGTCAGGGAGCCACGGATCCTCGATGGACAGCGGCTATGCAGCCGCTGCAGCAAAAATTAGGTGCTGACGACATTATGAGCCGGAGTGACCAGTCCGGAGAGGTTAAGCTTGTGGGTTATGTCATGGGCGGAATGCCGGTGGAGCAGGCCGTGGCTAAAGTAGAACAGGAGAACGTTGATTTGCGGTTTCGTTAATGTTTTGCTGGTGATTTGAGTTATTTGGGATGTTTTCGCTGACACCAGGATGGTGTCGTTTTTGGAGCCAGGATGGTTCGCGGGCATTCAAAAAATTTTCGCAACTTCGCACGCGCGGCCGCGGTAATGTCACTGTGGGCGTGTTTTTTATTGTTCGCGACCGGTGTATCCTCAATCAACGCAAGGGTATTTGCTGCACCCGCGCAGGCAGTGACATCGGCTGTTCCCGCGAAATCAACCGCTAAACTGACAGCTAGTGAGCTCTACATGAAGGCCCGGGAGTTTTTCGCGGCGGGACGTTACGCGGAGGCAATTCAGTATGCTGCCGCCTCGCAAAGACGAAGTCCTAATACAAAAGTGGGCACTGTTCTCATGGCTCAAAGTTATTACAGGATTGGTAATACGCCCCGGGCCGCGAAGTTATTCCTGAGTGTCGGTGCCTCATATATTCCCCGTGAGGCCGCAGTGGATTACCTGCTGACGATGTTCGCCGCCAGGCGATATCGGGACGTTATCAAGGGGTTTCCGCTTGTTCCTGAAAATCATCCTTACCGGGATGTCACGAAGTACTATACGGGTGTTTCTTTGATGCACTTTAAGCTTTACCAGAAGGCGCAGGCTTATTTGCGTACCGCGAGAAAAATTCCACCGACATTAAATTCCCAGCGCCGGCAATTGCTATCAGAGATTGACCGCATTCTTGACAATGAGCGACAGGGTGTCTTTGATCAGCCGCAGCAGTACACATATCAAAGTCAGCAGTATTACGCGTTACAGCAGCCGCCGGAGATGGAGGCGCCGGGGACGTCCGCGGCGCCCGGAGCGCAGCAGACGTCCCCGGCGACCAAGCCCGCCGCGCTGCCGCCACCAAAGGCCGCGACGACTTACTCAGTCAAGCCATCTTTGGGCTGGAAGCAGGTTTCAACTCACAGAGATTTTAATGGGCTGTCTCAGTCGCAGGAGGATAAACAAACACCATCGGCATCTCTCGCACTGGATCTTAAGCACTTAGGCAAACCCCGGCCGTTTGGTGGTCAGCCGAGCATTGATCTGAATCTTACGCCGTCTTATGAGAGTACAGACAGTAAAAAATCCACATCAGCTTTGGTGGCTGACGCCGCTGATCCAACAAATGTTCAAAATGTTCAGGCTAAAACGGATACGTCGATCTTTACGATCTCGCAGGCATATGGTTTGAGTGGAGAGTATCCAGTGAGCGAACCTGTTGATATAGGAGCCGGTTATAAAGTAAAGCAAGATCGAACCAGGGGCTCTTCCAAGGCTGATTTAACAACGACAACGCCGTCAGTAAAAATTGTGGCAGAGATGGGAATGGGAAAGTTCGACGCCAGTTGGCAGGCGGATCAAATTGCCGATAAGCGGACTCCGGATGCAAACCGGACTAATACCACAATAAAATTATCGCTGGCCCGAAACAGCGAGAATACGACAACCACGGGTGCGGTAACAAAAATAGACAACAGCAAACCAGAGCGGGAGCTGGGCATAAAATCAGTTACACAGCTGGATCTGGGCTGGGTCCGAAATTTTGACGACTACAGCCTTGGCATCAGTGGCAATAAGACTGATAGAACCCGCGGAGAGCTTATGGCCGGGAAAACAGTTCTGAACGAGACATCCGCGAAGTTCGAGGGTACCTACAACATGAGTTTTGGAGTTTCACTTGTGACATCTGGCGCAATGTATCAGTACGCCAACCTTGTTGTTTTGAATGGGGGCGCGGTCAAAGATGGTCCGGATGAGGCCATGGCCAAGGGAACCGGAAAAAGACTTCTGGTAACTCTGAAGGTTTCGCCCGTAAGTTTTGTGGCGTTTAGTGCGTCCTATGATTACACGGATCGCTCATTGTCGGTTGGGGAGGCATCACTGGCGAAGAAAATGCAGGCTGAGGACTGGAGTCAGCAGACTGTGACAACGTTAAATATCAGTGCCAACTACGCGTTCTAGGTTGAATATTATGTGAATTAAAAGGCCCGCGAACTTGAGTTCGCGGGCCTTTTTTTGAACAGATAACAATTGCGTGTCCCCAGAATTCCCCTGATTATTTAGGGAAAACAGTGGATGGTGCTGTCGTGAAGTCAACAGTGTTGCTGGCGAAAGGTTTGCCTATGTCGCCCGCGCCATTGAGGTCACTACAGCTCCAGTCGAACGTGCCGGAACCAAGAGCGCTGCCTGGTGACGCGGTGCCGGAATGTTCAGCTGTTGTTGTGGAGTCAGTGACAGCTGAAACGCCATCCATACCACAATTCGCTGAGCCGGCTGTGCCTGCTTCGCAACCAGCGCCCGCAGTGCCTGCGGATACGCCGCCTGTCGAGGTCTCAGTTACAACTTCCTCAAGACCTTTTGCTGGGCGGTAACCGTCGATAGATCCGCCAAGGGTGCCAGTGAAGTATGTGCGGACGCATTTAAAGGTGCCTGCCTCAGCGGTGGCGCGTCCTGGGCGAATCTCAACAGATTGAGCTGTTACAGCGGCGGTTGAGGTGTTGTAGCTTATGCGTGCAAAGTGAGCGTTGTCGCCAGCGGGGCCTTTAGCATCGGCAGGGGCCGTAGTGGTGGTGAGGAAGGTTGTCGCGAATTGTGACGCGAAAATTTTAACAGTTTGGTCGGTAGTGGTTTTGTCCCACTGCGCGAAGCGAAGGCGCTTTACGTCCTTATCAACGGCCATTGGGTTGGAGCCTTGAATTACATAACCTTTGGACGCGTCAGCTGAACCCGCCCACCACATTGCCAAGAATTGTGTTCCATCGGCCTTGATGACAACTTTCGCGGTATATCCGGCAGTCGTGGCCCAGGTCTCTGTAGGTTTGGAAACTGTCGCGATAATAGTGCTGCCGCGAGGATCTGTTTTGGTGAGGTCAGTGCCAGTTTCTGTCAAAGTTGACACATCGGGATCCATGCCCATAACGTTGATCAAACGACAGAAAATCATCTCGACGTCTGCGGTTTCGATTTTGTTTGCGCGATAGAGTTCCATATGTAGGTGATCTAAAACTCCTTCTTTGTACGCGCCTCTCTTAGGCTGATCTTTCATCACAGCTTCAAACGCGTCGTGGCAGGTATCAGTAGGCTTTCCGCCAGCGTCTGTGCCGGCAAACGCTTCAGCCAGGCTGATAGCGCTTTGGATTGGCTTATTAGCGAGGGGTGCAGATTTTTTCATGACGAGGCCAGGAATCGTAAATGATGTACCGACGAGACCGGCGAGGATGATGCCTTTGTTCATTTTCATGGGTTGTCCCTTGATTTTGTTTAGTTAGCAAAAAATTAAATTACTTGGTGGATGCTGAAATGCTTGAAGGCAAAGACGACGTCGCTGCCGCCGCCGCGTCACTTTTCTTTTTACCGCAACCCGCGATGAAAGCGACTGATACCAGAGCGCACAAAATAACTCTGACCATAAGAAACCCCTTTTCTTAGCGATTAAAAACAAAAATATTATAAGAACGTTCTGATAATGCTAGGAGGCGAATAAAAATTTGTCAATTATCGCCTAAATAGGCGAGCGAAGGCAGTGAAGGCTGGATTGAGCCAAAGGCTGCCGTATAGGCATTCTCAACCAGCGAGTGTTCTATGTGGTGAATAAATCTGGCATATAGTGACTGGTTTGGGAGGGCTATAAAAAGATCAATAATATTCGCCCAAAAAATTGGCGTTCCCACTTTTTTATCATATAATTTTTGATGTTAACCATTTTTTTAGGGAGTTGCCTTAGATGCTCTATTGGTTAGGGGGCTTGATTGAGAATTCTTGGGGGCCGTTTAGGCTTCTCACGTCGCATTTTTTTCTCGGCGGCCTTGGTTTTGTCGCTTGCGGTCTTCTGACATGGCGACTTCTTCCGTCATTGACGGCGAGATATTGTCCGCGTGACCGCGGTCGCGCGCACGCTGTTGAGGCCAAAAACGCTCGGGGTAAACCCACGGGCGCCGGAATTGTTTTTATTCCGATGTTTCTGGCGGTGCAGCTTTTTGTGCTGCCGCTGAACTGGGAAATTCTCGGCGTTCTGGCACTTACACTAACCGCGTGTATTTTTGGCTTTCTTGACGACAAGTCAAATGACGCCTGGGGTGAGTATGTTAAAGGTGCTATCGATTTGGTAATCGGTGTTTGCGCCGCTCTTTTGATTGGTGGTTTAGGCCCGGTCGAGATTTGGCTGCCTTTTACCAAAACGCAGGTTCTTCTCGATCCAATCGTCTCAATTCCTTTGGGTGTGGTCTGGATATGGACTGCCATCAACGCGACAAACTGCACGGACGGGGTCGACGGACTGAGTGGCACTCTCAGCAGCATTGCATTTTTAAGCCTTGGTGCCTTGCTGTACTTTGTTTTGGGCCACGTTGAGATGTCTAGTTATTTGCTTGTGCCGCACTACACTGATGGGGCGGCTTACGGAATTCTCGCGGTCTCAATGGCGGGGACTATGGCCGGATATTTGTGGCATAATGCTCACCCAAGCTCGCTTTTGATGGGTGACGCCGGCTCCCGGGCTATGGGTTTTTTGCTTGGTGTGCTTGTTTTGAAATGCGGCAACCCATTCCTCTCGCTAATCGTTGCCGGAGTGATGCTCGTCAATGGTGGCACCGGCCTTCTAAAAGTGGCACTGCTGCGGTTTTTCAAAATCGCCATATTCAAGGATATTCGGTTTCCGCTCCATGATCACGTTCGCAAGAACATGAACTGGAGTACGCCCCAGGTTTTGGTTCGTTTCAGCCTTATTCAGATGTCGCTCACGCTGACTCTGATGGTGCTCCTTCTAAAATTACGTTGAGTTAATCGGGCTGAAGTCCGGCGAGGCAGATGGTCATGCAGATTGATCAGATTCTAACAGCGGCAGTGCGCGGTGGAGCCTCAGACGTGGTGCTAAAAACTGGCGCGTTGCCCCGTTTCCGGTTTCGCGGAGACCTGGTTGCCCCGGAAAACGGCAGTGTCATCACGCCGGAACTCATGATGAGCTGGCTTCAGCAGATTTTGCCGCAGGATAAAAGAGATCTTCGCAAAGAGCGTGATTTCGCCTATCAGTCCCCTGACGGGCACCGCTTCAGGGTTAATGTTTTTATGCAGCGCGGCACCCACGCCATTGTGGCGCGTGTGGTATTGGGGCACGTCAGAACACTTGAGGAACTTCATCTTCCTAAGATTGTCGCGTCCCTCACCGAGGAACGTCGCGGACTTATCCTTGTGACGGGTGTCACAGGCAGCGGTAAAAGTTCGACACTCGCAGCTATGGTTGACCGGATCAATCGCACGCGCGCGGACCACATCATTACCATTGAGGATCCCATCGAGTATCTGCTCCGCGATGAGATGTCAGTCATTGAGCAGCGGGAAGTTGGGCTTGATACCGAGTCATTTAGCACCGCCCTTAGATCTGCGATGCGGCAAAACCCTGACGTGATCATGGTGGGCGAGCTGCGGGACAGGGAGACGGTAGAGACCGCGCTTCGAGCCGCGGAAACCGGCCATTTGGTTCTGTCAACGCTCCATACGTCTGACGCTGTCGAGACCTTCACCCGGATTGGCGGCATGTTTGGCGCCGAGGACTCGAAAAATATCCGTATGTCGCTGGCCTCATCCCTTAAGGCCGTGATCAGCCAGCGTCTGGTTCAGCGCGCGGATGGGCGTGGGATGACCGCTACCGTTGAGGTTTTAATTGGAACCCCGGCGGTGCGGGACCAAATCCGGGAGGGCGATGATTACATGGGTCTCAGACACTTGATCCGTGACGGACAAGGTGCCTATGGCATGCAGACTTTTGATGACTCACTTGCGAGCCTTGTTACAAGCGATATGATTACACGGGAAGAGGCTTTGAGATTTGCTACCAGCAAATCTGACCTTGAACTTAAGCTATCAGGTGTTGGACAATAGAGCACAGTTTAAATTATCACCGAGTGAGGTATGCCATGATTCGCAATAGCCTGTTAAGTATCGCGGTAGCACTTTGCTCTGAAGCAGCGTTCGCGGATCACTTCGCGGTGGATCAGATGCCAGTTGGCGCCGAAGTGACGGTTCCACCCGCCGCGAAAACTATCGTTCCCATGGGCGCGCGCATAAAACTATCCAGTACAGATAACCCGCAGACTCTCCGGATTGTTCCCATCGGCAATGGAGAGACATTCGCGTCGCCGATCAAGCTCGCCATATTTGACACCCACCAGGACCGGGTCAAATATGTCCGCATAACTCCAGGTGCGCCATTTCTATACAGCTTCAAAGGCCTCTCTACGATCACCATTCAACCGTCTCTGCAAAGAACAGCTGGCGACAGCGAGGGGGCTGTACGGTTGCAGATTGAGAGTGATAAGGCTGTGACGGTTGCCCGCTGAGTCGCGGTTAACTGTCTAAATCAACATCGTTAAATGACAGTTGCGACTGGCAAGCTCCGTTTGGCGTGGTATGCTGTGGCTTGATTATATTTCAGGACTAATTGGCGAAATTGAGGATGAACATGCGGTTTCTCAGGTTGTTTTTGTTGGTAGTCTTTTTTCTCCGGATGCCTGTGGTTTTCGCAGGTGATTTTAACGTCGGATTGATTCTTGATAAGGCAGGCAAGGACGATCAGTCCTTCAACGCATCGGCCTTTCGCGGCAGTCAAAAAGCCGAAAAAGAACTCGGCGTGAAAGTCAAAACAGTAGAGGCCCGGGACGCAGCATCAGCAGAGAGTTTGATGCGGGCTCTGGCCGGTAAGAAGTCCGATCTTCTGATCGCAGTTGGGTTCGGTCAAGCCGGCGCCGTCGCGGCGACCGCCCGATCTTTTGCTGACCGCAAATTTGTCATTATCGACAGTGAGGTCAAAAAACCAAACGTCACGTCTGTGATGTTCGCTGAGCATGAGGGGGCCTTTCTCATGGGTGCCATGGCGGCCATGGCATCTAAGTCTGGTAATGTCGGATTTATCGGTGGCATGGACATTCCGTTGATTCGTCGTTTCGCCATGGGCTATGAGGCGGGCGTTCATTATGTGGACCCCAAGGCCAAGACACAGATTGCCTATATTGGGGTGACCGGTGACTCGTTCAATAATCCACCGAAAGCCAAAGAGCTGGCTCTGCTGCAGCATTCACAAGGAGCCGATGTTATATTTCACGGGGCCGGATCATCGGGGATCGGGGTCTTTGACGCGGCGGAAGAAAAGAAATTTCTGGCCATCGGTTGTGACAGCAATCAAAATGCCATCAAACCAGGCCGGATTCTTACCAGTATGCTGAAGTCAGTTGATGTGGCCGTGTTTGAGGCAATCAAGGCCGCGAAAGCCGGCACCCTTAAGGGCGGCGAGACCGTGTTTCATGGATTTAAAACCGGCGGTATTGGCATGGCCATGGATGAGCACAACAAAGGGCTCATAACACCTGCCATGCAAAAGAAGGCCGACGCCATCATAGCTGACATCAAATCTGGTAAGATTAAAGTTCCAGACTATTACCTGCAGAAGAAATAACCGCGGTTATCAATTCATGGGACTTTGAGTTTTGACCACTCCTCTTATAGCGTTTAGCCATGTAACAAAGAAATACGGCGCGTTCTCCGCAAACGATGACCTGTCGTTTAACGTTGCCCGGGGCTCAGTGCACGCGATCATTGGTGAGAATGGAGCCGGTAAGACGACAGCCATGAAGATGCTGTTTGGTCTTGAGACGCCGACGTCCGGAGATATTTTGTTTAATGGCGTTCCACGAACCTGGAAAACCCCCCGTGGAGCCATGCAAAACCGCCTTGGCATGGTGCACCAGCATTTTATGCTCTCGCCTGTCCATTCGGCACTTGATAACGTCATCTTGGGTCGTGAGATCACGTCCTCTTCAGTTCTGATGAGACTATTCGCGCCGGTGGACCGCAAGCGGCTTCTTGGCGAGCTTGAAGCTCTGGCGGTCAAGGTGGGTTTTAATATTCCCTGGCATCACCCAGTGGCCAGT
>CANILH010000027.1 GCA_947468665.1 Oligoflexales bacterium | reverse complement strand
GTCGTGCCTTCATGCGGGGTCAATTTCTGAACAAGAAATATATCCTCAAAGGCGCCCAAATAGTTTCGCGCCACTCGCGACGTCTGCTTTAGATGCTTAAGTCCAGCATACTCGCCATTTTTATGAGCGGTCGCGATCTGACTTAAAATGGAATAGGCGATGTCCGGATCATATCGGCCTTTGAACGTACGCGCCGCGTCACGAAGAACACTGGTATCTGTCCAGCTTTGAAAATAGGATCGAACCAACGACTCATCGCGGGTAAACAACGGAACAGGAAACCCTCCGCAGTGAAATCGGGATATCATCGCCTCGACAGGAAAACGGTCGCCCAGAGCATGGTCGGGATTTGCCCGCTTAGGCTCAAATGGCTGCTTAGCAGCTTCCGCGAGGGTCATTGGATATAAATAGTGAATCCCTATCCGACCTGTCAGCGACTCCCGTATTCCAATTTTGCTTGAGAATTGAGTTGAACCGGTCAGGATATAGCTGCCGGGCCTTTTTTCACGATCAACCATAAATTTAACGGCATCAAATATCTTCGGGCATTTCTGAGCCTCATCTATGATTAAGGGCCGTGGCAGCTTCTGTAAAAAGTTCTTGGCTGATGATGACGCGTCAGCCAGTGCGTCCTCATCGTCAAAGGAAATATATTTTCCTAACTTGAGCAGATCGCGCAAAAGCGTGGACTTCCCGGCTTGCCGGGGTCCAAGCAGACCCAATACCGGCCAAAAGCCAGAGGCTTTTTGAAGAATCTGGCTTAAATGCCGCGCGCGGGTATGTGGCATAGATGACTCCTACTCAAAACCAGGCCTACCGTCTGATAGTAGTGTATAAATTTGTCATATATATGTCAAATTTATACACTACTTTATGAATCATTGGCCTCAATCTGCTAAATAACAGTACTAACTCCCCGAGCTTTTGCCCTGATGCCACCTAATCGCCCGGCGCGACGTTTATGGCCGTCGTCGAGCCTTCTGTGGGAGGCGCCGCCCAGCCTAAATATAAGCCGTTACCTTCGTGTCGCAGGTAACGGTAAAATATTGAGCAGTACCTGCGACAAACGTATGTTTAAGTACCTAGCCCGATCTCTTCCTGGTAGTCGATTCGTAAAAGAGCTGTCGAAGGTAACGATCATTATTTGAGCGTTACATCCGACGCAAAAGTGAATCCGAAGGTTTTGGTGCCAAATCGTCATCTGTCGGGTGCCATTAACACCGCTTAAATCAAAAATACTACGTGGCGCGACAGTGCCTGTCGCGGCCGAGCGTTGTGCGAGAGACACTCTCAAGCCTAAATATAAGGCGCTACCCTCGTGTCGCAGGTAGCGGTAAAATATTGAGCACTAGCCGCGACAGTCGTACATTTTAGTTAACTGCCGTTACAGCTGAACCCGCGCAATCGAGATTTCTCGAACGATGTTTTAAATTAAGCCCACTCGCCGAGTTTTTGGCCGGATGTGACTTGATCGCCAGGTGCGACATTGATGGTCGCAGCCAAGCCTTCTTTTGAGGCCTTCACCTCAAACTGCATCTTCATGCTCTCAAGCACAAATAATACCTGACCGGACTCAACTTTTGAGCCGGCTTTGATGTTCACCTGAATGACTTTGCCGGGAACAGGAGCTGACATGCCGTCACCCTGGGAGGCATTGCCACCGGCACCCGCCGATGATGTGCGCTCATCCACGTGAACCCAGTTGTGGCCTTTGAGCCCAAGCCAGTATTCAGTGCGATTATGGGACTGGAACACGACAAAGCTAAATGGTTTGCTTGCGCCTGAGCCTGTCTCGTAAAGTCCGAATCCATAGCGGCTGATTGAGCCAGGCTCCGATGGTGACCATGCGATATGCTTGGTGGTGACGTGCGTCACAAGTGTCGAGGGTTTTGTTGATGCGGGAATAACGGCCTTAGTGAAGGCTGAAAGTGTGACGCTTTTGTGGGTGGCGTGGCCACCGTGATGATGGGTAGTGGAGCCGGGGGTTGTGATGCGTCTGCCTTCGATGGCATCCATCAAAGCAGTCACGTCGTGGTCGGCTGCTTTGCGTTCGCTGGTTTCCCAGTCAAGTGCTTCGCCCAGATGACCTGCGATAAAGTGCGTGTCGGCAGGACGCTCGACAATTCTTGGATGCCTTGCGAGCCAAATCAGGAATTGAATATTATTGCGTGGGCCGGCGAACAACGTGCGTTCTAGAGTTTGGGCCAGAAGCTCCAGGGCCTGACGGCGATCACCGGCGGTGCAGACAAGTTTTGAGATCATCGGGTCAAAGCGGGTAGAGATCTCATCAACCGTGTCCATGCCGATTTCCCAGCGAACACCGCGGCCCTGGGCTGGGACGAATGCTCTTACGGGACCAGGAGCCGGGAAGAAGTTAGCACCCGGGTCTTCGGCGTAGATGCGGACTTCAATAGAATGTCCCCGTGGCTTGAGTGTTTTGAATTCCGCGGGAAGCTCTTCTCCCCGGGCAACACGGATCTGCCACTCGACAAGATCGACATTAAACACTTCCTCAGTGACCGTATGCTCGACTTGAAGTCTGGTGTTCATCTCGAGGAAGAAAAAGCTCACGTGGTCTTGATTGGTTTCATCCAGCAGGAATTCTACCGTGCCGGCATTGTCATATCCGACAGCCGCCGTGAGTGTCTGAGCCGCGGCATGCATGGCAGCCCTGACCTGGGCTGGAATCTCCGGAGCCGGAGCCTCCTCAAGAATCTTTTGGTGGCGACGCTGCAGGGAACAATCTCGGTCACCAAATATACAAACATTTCCGTGTTTATCAGCCATCACCTGGACTTCAACGTGGCGCGGTGCCGACAAATACTTCTCGACAATTAAGGAACCATTGCCAAAGGAGCTGATAGCTTCCGCCGCCGCTCGTTTGGCGTTCTCGGCGAGTTCTTCTTTTTTGTGGACGATTCGCATTCCCTTGCCGCCGCCGCCGTAGGCTGCTTTGATCAGTAGCGGAAACCCTGCTTTGTCGGCGAATTGTTCCAGGTCTTTGATGGCTTTCGCCTCGCCGTGTGAGAGGTCAAGCCCATTAAGTCCCGGCAGGCACGGTACTTTTGCTTTTTCGGCGTGGGTACGAGCCGTGGCTTTGCTCGCCATGGCGTCAATGGCAGCGGGCCTTGGTCCGATCCATGTCAGGCCAGCTTTGATGACAGCCTCAGCGAATTCGGCGTTCTCAGATAAGAACCCAAAGCCCGGGTGAATGGCGTCGGCACCGCCGGCTTTGGCGAACTGAATCATCGACTCGGGATTGAGATAGACTTGGGTTGTTTCCTCGGGAACGTGAATGAACTGACTGACCACTTCCGCAAGATAGGCTGGTGGTACCGCTTTATCGGTCAAAGCCACTGTATCAATGCCAAGTCTGCGCGCGGTCTGAGCGATCCTGCGGGCGATCTCTCCGCGGTTGGCGATAAATATTTTTTTGATGGTTTCGGTCTGGTGTTTTGCGGTCATCGTCTTAAGGAACCTTTAGAAGTTAACGAGAGATGTTTTTATGTCTTATGAAATAGTACGAATCCAGGGAGCGGTAGACTTCGTGAAAAAACTTCCAAGCCCCGCCTGACCTTCGGCCCCGGCACGGGCTTTTGAGATGGCACGCACAGTGTCATCACCTTGCGGATTGTTTTTTGCCCGAAGCGTATCAAAAAGATTATTGATGGCCTTTTGCGCCTCAGGTCCACCCGCGAGCAAGGCGTTGATTTCTGTCCTTAAAGCGCTATCAAGGTCAGAACTGACGACCTCCGCCAGTCCGCAATCCAGTGCCTCAGCACCACTAAATACTTTGCCTGTGAGGGCGAGTCTTCTGAGCTGCCCTGGTTTCATTTTGCGGAGAAGATAGGGGGCGATCACAGCTGGGAGCAATCCAAGCTTGACTTCACTTAGGCAGAACTTCGCCGTGTCACTCGCGACCGCGAAATCACAGCAGGCCACGAGTCCAACGGCACCGCCATAAACGGCACCCCGGATGGCGGCGACTTTGGGTATCGTTAAGCCAGCCAAACCCTCAAACATGGATCTCAGGCGTTCGGATTCTTTGATGTTCTCATCAAAGGAAAGCTTTGCTGCCGCCTGCATCCAGCTAAGATCGGCGCCGGCGGAAAAATGTTTGCCGCTGCCGGTGAGGACTAAAACCCGCACGTCCGTTTGTCTGCTAAGACTCGCACAGTGCGCCGTGATCTCGTCCATCATGGCCGCCGAGAAAGCGTTGGCCTGATCCGGGCGGTTTAAAGTCAACGTCGCGACGCATCCGCCGCCGGCGAGGTCTTTGTATTCGAGTTTGGTGTGAGTGCTATGGGTCATTACTTTGCCTGGTGCTTTTTGACGTCATCAAGAACATCCTGGGGAACCGGAGCCATCTGGCGGAGTAGCGCCTGGGCGAATGTTTTGCCCTGAGCGTCGGTGCGGAGTGTCAAGGTGCCGCCGCCGCCTAGTGAGGCGTCCAAAAGAAAATTATGACCATTCATGTTGTCGAGTTTATAGCGAACAACCGGACCAAAGCAGATCTCCTGGAAGAGATCTTTGACCTTCTGCGCGGTCAACCATGTGTCAAGCCACTCAAACGCTTTGGGGCTGCGGGCAAGGATGCCGATGTTGGACATGTCGCCCTTATCACCCGAACGCCCGAGAGCGATGGTTGAAAGTGGAACTGATTTGGCACCTTCGCCGTCTTTCATGGCCGCGTGAACTGACTTCGACGCTTTATCCGCTTTCTGAGTGTTCATATTCGGCGGCTCAAAATGCCCGATGACGTCAGCGTCCACGATTTTTTCTTCTTTGACGCCGTTGTCATACAACGCGATGTGGGGACGAACCGCGGATTTTGGCATGAGGGCTGGCCAGTAGCTAACCACTTCGGCAGGCTTTGGGGCGCCACCGAGAACGCAAACGCCCGGGGGGCCACTGAGAATCAGCGCGGGTACCATTTTGCTGAATTTACGAAGTTTTGACTGATCAGCATCGCGGGCACTGACCCGGAGAATAATCTCGTTGCCGTCTTCTTGATGGCCGAGGCTGCGGTGACAGGCGTTCCAGCCGAAGTATTCTGTCTCCGTGGCGGCGAAATCTTTGCCGACTTTGTCCCAGAAAATCCCGCCGAATGTTTCCGCCTTTTTGCGGGCATTTGGTCCGGATATACAAATAGTCCCAAGCACCTTGTAGCCATCTTGGTAGGCCATGGAGACTTTGTATAATGGCGTCGGCTCAAAGCCTTTGATCGATGTTACCTTAACGCGGTCTTTGCCATCGGCAGCGAGTTTGATACTTGAGAAGTCAGCCACCACGTCTGGTGTGATGTAGCCTTTGGGATTTCCCATTTCGTAAAATAACTGTTCACGGACAGTATCGAGAGAAACGAGACCTCCCGTGTTGTTGTGCTTTGTCACGACAAACGAGCCGTCAGCGTTCATCTCGATGATGGGGTAGCCCATTTTATCGAAGCTTGGTACCAGGTGCCAGTCGGTAAAGTTGCCGCCGGTTGCCTGACAGCCACACTCAATAATATGTCCAGCGACGATTCCCGCGGCGAGTTTATCCCATTCGTTATTTTTCCAGCCGAACTCATGGATCATGGCGGCTACTGTGATGCCGGTGTCTGTGACGCGGCCCGTTACGATGATATCAGGGTCCCACTGGAGTGCCTCCACCACGGGAGCGGCACCGAAATAGACGTTAGCGGCCTCGACCTTGCCGGCAACGTTAGCGAAGTCGCGGCCGTCTTCCATATTTTTGAAGTCACAGCCTTTTTTGCGTAGGTCTTCAAGAGACGTGAGAATGTCGTCGCCGTAGACGATGGCTATCTTGGGTTTAAGGCCTTTTTTGGCCGCGAGAGCGGCGATTGCCTCAGCGCAGGAGATGGGGTTAACGCCACCGGCATTGGTGATGATTTTTGTTTTGTTTTTGAGGAGCTCCGGCAGCACATCCTCAAGCATGGCGAGGAAGTCTCTGGCGTAGCCGAGTTTGGGGTCATTGCCACGTTGTTTTTGCATAATCGACATGGTGATTTCTGCCAGGAAGTCCATGGAGATATAATCCAGATGCCCACCGCGGACTTGACGTAACAGTGCCTCGGGGTCATCTCCCCAGTATCCGCCGGCGTTACCAATTCTGATTGTAGTTTTGCGTGTCATAGTAAATTCGCTTTCTTAGCTGTGTCAGGATTACATCCTGAAAATACCAAATTTAGTGTCGTCCCAGTCATAATGAAGAGTAGAGGCGAGAGACATCGCCAGTATTTTTCTGGATTGTCTTGGGTCAATGATTCCGTCATCCCAGAGTCTCGCCGACGAGTAATAAGCACTGCCCTCCCGCGCGTATTTTTCGACGATGGGCGCCCGCATCGCGTCTATTTCTGATTTGCTCATGCTGAGGTTTTTGCGGGCGAGCTGTTGCTGTTTCACGGTTACCAGTACGTCTGCCGCCTGCTCGCCACCCATAACCGAGATGCGGGAATTGGGCCACATCCACATAAAACGCGGATCATATGCCCTGCCACACATGCCGTAGTTGCCCGCGCCGAAACTTCCGCCCACCACCATGGTGATCTTCGGTACATTGGCATTGGCGACCGCGTGCACCATCTTGGCCCCATCTTTGGCGATGCCGCCGTGCTCGTATTTTTTGCCGACAATGAACCCGGTGATGTTCTGGAGGAACACCAGAGGAATTTTTTCTTGGGCGCAGACTTCAATAAAATGCGCCGCCTTCTGGGCGCTTTCAGAAAATAGCACGCCGTTGTTGGCGATAATTCCCGCAGGAATCCCATTGATATGGGCAAAGCCCGTCACGAGAGTCGTTCCGTAATTTTTCTTGAATTCAAACAGCTCACTGCCGTCCACAACCCGTGCGATGATCTCGCGAACATCAAAGAACTTCCTGGCGTCAGACGGTACGACACCAAGTATCTCATCGGGATCATATGCTGGCGGTCTTGGGTCGATAAGCTTTACGGGGGCCTCGGGGCGTCTGCCCATGTGCTTAAGGATATCCCGAACAATCGCAAGAGCATGTTCATCGTTATCGGCGAGGTGGTCAGCCACGCCGCTGATGCTGGTGTGTACGTCCGCACCGCCGAGTTCCTCAGCGGTAACGTCTTCGCCCGTGGCGGCTTTGACGAGCGGGGGGCCGGCGAGAAAGATCGTGCCTTGTTTGCGCACGATGACGCTCTGATCACTCATCGCGGGAATATAGGCACCACCCGCGGTACAAAATCCATGTACTGAGGAGATCTGCGGAATGCCGGCAGCACTCATGCGGGCCTGGTTAAAGAAAATCCGCCCGAAGTCGTCTTTATCTGGGAATACTTCGTCTTGCATTGGCAGAAAGGCTCCGCCCGAGTCCACAAGGTAAATGCAGGGGAGTTTATTCTGGAGGCCAATTTCCTGGGCTCTGAGATGCTTTTTGACAGTAATCGGATAGTAGGTGCCGCCTTTGACGGTGTGGTCGTTGGCGACGATCATGGTGGGCCGGCCCGATACCATGCCGACACCTGTCACGATACCGGCCGAGGGTACTTTGTCGTCATAAAGTCCCTCGCCCGCGAGAGCGCTCAGTTCCATAAATTCACTGCCGGGATCAATTAGCTTATTGACCCGTTCACGGGCAGAGAGTTTGCTTTGGTTTGAGGCTGACGGTGGTCTTGCCACCGCCTCGGTCATTTTGGATTCCAGGTCTTTAACCTCAGCCAGGTGAGCCTGATAATTTGCCTTAAACTCCGCGCTGGTGGTCTGGATCTGACTTTGGATTTTCATTGATTTCTGGTTACCCTACAAGTTTCACAAAATATTTAACGCAGATCTTACTGGACTACTGATTCGCTGACGTCGCCCCAGGTCTCAACCCCGAGCTCTTCGTTTTCCAGGATTTCCTGGAGAACACTGTTCAGAACCTTAACGTCACCGACGGCCCTGTGGCGCGCCTCAAAGGTCAGTTTGAAATGTTCAGCGAGGGTATCGAGGTTATAACGGGGAAGGCCCGGCAGGACCTTGCGTGTGAGCTTCATCGTACAAAAACACGGCCAATTAAGCTCATAGCCAAGTCTTGTGGCGGCCGATCTCAGCATCGCCATATCGAACTCCGCGTTGTGGGCGACGATAATAGAGCCTTTGATGAACTGTAGGAATTTTGGGAGTACATCCGCCATCGCGGGCTGTCCCACGAGCATGTCCTGAGTGATGCCGGTCAAATTAGTGATGTTTTGCGTCAGCTCAATGTTGGTGCTGACAAAACTCGAGAACTCGTCGATCACTTTACCGCCGACGACTTTCATGGCACCCATCTCAATAATATGATCAAGATCGCTGTCGAGGCCAGTGGTCTCGGTATCGAAAATCACCAGCGGAATTTCATTCAGTACCGTAGACAACGGCAGAGCGAAGTGAACCATGCGGCGAAGCGCGAACGCGCTGTCGGCGTTGTCCATTGTAGCGCCAGCGTTCATACCGGCAGGAAACAGTGCGTCAAAAAATACTGAATGCTTAAGGAGCATGAATCAGGCTTCCTCGCGGGTTTTGCGAGCGACGAATGTCACAGTAATCATCGCTGCGAGAAACGCCATGAAAACTATGACGATCAACTGCGGGTCATTTCCGGCAACGGCCATCCAGGCCGATAGAAGCATGACCGGAACCCAAAGTACTCCCTGTACCACGGGTTTTAAAGCGGGATACTCGTTGATAAATCGGGCGCCTCTAGGGCCGTGCTCGTAGTACCAGCTCACAAAGACCTTACCGGCAGTGGTCTTGAGCAGAACGCGGTCGCGAAACCAGCGTAGAGGTTTGAGGTTTTTGTGAAGTGGTGAGCCGTAAGCGGCGGTTGCGATAAAACACTTTGGGTCCATGAGAGAGGCGGGTTCCTCGCCATTGAGCTCCGCTAACGTGGTGTTTGGCTCTGGAGTTCCGGTTACGCAGCTACTGCGTTTTAGTCCGCCCGGCTCGTAAAACGAAACTACGGCGTAGGGCTTGCCATTTTCGAGCCCAGGAATTGAAAATTTACCGTCAGTGACTTTATCTGTGGTTCGGAGGAAGATGCCTTTTGTCGCTAAACCTTCCAGCTTAGGGCGATCCAGGTATGCGTTTTCATCGGTGCAAGTTACGCATTGGTCGCCGTCGGTGAAGTCTGCATTAAACGTACACGTGCCGCCTCCAGCAGCCGTATCACTCGGGGCGACCGAATTATAGATATAAGCCGGAAGATCTGTGTCTGTTGTCGTCTTATCAATCGCCAGAACCGTAATTCGAGATGGGGCTTTGGTTTTACCTTCAGTCCAAGCGACCGTTGTGGGTACGGTCCAGTTGATGATCAAAGAACTGTGGGTTCCAGTGGCGGCTATTCCAGTTGGAGCGTCTGATACTATCTCGGAGGTTTTGTTGATGACCCGATTCGGATCTTCAGCAGGAGTAGCCTGTGGGTTTTCATAATATTTGACGGTAATAATGACCTGTTTGCCAAGACCCGTGATTACACCGGCTTTTGTCTGGGTAATTTGGGCGTGAAACGTAAGGTCATATAAACTATTGCTGTTTAGCACGGATGACATTTGAGCGTGTTCGCTAATGGTGAAGGGTACGTTTGGTAATTGCGGGGTACCATCAAATGGAATGTAATCATTCGGACCGGTTCCAAATGACGGGATGTAAACTCTGATCCGATTGGTGAACAGGCTTGTTTCAGTTCCGGTAATCGCGCCTGTCTTCGCGTCTTTTACGACGATATCGATTTCAAAATAAGTTTGATCGGGATCCCGGGAAATGCTTCCTGAGGCAATAACGGAGAGCGCGTTCGCATGTGTCGCGGGCAGCACTAGCAAAGCAAGTGTCGCCAGGCTGATTCTTGCCAGTAAATGTAGTCCGAGTTTCATACGGTAACCCCCATGTTTTATTGCATGAACATGGGGGTTAGTCTAGTACCGGAGGTCATGGGTTGTCGAGATCAATTACCATGCTATCCCAAGCTGTGACGAGCCTTGGCCCTTCTGGTTGTCCAATCGAGTTCCAGCGGTCTTTGAACGCGGGAAGATGTGACTTTCGGTAGTCTGCCGCCACTTTATACATGCGCCGCAGCTTGGCTGGCGTAGCCCATGGGTCATGGTGAGTGAACACCAACGTTTTGATGCATTCTCTCAGGGCAAGATCCACGCCGATATTGGGGCTGCAGTGCCCCCAGTCAAAGCGGCTGGCGAGTTCCGCAATCTCATACTGTGCGTCAAAAACAAGCAGGTCGAGATTCTGATAAAACGCGAGATCCTTGCCCAGGTCGGCAGGTGACATGCGCTTAAACTCACCATCCACGCCAACGGCACAGGATTTTCCGCCGGCCTCAAACCGGTAACCGAATGATCCACCCGGATGATCCAGAACAAACGGTGTGACCGTCATATTATCAAAGGTCATGGCCTCATAAAGTTTCATCTGGACGAACTCGATTTTGCCGCCGAGTTGGTCCCAGGTGAGGGGGAAGTTCACTCCATTAAAATTGATTTTAACGTGTTCAGGCGCATTCCTATGAACATGATAAATTTTGATCGTGTACCCAGGGACATGGATGGGGATAAAAAAAGGCAGTCCCATAATGTGATCCCAGTGCATGTGGGTCAGGAAAATGTGAAATTCCTTGCGGCCGGTCGGCATATAAAAAGAACCAGCCTCCCGCAGTCCCGACCCCATATCCACGAAAAACTGCCGATCCCCATGGAGAATCTCAGTACATGTGGTATTGCCGCCGTAGCTGATAGGGGAGCCGAGCTCGCCTTTTTCAAGAGCAAGTTTGAACGTTCTTAGGGTTCTCATTCCAAGTCGCTCAGATTCTTGAAGAAGTTCGCCTATCAAACCAGTGACGTCAGAGTGATTTAAAGCCTGAGGGAGTGACCCCCTGGTTCCCCAGAATTTTACTTTCAAAACAGGACCCTCCGGATTTGGGACGAAACTCAGGGTTGATTGATTTTCGATATAAGATCAGGTACTTTTAGTATCAGCCATTTTCTGTTGAAAGGGAACTACTAGAGATGACTATGAAAATTTCCCGGGTGGGGAATACAGTTTTTATTTCCGGCATAATCGACGAAAACGCCGATTTGTCAGCCCTTTTGCAGGAGCAGGCCCCTCTATCCATTGATTTTTCAGGCGTTACGAGAGTTAACTCCGTGGGCCTCAGGACCTGGATGCGATTCATGACGCTATGGGGCGATAAACCTTTGAATTATTTCGAATGTCCGATTGCTGTCACGGATCAAATCATCATCATCCCAGTCCTTCGCGGCATCAAAAAACAAGTCGTCACGATCGTCAGCGGAATATTGCCCTATGACTGTCCGAGCTGTAAGCATCAGGCCGACGTCAGGGTTGAGCGGGCGCAGGTGGTTCCCAAGACAGATCCAGCGGTCCTGAACCCTAAGTGTCCTGTATGTTCACAGCCTATGGAGCTCGTCAATGAGGACCAACTCGATATATTTAAGCCCTGATGAGTCCATGATGTTGCCTGTGATTTGTCGTTTGGGGGCGGATCGCATGATTTCCCTTGAAATTTATACTTTCAACATGCTATAGGTCTGCTTCCTTTTCGGCAGAACTACGGGGTCGCCAGCCCTGTCGCGCCAGAGAGATTACTTGTAACACCTCGATTTTTCTGATTTTGGAGGATTCATGGCAACCACCCTGCGCATGCAACGTCACGGTACAACTCACCGTCCTTTCTACCACATCGTAGCGGCTAACAGCCGTGCGTCGGCTACCAAGAAATTCCTTGAGAAAATTGGTTACTACGACGCGGCCACTGAACCCTCAGTTTTTGTGGTTGATGAGGACCGCCTTCGTTACTGGTATGGTGTTGGTGCGACTATCAGCAATACCCTAAAAGTTCTTGTTGCTAAAAAAGGCATCAAACTCGCTCGCGTTAAGACAACAGTTTCAAAAACTGGCGGCGCAAAAAAGCCAAAAGCGGCTAAAGCGGCTAAAGCACCAAAAGCTGCCGCAAAGAAACCAGCGAAGTAATGCTCCTTAAGTTAGGAATCATAGGAAGGGCTTTGGGTCTCCAAGGCTCTTTTTTTGTGTCTGCCCGGGATGAGGCGATTCCTGACACTGTCAAGGTCGTCAAAATCGGTCGCACGCTTGAGACGGCTCGCGACGCCGAGGTGTTATCCCGAGGCTGGCAGCAAAAAAGACCTTTTTTGAAGTGCTCTCTCGCGAGTGATCGAACGGCGGCTGAGCAACTTACCGGAATGACCATTTGGGTAGATGACTCCGCAGTGCACGTGGATAACTCAAGAGAGTATTTGCTTACGGACCTGATCGGACGCGTTGTCACGGACTCTGATGGATCCCGCGTAGGAATGATCGAGGATGTGCTTCAGATGCCAGCCTCCATTAACATCGTTGTTGTGAACGCTGATAAAACAGCCGATGTGGATATTCCCATGATCAAAGATTACGTAGACATGGATTTTAAACGCGGTGAAAAAGAGCTTCGACTTGTTGTTCCTGCCTCCACATTCGAGGATGTCTGGAATTCCCGGATCAAGAAATAAGGCTCCACGTCATGCGCGCGTTTCATTTCATTACCGTTCACCCAAAAATCATTGAGGCGTACCGCCAGTTCGGTGTGTTAAAGGCGGCCGAGACGGCAGGTCTTGCTGAGATCAAGGCCTCCGACCTTCGCGACTTCGCGGCCGATAAACACGGTTCCGTAGATGCCGCTCCATACGGCGGAGGGGACGGCATGGTCATGCGGGCAGATTGTCTTGCGAACGCGCTGACTGAAATCCGTAAGAGTTTTCACTTTGGTATCAAAGGGAAAGTCATTTTTACATCGCCATCCGGCAAAGCGTGGACTCAGACAGACGCGGAAAAATTCGCCGCGCTTGATGAGCCCGTGGTTTTTATCTGCGGGCGGTTCGCGGGCGTGGATCAAAGGTTTATTGATAGCGAAGTCGATGCCGAGTATTCGGTTGGTGATGTGGTGCTGGCCGGCGGCGAGCTACCCACCCTGATGATGGCGGAAAGTATTCTGCGGCTTGTGCCCGGAGTCCTGGGTCATGAGCGGAGTGCCACGGATGACTCATTTGGCGCGGGGCTTGATGGGCTTTTGGAGTATCCAAGTTATACGCGTCCACCTGAGTGGAATGGCCTGAAAGTCCCTGATGTCCTGATGTCAGGAAATCACGAGGCCATCACTCGCTGGCGGCGTGAGGAATCCATCAAAAAAACCAAGAAACTCCGGCCTGATCTCCTGTCCTAAAACTGACCTGTCTGTAAAAGCACCAGCGTACAAGCGTCCTCGACGGCGATGCCGTCAGCTCTAAGTATTCTCGCCAGGCGTGGATTTTCGGATCCAGGGTTGAAGATGATCCGCTCGGGGTGGATGCGTTTTAAGTCAGCCTCCATGCCGTCACTTATGACTGGGTTTACATACATAGTTATGGTGTGCACGGGTTCTGTCACCGCGGCAGGGGCGGGGAAGACTTGGTGGCCCTCTATGGTTTTGAGGGTCGGGTGAACGAGGATAACCTCATGCCCGTGATGTTCCAGCATGTGCATAGCTTTGTTGGCATAGCGGTCTGGTTTGTTGGAAGCCCCGATAATCAGGGTTTTCATGGTCACCTCAGCATTTCGAATGTCTGTCAGAACATGTTGACAGGTTTCGTGGAATTGGGGAATTTAAACCTGTGTCATGGTTCTGAAAAATAATATCGCCCAGGAGTAGATCGTTATGGCAGCCGCGAAAAAAGCTACTAAAAAAGCAGTGAAGAAAGCCACCAAAAAGGTGACCAAAAAGTCGCCGAAAAAAGCCACCAAGAAGGCTGTCAAAAAAACTGTCAAAAAAACTGTAAAAAAGGCGACCAAAAAGGCCGCTAAAAAATCTCCAGCAAAGAAACCAGCAAAAAGATCTACCAAGGCCTCCGGAATGCCCGTTGTGGGTGGTTTGGCTCCGGACTTCGCTCTCCAGAGTGACTCCGCTGGCTTGGTGAGCCTTTCTCAATACCGCGGCAAGAATATCGTGCTTTATTTTTACCCGAAAGACGACACCCCTGGCTGCACCCTTGAGGCATGCTCTTTCCATGAGAGCAGATCAAAGTTTTCAGACGCCAACGCTGTCGTGATCGGTGTGAGTCCCGATAACGTCGCGAGCCACGCCAAGTTTCGCAACAAGTACGGTTTGGACATTGTACTCGTCGCCGATGAGGGGCATAAACTCTGCGAGCAGTACGGCGTCTGGGTCGAGAAGAATAATTACGGCAAAAAATATATGGGCGTCCAACGGGCGACGTTTCTCATCGATCGTCTGGGAGCGGTGGCTTATGTCTGGCCAAAGGTTTCCGTTGATGGTCACACCGACCAAGTACTCGCGGAGTTGGCCCGACTCGGGTGATTCAAGATTTTTTGGCGGTGCAGTATCTGACGGCAATATAAAAAATAAAATTATTTTATTTAGATGCCGGACTACACTTCAGGTGGTGGCGAAATGTGGTCATCACAAACAAATGGGCTATGGCCTGGGTGTTTTTATATATCCACCAGGGTAGAGCCGGGACGAAATCGCAGATGGCGACCAGAATAAACTCGCCATTCAATACCTCGCGAAATTCAAATCTACCTCGTGGGTGGAACCGGCTGTTAAGGAGCAGTCCACCTGAGATGTAAAACAACTGGCGGTGTTTGGAGCTTCGGTCACGGGCGAATGTAAGTCTTAAAAGAGGAATGTCTAATTTCGAAGTAAATGGCCGGAATTTAAAGCATAGATCTCCTTTGGGAGACTGCTCGACGATGATAAATGGCCATAGAAATTTAATAATCCAGGACGCGTAACGGGTTGTGACCCAGTCCGCTGTCCAGCCGGCTTTCATGGGAAGGCGTTGAACGGAGTATACGGTATTTATCTCTGGGCGCGCGCGTCCCGTGGAATTCGTCGCGAGGTTTTTTTCCGGTGACGGCGTGGCCGACTCAATGAGGGATTCCCGCAGGGATTCAGTAAGCGATTTGGGACTGATCCCAAGTTTTTCCATGATGAGTGAGTTTCTCGCCACCATCGTGTGACGCAGACTCTCTACAAGCGGGCCGATCAATTCGCGTGAGGCACCTGTGACGAGACGCACCCACAGCCGGGATAATTTCGGGCTGAAAAGAAAAATAGGAATAAGAAGCCGTTTTTTCCCGGTCAGTCGGGCAACCTCAAGCATCATGGCTTTGTAGGTCAAGACATCTGGTCCCGCGATGTCGTAGTTGCCGGTCGCGATGTCGTCTCTTTGGATTGTGCCCGCGATGACATTCACTACGTCATGAAGGTTGATCGGTTGAGTGCGGGTTAAGGTCCACCGGGGGCAGATCATGATTGGCAGGCGCTCAACAAGTTTTTGCATGATTTCAAATGACGAGCCATTTTTTCCGATGATCAGGCTGGCCCGGAGTGATACGCAGGGGACATCATGGCTTGCCAGGGCGCGCTCGACCTCCAGCCGGCTGGCAAGGTGTTTTGATAGTTTCTCATCAGGCATCATGCCGCTCAGGTAAATGATTTTTTTTATGTTTGCTTTCTGCGCGGCGCGGGCGAAATTATCAGCAATGAGTAGATCGATATCCGGAAAGGTGCCTTGCGTCAGTTTCGCCGAGGGCATCATAGAGTGCACCAGATATACGACAACGTCGGCGCCGGAAATTCCGTCCTCCGCCTGTCGCAGATTAAATAGATCGCATTGTCGCCATTCGACGCCGTCTGATGTTCTCGCGGGGGAGCGGCTAAGACCGATGACATCGACGTCTTGTTTGATTTTTTGGATGAGGGCCCTGCCCACAAAACCACTGGCGCCCGCTATGGCGACTTTAATTTTAGGGTGGGAGGGTGCGGTATGCTCACTCATTTAGGGACTCCCTGACAAACGACCAGTTTGAAACGCCGTGCGGCTTGAGCGGCTCTGGCCGGGTTAGTCTGCGCGGCAGAGCAGATGGCCTCAATTTTGTTGTGAACGTTATGATCGGCGCCGGTTGGCAATGTCGGCGGCGTCATCGATTGGGTCATGGGTTTTAGTAGTTGATCGTAGATTCCAGCGTCGTGGGCGGTCTCAGGAAGTATCAAACCCATGCGGGCTAAGCGCCCGGCTTGTTTACGGTCCATTGCTTTTAAGAGCTTAATGTAGGTGCCGTCGACGCGGTTATAAATGGTTTTGAGAAACCCATGCCAAAGAGCGAGTTTAGTGCCAAAAGACAGACCCTCAGTCTCCTCAAAAATCCCGAATCTTGTTGGGGGCATGGTGAGTTTCAGTCGCACTGGAATTTTTGACACATGGGAATGGTTTCTGTGAGGCTGTATGCCGTTTTTACTGCTGTCTTTTCTTACAAGCCAGAGCTCGAGATTGTTCTCAAACCGCATATCGAGGGCTCTCTCAGTAAGCTCATCTGCGGTCGGACACTTCCAGAGAGTATTTGGGAGATCATCAAGCTCGGCGTAACGGTCGTGAAGCGCCACTGGTTTCAGACCGGCCGACTTGAAGGCGTCAAACCACTGGTTGATGGTGGCTCTGGACTCCCACGGGTGCATGAACGTGTCGGCAAAACGGGAGTTGTTCTTAAGTGACGATGGTCCCATTTGTTTGAGTCGCTGAGTAAGGCGTGGTGAAAACACCGCCACTTTTGTGAGTAGATCTCTAGCGGCCTCAATGTGCTGGTCGTCCTCAAAACGAAGTCCCAAATTCGCGAACGCGCGGTTGATATCATAGATCCAGTTACGTGCCTCGCCGTTGTAGATCATAATCCTGATGACACCGTCGGGTGCCAGGTGGTCCGCCATGAGTTTTAGGGTGGTCGCGAATGACGGGATGTGATGAAGGACGCCGTAGGCCTCAATGTGATGAAACGGATTGTGGGTCAGTCCGCCAATAGAGAGCAGCTGATTGATGTCACCTCTGAGAAACTCTACGTGGCGGCCAAGTAACGCGGTGCGGAACCTTGCGCGATCAAGACTGCGTTTACTCAGATCAACGCACGTTAATTTTGTCGCCGAGGGTTCCCACTGCCTGATGATGTAAGGCAGAATCTCGCCTGAACCAATACTCAAGAAATGTCTGGGAGACGAGGGGTCTGTCCCCTCACCGTGAACTAAATGGCTGGCAAAAAGCGAGCTGCCGAGAAACCCGTCCTGCCAGCGTGGTTTCGCGAGCAGGGGATAGTGCGGGTAGGGGCGGCGCTCGTATAATTTCTGAACTTGTGTGGTGTTGGCGTCCATCTGTTTGATGATACGCATGAACACCACACTTCGGAAGGATTTTATGCTGGGCAGGGTGCTTAATTTAGCCGCTTATTGAGCGGAAATTATTGACCGATGCTTTCCTGGGTCATCCATTTGATGACGTTAGCGGGAGTCTGGGAATCCGCGAACTCCGCCTCAAGGCAGTTCATGAGGGCGAACCTCTCGTCAGCGGTCAGCTGATCAACGACGTGGTCGCTTGTGTTGCCGTCCTCATTAGGATTGGCGTGGGCGCCCAGTGGCATCGTTTGGTCGACGAGAACCTTGAACCGGATTTGAGTTACGTCAGTCTTGCTGTCGAGGGGGCCGCGTTTAGACGCGCCGCTAGTCCTGTCAGAAAGGTGACAGCTTTCGCAGTTCATGGCGTTGATAACCTTCTGAGGGTTGATGTTTGGGTTCTCCGCATTGGAGAGCTTGAAAATGTAAGCAGACTCGACCATTCCCGGGCCTCGGCCAAATATGTCATGAAGGTCGATTGTAGAATTGCGGTTGCGGCAGGTCTTAATAAATTCTGGTGTACGGGTCGCTGGGTTGATTGGTTTTGACGCGCCATAAATAGGGCCGCGAAATTCTGGGCGGTATAGAGGAAGATTTTGGCCGTTAAGGTTACCTTCGGCCCATGTTGGCGCCATGTTGCCGGCAGCCTCAACCATTTTGTTATTGATGAGTTTGATCGCGGCGAGGTCTTCCGCGGTCAATTGACGGTCACCCGGGGTGAGTGCTCTCTCGCCTTCACGAACAGTGTACCCGAGGGGGCTGATGGCGCGAAGTCCATTTGGGTGACACGATACGCACTCGCCGCCGAGATTGTTGTTTCCGCGGGGAGTAAATGTGCTGGTGCCCGGAGTGCGAAAGAACATCTGGAAGTAAACATGGCCAGGCTTGCCGTCAACAGGGTGATCTTGAGTCACCATGGTGAATGTGGACGGAAGGTCTCCTCTGACCGCGTATTCTTCCCTCTTTGGGGGGCCGAATTTTGGGCGGGAGTATTGCGGCTGTCCAAGGGCTGGTTCATCGTCATCTTTTGGGAGTGGGAAGTTCAACCACTGGTCGTATGTCAGGCCGGGTACGTAGACCATCAGCAGGTTTGGTGTGCCTTCGTCAAATCCACCAGCGTGGCGGGACTTGTAGCGGGCAGCGGTCCAGCCTTTGTTTTTCGCGATTTCCTCGATGTTGTCAGGAATCCAGTATCTCGCCGAGTTTGGCTCAGCGGGATTTTCAAGGATCTCAACAGGAGGACGTTTTTGGGGGAGTTCAGAGAAGGTTCCGCCAGAGCTCGCGGGAGCGATGTTGTCTTTAAGAGCGTAACCCTCAATGCGCTTAAGTGCTGAAGGAACTTCAATCGGGAAGCATCTGCTGATCTCTCCCAGTACAGTCGTTGGTGATTTTGAACCGTTGAAAAGGTCTTTAGCGAGTGATTCGCGCCATAATTTGACAGTTCCGTGGGCACTGATTTCCGCGCACTGGGGGCGAGTTACGAGTTGAGTTTTCTGGTAAACAGATTTGTTGCCAGCGCCGTCGCGTACAACGACGTTGAAGTAGTAAGCTTTTCCTGGATCAAGAGCGGTGACGTCAGCGGCGAAAACGGGGCCGACTGAGAGTTCGTCGCCAATGGCTGTGCCGTTTGCCTCGACTTGGGCGACGGTGTCAAACTCAGGGGATGTCGATAGGTAGAGCTTATAGATCAATGCCTCTGAAGGGCGGTCGTCAGACGCTGGGCTCCAGTTTACGCGAATCGCGGTTTCAGTGATATTGGATCCCATGATGCTTGCCGATGAGGTCACGGGAGCCGTGGTATCCCGGGGCTTCAGGGTCAGTGTTTCGTAGCTTTGTCCGTGGGCGTCAATGGCGAATGTCACCACTGGGAAAACCTGTGCTTCGCCAGAGGGATCGGTAACCGTTATTTTAAGTGTCACCTGTGTACCGGCAGTCTGCTGACCGATATCAATAGAGAAGCGCCCGTCGTCAGAGATAGTCGCGGGGACTGACGCGCCGGAGGTTGTGTCGAGAACGGTTGCTTTGTAGCCGGCAAAAGTCGTTACGGCGACTGGATTCGCGAGGTTACGAAGCCAGGATGTCATAAGGTTGATGCCGCCCGTGCTCATGGGGCGGCCAAGGGGCATAGACCCTCTGGTATCAGAGTTAAGGTTGATGCGGCGCTCGACATCTTGAGCCAGCTCGCCGGAAGGCAGGGTGGTCAAGTCAACTCTGGGAGCGTTGCCTGAATTGTGGCAGGAGCCGCAGTTGGTCTTAAGGGAGGTCAGCATGTCGCCATCGCTGGTGAGTTGAGTTCCAGGCATAACCAGCTGGACATTGAGGCCAGATGATGAGGCGGCGGTTGAGTTTTTAGTCTGGGCATTTACCTTGCGAAGGTCTCTACCGGAGGAGTCTGTGCAGCCCGTGGTGGCTGCTGCCGCCAAAAGGACCAGTAAGCCCGCGGAACGGGTGTTGTTTTGTTTCGTCAACCACCTGTAATCAGACAAGAATTTCATTTTTTGGGTCTCCACACCCGTGGCCAATCCACGAGTTTTAGATGCATGGAGTCCCATAAAATGATTATCTTGTCAATATTATTTTAAGTATTTTATAATAATTTTATAATTTTATATTTTAAAACCAATACTTAAGCCACTTCGCAATCGACCTTCGTCTTGTTCACTCAATTGTTATTGTGTGGGTCCCCACGGGCATGCCAGTATCGGACAGGAGTCCCCCATAATCTTTTCCACGGGATGGAACATCCAAGTAAGGATTTGCTAGATGCGATTTTTATCATTAAGTTTCGCCAGGTTAGCCGTTTTGGCTGGCCTTTTTTTATCCCAGGTCCCGGTCACCTTAGCGTCAACGCTGGCAGACCACTCAGAAAACACGGCTGTCATCTTGGTCCATGGTTGGGGTCACAGCCCTCGGGTGCCGCGGTCGACGTGGGCCAGTATTTTGGTGCCATACACTGATCTGACAAATCTTCATGAGCATTACCGGGATCTCGGATTTCAGAATATTTACGAGGTGGTTTACGATGATCTCGCGAGTATTGATGAGATGGCCGCGGCTGTCGCGACTCAAATTCAGAAGATCATCACAGACTCTCACAATCCAAATCTGACTCTTGATATCGTCGCCCATTCATTGGGCCAATATGTAGCCGCTCAGGCGATTTTAGATGAGAGATATACAGGCGTCGCCGGGCGGCGCATCGCGGACCGGGTGAGAATTTTTATCGGGCTTGCTGGAGCTGTCCGGGGCCAGGATGATATTTATCCCTGTCATTGGTTTCCGGATCAATGCGGTGGCGCTGAGGTGCTCAAACCTTATTATGTTGGCCCGGGACAGGGTAGTCCGGTGATTGACCGGTTGTTTAGGGATAATTTTGAGGCGCTCGATAAATTGCGGAAATGTTCCATTTACTCGCCATCCGATGAAATTGTGAAATGGCCCTATAATTCGGCAAGTTTCCTCGGCTTGGGCCTGAATCCAGAGAGCATCACCGATATCGAGATTGATTTTCAGGGTGTAAAGTTCCACAAAGAAGTCAAAGACAGCAAAGAGATCTTTGATCAGATGATCGCGGGCTGCTACAAAGGCCTTTGAGGTAGAGATTTGCGCGTGAGCTCCATAAAATCGAATCAATTTAGTGAGAAAACATATAACGCGGACCGGGTCGGCTGGCTTGCCGGCGAGGTCATGCGGCATAAGCGACTCTATTACTCCGGCAAGCCGGAAATCGCTGACATCGATTATGACCGTCTTGAGGACGAACTCAGGAATTTCGCTCCCAACCATCCAGTATTAAGTGCCGTCGGGGCAATAAATATTGAGTCTGGTAACGCCAAAGTAACCCATGATCCGGCGATGCTTTCTCTTGATAAGACCTACGACGTCAAAGACCTGCAGAAGTGGGCGACAGGCCACGAGGTGATGGGAACACTCAAAGTTGACGGCACAAGTATGTCCCTTATCTATAAAAATAGCCGTTTCACACTGGCTAAAACCCGTGGCAATGGCAGGGAAGGCGAGGACGTCACCGCAAAGCTAAAATGGGTTTCAGACGCGATCCCGGAACTTAATGGGACTGGTGATTTTGAGGTCAGAGGAGAGCTTTACTGCGGCGAGTCGAGTTTTGTGAAGCTGGCTGACGAGATGGAGTCACTTGGACTTGAGCGGCCATCAAGTCCGCGAAATATCGTCGCCGGTATATTAGGCCGTAAGGTGCACGGTGAGCTCGCGAGGTATTTTAATTTCTTCGCGTTTGACGTGATCGGCCTGAATGGGTTTAAGACGGAGATGGAGAAAACTCACTGGCTGGCCGAGAGGGGATTTCGGATGCCAGAGCCAAGGCTTCTTAAGACCTCCACTGATATTGAGCAGTATCTTGCCCATGTGCGTCAGTTAATAGAAGAAGACGAGGTGGGTTGCGACGGTGCGGTGTTTAGCTATAACGATCTGTCACTTCACGAGGAGATGGGAGTCACGGCTCATCATCCAAGATTTAAGATCAGCTTTAAGTGGCAGGGTGAGACCGCCCGCTCCAAAATAGCGCGAATTGACTGGGCCACGTCTCGCCTCGGGATCGTGACGCCGGTGGCGGTCATCGAGCCAGTTGAGTTGAGCGGCGCGACCATCACCAACATCACGCTTCATAATGCCGCCCACGTGCGCGGCTATAACTTAAAGCCCGGGGATTTTATTGAGCTCGTGCGCTCTGGCGAGGTCATCCCCAAGTTCTTGAGTGTGGTGACGGCGACTCCAGGTCGCGCGGACTTGCCGGAGACTTGCCCGAGCTGCGGATCGACGCTCGTGGCTGACGACGTGCGAATCAAATGTCTTAATCACACCGCGTGTCCGGCGCAGCAGTCCGGGGCGATCCTCAACTGGATCAAGGCTGTCAGTATTGATGACCTGAGCGACAAAAGACTTCAGTCTATGATGGACATGAAGCTGGTCTCCACCATACCGGATCTTTACACACTGTCGGTTGATGATTTACTGACGCTGCCGTCCACTAAAGAAAAAATGGCCCAAAAGCTTTTTGAGAATATCCAGCGCACCAAGTCCGCGCCCATGGCGATGTTTTTAAACGGGCTCGGCATCGAGGGCGCTGGACAGACCACGTGGGAGAAGCTTCTTGAGGTGTTTCCAACTCTTGAGAGACTTCGCGCGGCAGCCAAAGACGACATCGCCGCCGTCGATGGTTTTGCCGAAAGGTCCGCGGGCCAGATAGTTGACGGGCTGAAACGCTCTGGCCACTTGATTGATAAGCTGCTTGGTGTCGGGGTAACGCCTGTTTTGCCAGACACTCACAGTGATGGCCCCAGGCCATTGGACGGAATGATTTTCGTGATCACCGGCGCCCTAAGCCGCCCCCGCAAAGAGGTGGAAGACTCCATTAAGCGGGCCGGTGGACGTCTTGGGTCTTCGGTATCAAAGACTACGTCAGTTTTGGTCACTAACGAAACAGACTCAACATCCAGTAAAATGGTAAAGGCCAAGTCTCTTGGCGTTGAAATTTGGTCAGAGGAGACGCTCATGGGGCGGATGATTTAGAGTTGATTTTGGCCATGTAATAAAAAAGCACATCACTCTGACTTCAAATGCTCTTAGCAATACGTTTTATTTCGGATGCCATATAAAGGGGCAATGAAACGAAAGACATCGCGTCCGCGCCAGATCCCGACCAATCAGTTAGCTTTGTGATAGACGGCATGTTGATGTCGAGACGCATCGCCAGGGACGGCGACTTCGCCTGACAAAATCCCCGCAGGGATCTTAACGTCCCTGCGGCACCCGACTTCACCTCTATGGGGATAATGCGTGCTCCCGTAGCGATCACAAAGTCGACTTCGGCGTTGCGGGATTTTTCTTCACGGAGCCAGTAGGTTAACGCGGTTTTATCGCCAGGCGAAAATGTCGAAGACAACTCATGAGCGACAAACTGCTCCGCAAGAGCTCCTTCATTTACAAAACGCTCGTCAGTTTCGGACGGAATGTCGTCGATAGCCAGCCCCAGGGACGTCATCATCAGCCCGACATCAAGGAAAAATAATTTTCGAGTTTCCTGGGCCACTTCTGCCAGCAAAGGAATGCCATTGGCATGTGTGTGCAAGCATTCTAGCAATACGCCAGCCTCAATTAACAAAGCCAAAGCTTTTCGCGCGTCGCGGGCAGTGCGTGAAGGAGCTAATCGCGAGTACTTGACTCGCTGGCTGACAGTTGATGATACCCGGTCGAAAACCTCGCGAACCACCTCTCGGATGTGAGCCGTGGCGGGATATTTTTGTAGATCGCTGCGATATGCAGTCAATAGCGACTGCCTTAGTTTGCGGGATTCGCTAAGGGATTTAGCGCTCAGAGACTCGTCGCCTACATAAATCGCCACCGACTCGGGCATGCCCCCTATTTCAAAAAAATTCCGCAGGTGGTGCATGATTTCAGCATGACTACCGAGCTATAGTGATGCAGGATTTTGAGGATGCGCGGTCTCGATTAAGCTCACGAGGCGATCTTGTCGGCAGGCTCGAAGGAACTCTTTGAACGTAAAAGGCGCTAATGAAAGAAACTCAACTCTTCCAACAGGCATGGAAAACGTCGGCGCTCCAAGTATGAATTCAAGCGTTGACCCAGCGGCAATGACTGGCAAATATGGGATTTGCTCAAAAAAATATCTAAGCGACTGCAGCGCGGAAGGAACCGCCTGAATCTCGTCCAAAAACAAGATTGGTGGATTTTCGATAGGCCGCAGGGACCGTCCAGTTAGCCGCTCCAACGCCGATAAGATGCCAATCAAATGCCCTTCGTCGAAGGCCTTCCGCACAAACGTCTGATTTTCTTTTAGGTTGATCTCCACTAATTCAATATTTGAGCGACGAGCGAATTCGCGGACTCATGTTGATTTGCCTGTTTGCCGAGCGCCGCGGTTTATGAGGGGCTTGCGATTTGCGCGCTTCAACCAAGCCTGCAAATCGACCTCAGCATGACGTCCAACATACTGAAGTTTCATAGAAAAACACCCCTTAGCGAAATTTCATACCAAATGGTATAAAAATGTACCCATTTTGAGTCCATTTAGTCTATTTTTTATAAACGGCCGTTATCAAAAGAGATTCCCGTTGGCGTCGAGGCGCTCTAATGAGCCAGGAAGGCTATCTTGCTCTCGCTGAACCGGTGTTTAAGTCCATGCCCGAACCTCTCGCGAACCAGTTTCTTATCCTTCCCTTTTTAAAATCAAGGCATCTCCAATTCCTGACAAAACTTAATCCACGGAAGTATTCTCGCCCGGACGTCTTTATAGTGCTTGTCGGTGAGTCCTTGATGAACTTGGTAGAACATGGGGATTTTTGTTCTGGCGGCAAAGTAGGGAATATGTGTGCTGAGATTTTTGTCTCCGGATTTTACTTCGACAGCAAAGATGGGCTTACCATTTTGGAGTACAACGAAATCAATCTCTCGCTTATCGATGTCTCGAAGGAAACGAAGTTCCATCTTGTGGCCTTCGACGTCCTCCTGATAATGACAAAATTTCAATAGCTGCGAGGCGACAAGATTTTCAAATCTATCTCCCCCGGCCGGTACTTGCGACCAATCCCAGAGATAGAGCTTTTGTTCCTTCTTGACGGCGCGAATTTTAGGCGGTGAAAATGGCGGGATTCTGTAACAGACGTAGAGTCGTTCCAGAATTTGCAGCCACCGTTCCGCTGTCGCGTGGGCGACCTCTAAGTCCTCGCGAAGGCTTTTTACCGATAAGATGCCTCCAACCTTCTTTGGAAGCTCGTCAATTAATAGCGAAAGTTTGGAGATGTCAGATACCTTTTCAAGGTCTGAGATATCGTCTTCGATCACACGCTCATAATACTCGTTCTGCCAACGTCGCAAAAATCGCTCGTCGGCCGCGTAGAACGGCTCGGGGTATCCTCCGAATTGAAGGAGCGCGCGGAGGTGATCCGCTGTTGGATTTTTTGAAAGTTCGCCTAACGACAGCGGATGCAGTCTGTAGTAATGGTAGCGACCCTGGAGCGAGTCGCCTCCGTGGCGGTAGAAGTCCAGGCGCGCGGATCCCGTTACAATGTAGTTGTTGGCTGGGAACGTCTTGTCGTAAAGACCTTTGATAAGCCCTCGCCAGGTTTTGAATTTGTGGATTTCATCCAAAATAATGAGAGGCTCGGTGAACGGCAGATCCCCTTGGCGGATGTTTTTTTTGTCTTTAATGAAGTCCCAATTGACGTACGCGGGATGAGTTTTATCTGACGCGCCAACAAGTTGCAGAGACAATGTCGTCTTTCCGACCTGTCTTGGGCCGCCAATGAAGACCATCCGTTTTTTTAGATCTTCCTTAATAAAATCATACAGATATCTCTTTATTTGCATCCTGTCAGACCCCCCTATCCGCGGATTTTCGCGGAGTAAAGTCATATTAACATGACTTTACTCGCGAGTAAAGTCATGTTGGCATTACTTTACTCGTGACGCATCGTCGGCGTCGCATGTAGCGCCTTATTTTTCCGCATCACATGCTTACCTGGCAGCGCTTTCGAAAATCACTGTCTGTTTTGTCGCTAGTGTTTGCTAAGCTGTCACTAGCCTATAGAACGAAAAGGAGTTGCCGTGAAACCATCATCTTGTAGTTTTGGACCAGCAAAAATGGAGACTCGTTGTAATGGATGGGTCGCGTCGTTACTGCTTATGTTCCTAATAGGTCATAGCGTTGTTGGATACGCTGAAAAGGCGCCGGAAGTTGTCATCAAGTCAAAGAGAAATCCAGGCCGTGAACTTGTTCTGGGTGCGTTCAAAAAATCCATCAGTCGCGAAATTGATCTTGGTGAGGATTGGGATGGAGTGCTTGAGTTGCGCGGACTTCAATCATCGTCTGAATATTCGGTTGAGATGCAATATGAGACATCTATGACGATCCAGGACGAAGGGGCTCACTTCGACCTTACGAATTGGAAACATTATCAATCAGAATGGAGACCTCTCACGGCCACGTCCTCAACTCAGTTCGTTATCGACGAATTGCTCGTCGAAAATTCCCATAAATTTCCTTTCGCGTCAAAAGATGAGTTTTTGGCAGCGGTTAAAAAACTTGCCGCGTCGCGCAACAATGGGTCTAAATGGATCAATTTGACCAAGACGTGCAAGGGCCCTTTGGACTACCCCTGCAGTGTGGGGGTCAGCAAGGTCACCCTTCAGATATATGAAGGCCCCGCTAAGACTCGTACGTTGATTCAAAAAATTGTAATGATCCCACCGATGGGCTGTTGAGAGCTGGCGATAGGACGAACAACGCGATCTTTATTAAACCGTCATAACCCTCGTTCAGGATCTATTAGAACAAGCAACTTCCCAGTGAGTTCTTCCATTGCGGGGCGCGGTAGGCGCTCCTGAAATGTCGCGTGCCGAGCCGCCCACGCCACGCTTCTGACATGTTCGGCCAGGATGACGCCGCGGGTGGTTAATGACTTCGGCAGACTTATTTCAAAAGGCATATTGCGACGGGTTGAGGTAATCGGGCAGCAAATCATCAGTCCTGAAACGTGATTATAAACCCTCGGAGAGAGCACAACAGCGGGACGTCGCCCAGACTGCTCATGCGCCCTCGTCGGGGCGAAGTCAAGCATGACAATGTCTCCACGCTCAGGGATAAAAACTACTTTAGACATAATCACCACTCCTCATTGCCGCGCTTTGGTCCCCAGGAAACTTCCGAGCCCTTTGAGGGTTTGGGGTAATCCCTCAACAACTCAGTCAATTTGTAAGTGGTTTTTTTGACTTTTTTGATCGTGATTTGATCTCCATCGCAGTCAATCTCAAGCTGCGTCCCATCGACGATAGACAACTCATCAGCAATGGATTTTGGTAGCAAAACACCCAGACTGTTACCCCATTTTCTAGCTTTTGAGCGCATGCGACCCTCCAGATTTTGTTTATACAATGTATAAACTATCACGGCATGCTAAGGCATGGCAACTGGCGCTTAATTCGTGGCAAAAGTGGCTAACGGAGTCCCAGGATTTCGTGGGGAATATCACCTGTGACTTGCCCTACACTCAAAAAAACCCATAATTTTGGCCTGTTATACTATTAAAACTGGCGGCTATCAGGTTGAAATCTAATAATCTAATGATTTTCTACTGAATGCCATTGAATTTAATATTGACAGTATCCTGCTTGTTTAATAATCAGTGCGGCATGTCGGCCGATGTTGGCCAATTTAACGTGCCTTTTTGTTTTGGAGATTAATTATGCGTTTATTAGTTAGCCTGGCGGCAGTCATTGCCATCACCTCTTGCGGAACATCAAAGCAAGCTCAAACACCTAACAAGCCAGTGGTTTCCGAAGAATCCGCTAAGGAAAAAGGCGCGACACTTCCAGCTGTAACCATTGTTCGCGTTCCAGTTGGCGCTGACGGCAAAGAAGTTAACGATCAGGCAGAACTTCGCACCACAAACGAACAAACCCTTAGCAATGAAAATGTAGCAAGCACTTTCGCGGCGGCAAAAGCTCCTGTTCAGATTCTTGACGAGCTCGATACCACGTCGTCAACACAGAGTTTCTGCGGGTGGCGCTATTGGAGACGTTGTGCTCGTTGCGGATACTGGGATTCCTATGCTCCCGCGTACTATAACTACGGCTACTACTATAACTACAGCTACACCAGGACATACACCTACAGCGGCTACAACTACTACCATTACAATAGCTCATTTGGACGTGGTTACACCGGTTACGCTTACTAAGTTTTTGAGAGCGTTTCGCGATTTTTGAAGTCATGAAATAAGAAAGGGCGGTTCAGTCAATGAACTGCCCTTTTCGTGTTAAAGACGAATCTGTGGGTCTTCTTTAGGTGTATAGGCTGGTGCCATAAATTCCACCGGCATTTGTTTGCCGAGCCAGCGGCTCAGTGTGTCCACAAACTGGGCTTTGGTGTCTGTCGGGAGATCCGTGAACTTTGAGCTGTGATTTCCCTTTGGCACAGTAAAGCGGAAGGAGTCAGCCTCTGGCCTGAACGGGAACATGCCGGCGGTCCATGGGTCGCTTTCGCCGTAGACATACATGATGCCCTGGCTTTCTGTTTTGAGCCAGTGCTCCATGTCCCGCATGACATCGTCAGCGTAAATCTGGGGTGTGTTTTTGGGGCCATACATCAAGGCGCTATAGGGGTGCTGTAAGAGGTCTGCGATCAGGTCCAGACGGTCTGCGGATCCACCGAGCTCGGTGTTTGCCTGATAGTAGTAAGGTACAAATATTTTGGTCTGCTCGTCACCACTGACGGCGTTTGTTTTTTGCAGCCAGTTCCAGAGGATCTCAGCGGACGCATCGGCAGGAGGCAACGTCCCGCAGCTGACGGCATCTGTCGGGCGCATGTTGTGATACTGGTGAAACGCGTAGGGCACGGAAATAATCGTATGCTCAAATGCCACGTCAGGTCCGCCAAGGTAATCATAGGTCGTATTTGCGGGCATGCGGGTCAAAAACTCTGTCCTGCGGGTTAGGAATACACGCTGTAGGTCTCTGAGTTTGGTCCGGCACTCAGCCATGTCGTCGCCACCGACGTGATCCACAAAATCAATATAGCGGGAGTCTTCGCGGGCAAACGATAATGGCGCTACGTCAGCGACCGTACCCGAGAGATCATTCGGATAATAGCGGCGGAAGAATACGGACGTCATGCCGCCTTTGCTGCCGCCGTTGTTGACCCAGTTTTTGGTGTAGACCTGTTTTAGGGAAACAACAATGCGGTGAAAATCAGCCGCGGATTGGGCTACGGTCATTTTGGACCAGTCAAGCTCGCCCTGGGTTGGCTCAGAGCCCGTGAAATACCGGTGAGAAACCTGGATCTGGTTGGTTTTCCAACGGTCAGCCAGTAGATATAGCTGCTCATTAAAAATCTTGTAGCCAGACGCATGAAGAATCATGGGTTCTGACTCGCCGCGGTGCCAGAGAATGAGTTTTTGCGAGAATTTGCGACCCTCTGGATAAAGGTGATCCACGGGCTGTTCGATGGTCATGTCAAAGCGGCGGTAACCGGCCGGTACGTTGGCGAAGACCTCCTGGACGTTTTTTATGGAGGGAAGACAGGTGAGTTTGGACGCGATGTCAGCGTTAGCGGCGACGCATGCCAGGATTGATTCATTGGCGATATCGCTGTCGTTGGTAACGATCGCGGTTGTGAGCCTGCTCAGTTCGGATTGATGGGGCTTTTGTCCGCATGCGGTGAGGTTAAAAAGCAACGCGATGGCGACAGATGACTTGAATACTGATTTTTTCATAATAAAAAACTCCGGAGTTGTTACTCCGGAGTTTTACCTAAAAGTCTGTCAGGGGGCAAGGTCTGGCTGTCTGATCTCAGCCATTGTGGCGGCAGTAGTCCAGCTTGATCTCAGCTCGCTGTCCAGGGCCGACCATGGTGTGCTGTATTGCGCCATGGTCCAGGTCAACACTTAGCTTCGAGCCAAGAGGAAAGTTCAGGGAGATGTTCCCCATGACTGGTCTGTTGCTTGCACCCGGATAGCCCTGATTGAAAATTTCCTTGCCGGTAGAGTCTGTGATCTTGATGGTCATATAGTGAACATTTTTGGCGTCGTTTCCCCAGCTGGCAATAACGCCTTGCTGATCCTTGTTGGATACAATGGTCGTGCCATCAACACTGAAGCTACCTTTGAAGCACAGGTAAATATCGTTGTAATCAAAGTCCGACGCGTCCTCAAAGCCGAGACCGACTCTTGAGACGGGAGTACCCGAGATTCCGCCATCATCAGTCGAAAGACCGCCAGGTCCGTCAGGGCCGCTAGGGCCGCCAGGGCCGCCTGGCAATTTGCTTGGATCAATGGTAGCAGGTGGCTTTTTATCCTTCTTACTATCTTGCGCCTGTTTCGCATCAGCGCCACCAGAGAAGGATTGCTCTGAACAGCTGCTAGCGAGAAGCAATAGCGCCAAGGAGGCGAGCAGAGGCTTCAGCGAAGACGTAATGATTTTATTCTGACTCATAATAACTTCCCCTTTAATCTGCCTGGTGTGAGCTTATTAGTCTCTTCGGCTGAGAGGAGGGATTTCTTTAGAACTTGTCAAATTACCAAAATTTACGGTTGGTTATCCGATGGAAAAGCGAGTTGCGTCAGCTTAAGTGTTTGTCAGCTTAAGTGTTACCGGCACGGCCTCCCGGCACGGCGGCGCTGCGCGCTAAAGGCTCGTTTCGAATCCAGGGGGTGGGCAGATGAAAAAGCCGGACTGACATACCGGATCTAACTATATAATTTTAAAGATATAAATATCGATTAAACTTTTTTAAAAAGATCTGTTAATAGGTTACCTAAGTGGATACTACTGGCCCAAGCTGCTAGCCATATCTACTCCTAAATATTAGCTTAATGAACTAATATTAGCCTTGATCGGCATAGTCCCTAATATTAGGACAGTAAGCTAATATTAGCTTTAGGATCGCAAAGTCCTAGAGTTTCAAGTCATGGATGATGTAGATGGTAACTTCGGTCTAAGCCTAATCCTAGAAACAATTTCTCGGCTGCAGTCGTCAACCACCAGTCCAGTGCATTTTGTTCTTGCTGGCTTACCAACTCTACTTGGCAAGAGCATCGAGGTAAAGCCGCACGTTGAGCGGCTCTTTCCTCAAGTGGTAACCCTGACAGCCCTCGAAGACAAGGACACGCGTAAAGCGATTGTAGAGCCTCTCAAACAACTAAAGGTCCCTGGTCGCTTCACACCGGACTTGGTGGATCTCCTTGCACAGGAGACAGCGGGGTATCCTTACTTCGTACAATATTTTTCTGATATCGCGTTCAGTACCTTCGAACACTCACCGATATCGCGTGCAGATTTTGAAGGAATCTTACCTGAAGTCTATGCACAGCTGGACGAGTCTTTTTTCGCGGGTCGTTTGTACCCGCTAACGCTCAAGGAGCGAGCTATAACGCTTGCGACAGCCAAGATCACAGCACCGTTTACTCCGAGTCAAGTTCTCGATGCCGTCAAATCATTTGGCGCAGAGGTCACAATGGGAACTGTGCAGCAGTACTTGCTGACGTTACAAAATAAGAACGTCATCTACAAGGTGCGTCGGGGTGCCTATGACTATGCGTTGCCGTTGTTTGGAAGATTTCTCGTGCGGTGTTTGGAGAGTGAAAATCCTACGGCCACACTCAGAGAAGTTGGGCAATAGTGTTGATTTCGATTTTCTGACCCCCAGTAAATAACGAAATTTTGAGGGATAATCATTTTTAAGGACCCGAATGGCGCACCCAGAAGGATTCGGTCACTACAGGACGTCGCGTCACGCTCCGTCCTTGCGTAACCTCGCCTCGCCCGCCTCTCGGTCGCGTCACGCTCCCTCGGCACCCCGAGGGTGCACGGCGGCGCTGCGCGCTAAAGGCTCGTTTCGAATCCAGGGGTGGCCAAATTAAAAAGCCGGGGTCACTGGTGTGACTACCGGCTTTTTAATGGCGCACCCAGAAGGATTCGAACCTCCGACCACTTGGTTCGAAGCCAAGTACTCTATCCAGCTGAGCTATGGGTGCCCTGGGACGCCTGCGATTGTAATGTTGAAGGCGCCGTTAAGCAACGTTTTCTGGAGGATTGACGTATATGGATGAAAGTATCCAGCTATAGATTGCTATAGTTATTATATCTCTATACAATCAGGGGGATATGGCCTGTGCTGCAAATGTAGGCTCTGAAATTAATTGGGGACATCGCCACTCATGACACAACCAATACCCTGTAAAATGGCCATGTTTGTGGGACAAACCGTTCGTCGGTTACGTACCCAGGCGGGGATGTCGCAGCAGGAGCTCGCTGTTAAATGTGATTTTGATCGGAGCTACATCACACTAATTGAGCAGGGTAAAAAAAATCCTACCCTGAATATTCTTGAGGCGATCGGGAGCCACGTGGCGCAATCTGCTGCACATTTTTTCGCAGCTGTGGCATACGATACGCAGAGGGCGTGCGCTTCAATGTGTGAAGCCGGACGTTGTCCGTTGGCGGGCGGGAAGGATCTTCCGAGAGTTTGCCCGACACAAAACAAAGCCTCAAATATAGGGCTTTTGTTCAATATCGATGCTGTCTCACAGGTAAGGGGATCAGTACCGACAGCATAAGGTGTTTGATCTGTGACAAAATATATGAAGTTTGAGGATGCGATGGGCGAGCTGGAAATGGGCCTTCCGCCGTCTGAAAACGCGGGCTTTCTGGGCGTGTCCATTGATCCAGAGGACGCTAAACTCCTGATGGTCCCGGTCGCTTGGGAGGCAACTACCTCATACGGCGCAGGAACATCTAAAGGTCCTGATGTTATCATTTCCGCCAGTCATCAGCTTGATATGGAAGACGCGGCGTTTGGCAAAGCGTTTCGCGCCGGCATTACGGCTCTTCCTGAAGACTCCACTATTCGTTCTCTCAACGAAAAAGCCAAAGAGGCCGCCCAGCGGGTTATTGCCGCGTGTGAGGTAAGACAGCAATCTGAGCCATCAGTGACCGCGGATCTTCGTTTTGTGAATGAGTGCAGCGTTAAGGTCAACGAGTCAGTTTATAAATCAGCCAAACATTGGCTTGGCAAAGGGAAATTTGTCGCCGTTGTGGGCGGTGATCACTCGTCTCCGCAGGGGCTGATTCAGGCACTCTCGGAATCTGTTCCCGGCGGTTTTGGGGTTTTGCACTTTGATGCCCATCACGATCTGCGTGACGCTTATGAGGGCTTTAAATACAGCCACGCATCTATTTTTTACAACGTCATGACCAGTTATCCAAACGTTAAAAAACTAACCCAGGTTGGTATTCGTGATTACAGCCGTGATGAGCGGTCTTTCATGGAAAAACTAGGGACAAGAGGGAGTTGTTTTTACGGTCGTGACCTGTTTCGCATGAAAGCCGAAGGCAATACCTTTAAGTCGATCGCAGCAAGTATCATCGCGACACTACCTGAGAACGTCTACGTCTCGTTTGATATCGACGGTCTTGATCCGTCATATTGTCCGTCTACCGGCACGCCTGTTCCGGGAGGATTGTCTTTTGATGAGGCGGTTTTCATCCTGGAAGAACTTGCCCAGAGCGGGCGGCGTGTTGTTGGTTTTGATCTCACGGAAGTCGCTCCGGGACCGGACGGAAGCGAGTGGGATGCCAATGTTGGTGCGCGGTTACTTTATAAACTTTGTGGTTGTCTTCTCAGGTCGCAGAAGCTTTGTTAACTTTTTTTCCACCGGGGTCAGCATGGTCTTGATTTCCTGATGATAAAAGCTCCGATTAAACTTTCATATATACCTCTTGTCCTGGTGGTGGCGTTTTGCGCCTGGATTTATTACCCGAGCCTCACGACTCCGGGTCCTCCTCTCACGTTCAAGATAGAGGGCGTTCTGGACAGCAAACTTAACTACCGTGATGCTGGTGCCAGTATCAACGAGTGCGCCCATGAAAAACTATTGCCGGAAGGTCGTCTATTGCGATCGTCCGGGTTTTTCTCAGGCTGGTCTTGCGACCGTGTCGGCAGTCCGGATGTGATCTACTCGCTTAATTATTCTGACGCCGAGAATCGACGTTATTATTGCCGGGGCGAGCATGGATTTAATGTTGGAGTCACATTTCAGCATGAGGAATTCAGTGACATCGAGTTCCTGGAAAGTTGGGAACGAAATCCCGAACAGGTGAAACGCGTCTGTCAATTTTTGAGAGATGGACTGAGGCAATTTGTCGCCGGGAAATCTAGCCTTTTTCATTGTGAGGCAGGTCGCGATCGAACCGGCGCCGTTATCGCGCTGCTCGCGGGCTGGGAGATTGAGTCAAAAGGTAAATTATCTGACGCCCAAATTTCTGCCATCGAGTGCGATTATAGGAAATCAAAATCCCTGAAACCCGAGAAATTTGGCCGGGTTGAGGGGTTTCTTAGGGCTCTTGCCTCACGAGGCGGGGTTCGGATTTTTCTGGCCGAAAGGTGCGGATGGAAATGACTTTTAGCTTTAAATTGAGATATAATAACCGTCCATGAGAACACCACTACGACTACAGCCATTGATAGATGCCTACATGATTGACGATGTCGTCGGTCAGCTTAAAAGCGGCAAAGAGGCCGAGGTGTATGTGGTGACTTCACGGGGCGAGTACCGCTGCGCGAAAGTCTACAAAGAAGCCCAAAACCGATCCTTTAAACAAGCCAGCCAGTACACCGAGGGCCGCAAAGCCAAAGGCTCCCGGCAGGCCCGCGCCATGAGCAAAAAAAGCCGCTATGGGCGCGAAGAGATGGAATCTGAGTGGCAGAACACCGAGGTCGAGGCTTTGGCGATGCTTGCGACCGCTGGTGTCCGGGTACCCAAAATCTATGAGTATCACGAGGGTGTCGTTTTGCTGGAGATGATTGTAGACAGCACCGGTCACGCGGCGCCCAGGCTTAATGACGTCACGATGTCGGCTGAAGATGCCCGTAAGCATCATACAACCTTGATCCGTGAGGCCGTAAAAATGCTTTGTGCAGGATATATTCACGGCGATTTGTCAGAATTTAATGTTCTTCTTAGTGAGCATGGACCCGTCATCATCGATCTTCCGCAGGCAATTCAATCTACCGCGAACAACGCGTTCAGACTTTTTGAGCGGGATATCAATAACCTCGCGGCGTACTTTTGTCGGTTTGCCCCCGAGATCAAGAATACCGATTATGCCCATGAGATCTGGAAATTATATGAGAACGGAAAACTTCGTCCCGACACGAAACTCACCGGCAAGTTCGCCCACAGCACCCGTAAGGCCGACGTTAGCAGCGTGCTTAACGAGATCGACGCGGCCTATGAGGAAGAGATGCGTAAGCGCCTAGCGCGAAGCGAGGATAACGATTGAGCCTAGGTCGTTCCAGCCC
>CANILH010000026.1 GCA_947468665.1 Oligoflexales bacterium | reverse complement strand
GGCCCGAGCTGGCACGACAGGAGCTTACGCCGGAGATCTTGATGCGATGGCTTGGTATGCCGATAGCGGTCATTCCGAGAGCACGACCTACCCAGTGGCGAAAAAACAGGCGAATGCTTGGGGGCTTTTTGATATGCATGGCAACGTCGGGGAGTGGACGGCTGACCGGTATGCCGCTTATTCCGCCTCCCCGGTTACAGATCCAGTGGGTCCCAGTTCGGGCTCCTACCGTGTTTTTCGCGGCGGCAGTTGGTACACCATTGCGCGGTACTGTCGGTCTGCGGATCGCAGCGGCATCGCGCCTGCCGACCGCGACGTCGCTTTGGGGTTCCGCCTCCTGAGGACTAGCCCTTGACCCTGTTACGCTGTTAACCTTGTATGAATGTATGAGCCACTAGGAGGCCCTGCTGCAAAGCAGTGGCCTCGTTGGCGTTTGGGGTGTTGGGAGTTTGTGGGGCGTGGTGGTGGATCGGGAGAGGATGTGCCCAATGAGCGGGCCCGAAGGCGGACGTAGGCCCGAGCGAGGTTGCCTCTGCGACCGCGAAGGCCGAGTGCCGCCAAAGGGTGCGCGGGTGTTGGTACCAGGAGAGTTATGAGTACGCCGCGAAGCGGCGTGGCGATAAATTTTTCATTTGATTTGATCAAAAAAACGTCAAAGGTTGCTTGGGGACCCTATGCACTGTTTTGTGGACCTGAAGCAGCAATCTACCATTATGCTGGGGGCATCGCGGAGCATCTCGTGTATTCGAGATCCCTCGCTTCGCGTCGGGATGACGGTATTCAATAAGTGCCATTCTCTAGTGCAATTCGTCAACTTAAGGTAGCAGATTTCCACTTGTGAATTATGGGCTGACTTCAAACTTAGATTTCTAAATCTCAGAGACCTCTGGTCCACAGTGGATTCGCTTTAATGAACTAAATAACTGCACTAACGAAAAAGTTACCGCTAGCCGACCTTGTTCCATCGGGATTGACGATGATTACGTCAAAGGGCAGCGCTCCATCTGTCTATTTTTATACCTCCGACGTCGGCGGTATAAAATGAATCGCCAGCGCTTAATACCTTCCAAACCTCTTCAAAATGTCCACGCCGCCTATTTTTAATTTAGACAAGGAAGACAAAGACCGGCCCGAGGGAGTGTACGCACTGGTACATGACCGAGGGCCGGTCGAAGTCTGACGCCGTATAAATTAAAAATAGGCCAGTGGAAAATGAGGCAAGTGGATGGTGGACACTAGGAGAGTTGAACTCCTGACCCCCAGAATGCAAATCTGGTGCTCTACCAACTGAGCTAAGTGCCCCCATTTGGGAGACGGTACATTGCCGAAAAATCGAGGCATTGGCAAGAGGAAATTTACCCCATCGTAAATTTTCCCCGTGAGGTGCTCACACATGCCTAATTTTAGCGTGGTTTCGTTGGCTTTCACCTCTAAGACCGCTACAATACCGGGGGCTGTCTATCTAAAAAGGAGTCAGCGAATGCAGGGTTTTATCCCACAAAGCCGCGGAAGCTTTATGCTGGACCTCGTCGCGGTCGCTATGTTCGCGATTCTTCCGGCGCTTGCCTTCGGCATGCACTTAGTCAAGGACCAGAAAAACTACGCGGCACACAAAAAAATGATGATAGCCATCTCGATCACCCTCGCCGTCGCGGTCACTTTATTTGAACTTGAGATGCGGCTTGTTGGCTGGAGACAACTTGCGGAGCCAAGCCCTTACTATAATAATATAATGCCGATCGCGCTGGGCATTCACCTTGTCTGCTCTATCAGCACAACAATTACCCTGATCGCAACCGTATGGCTTGCGCTTCGCGGATTTCCAGCACCGCCATCTCCAGGCAGACATTCAACGCTGCATAAAAAAATGGGAAAGCTGTCAGCCCTGGGACTATTCCTGACATCCGTCACAGGCTGGACTTTCTATTATCTTGCTTTTGTAGCGTCCTAAGAAGCCTTAGAGTCCAAGAATGAAGTTTGAGGGGATGGCGACCTCATCAAGAATAGACTCCACCCTTGTTGAGATCTCCTCAACCTCTGTTTTTTGATCCTGGCCCAAGCTGAATGAACTCGATCATATTGCCCCGGTCAGCGTAGCCGGAGAAAAAAGAAACCTCTCCTGAAACTTAGCCAACCTGCCTATTGGAAACTAGCTTTTTTCTGATACACAACTGATCTGTCAAACTCCCTTAGCTCAAACTCGTCACTAAGGCCAGTCAGGCTCTCTGCGGCACCCATGATAAAATAGCCGTCTGGAGAGATTTTCTTCGCCAGCTCTGCGATGATTTTACGCTTGTTCTCAACATTCTGGTAAATGAGAACATTGCGACACATAACAATATCAAAGGGCCCAACATAGCCGAAATTCTCCAAAAGATTCTGCTGTCGAAACGTGATGTTTTTCTTCAGGGCATCATTGACCATCCAAGCCGGACTGTGACTGGCTGATGCCTCGCCACTGGACTCATTGTGAAAGAACCGCACCAGCATGGTCGCCGGAAGGCCCCTTTGAACCTCCAGCTGACTGTAACGACCTGCCTCTGCCTGAGCGAGTACGCGCTGCGAGTAATCGGTCGCCAGAAAACTAAACGTCCGCTTAGGATTATGCCTTTGCCAGGCGTTTAATATTATGGCCATGGTATAGACTTCCTGCCCCGTACTCGTCGCGCAGCACCAAATTCTCAAAGGCTGGGGATTATCGCCTGAGAATCGCGGTTCCGTTAGGATTTTGTCCTCGATGGTCTTGAAAAGTCCTGGATCGCGGAAAAACGATGTCTCGTTATTTGTTGCGAGATCAAGAAGAAGCATCTTCATCTGACCGAATATACCACCCTGGGCCTTTTGCCAAAGCTCATCGGATGATGCCAAATTAAGCTGCGTCGCGATGTCAACCAGCCGCTTCTCCAACTGATAGTAATTATCTTTCACGTAGATAATACCAAGTTTCTCCTCGACAAAATCAGCGAAAAACTTCATTTGATCGTTATTTAGGGCCATATTCATGCAACCTTACTGCCGGTAATTTGGGCGATTTTATCGAACAAAATGTCCCGTGTAAAAGGCTTCATGATGTATTCACTCGCGCCCGCCTCCAACATCTTGGTTATATCATTCATGTCATTCTTGGATGTCACCATAATCACCGGTAATGAGTTAGTTTTTTTCCGTATCTCGACCATTGTCTCAAGACCGTTTTTAACGGGCATTTCCCAGTCAAGAAGCACTAGATTAAATCCCCTGTAGTCACTTTTGGCCAGCTCATCGAGAGCCTGCTGCCCGTCATAGACTGGCACCAACTCATGGGCGAGGCCCGCGAATAGTGTGCGAATAAAGGCATGTACCGCTTTCGTATCATCAACGCACAAAATCTTCATAATCCCTCCCCAAGTTTTAGGCTGCTGACCGAGCGCAAGCCCGCTCTACCGAAGCAATCGCCGCCATATAAGCGGCCTTACTATCAGGTGCCATCCACATTGATTTTTCACTGCGATCACTGGCCAATATTCCCCGCAAGGACCAGGTCACATCGTAAATCGCGTTACAGGCGCCAGCGATCTCGCTCACGCATTCCCCGACTGCGCCCTCATTTCTGGCCACACTTTCAGCCAGGATTTGACCCCGACGCATCAGCCTCTCAATAAGCTCCGCCCTTACAAACCGGGCTGCGGCGTGAATCGATTCCATCTCACGGGCCAACGCAAGAAACTCCAACTTAACCGTGTCAAAGGATCCTTGAGCCGCTTTCGCGGTCCATGACGAGGTAATAGTGGCCACCTCTTGATCTCTGGTTTCGGGCAAAACCTCAAAAAAATCCGTAAGTAGCGCCGGGTCAATTGCGCCGAAAAGCGGCTCGGAATCGACGACTGTGGAAACTTGATCCGACTGGCTAGATAGCGCAGGAACCCGCACGGAACTCAATGCCGCGGTCGTCGCCGGCGCTGCCCGAGATCCAGGGGGGTTCTCAACGGCCGGAACACTCGGGGGAGTCTTAGTCACCGGAACGGCAGGCGCTCCGTCTGACTCACACATCCCAACAAACTCATCCAGAATCCTGGTCAAATCGGCGAATCCAACCAAGCCCTTCGTTACAATCATCTGACCGATAGGCATTCGTCCTTTGGAGCTTTTTTCCATAATGATCGAGGCAAGCGTATCATTCCAAAACTTCAGGTCAACACATGCCTGCTGATAGTCCCAGCCCGTCCGACTTTGGGTTCTTAGCACCTGAAGCTGCTGCGCCTCGTTAAGCAAACCGTTGGAAAAAACGATCTCAGCCACCGATGGCTGCCCCTTGATCTGTTCCACAAGGAGACCTAACACTGTAGGAGCGTCAAGAAGACCCTTCTGAATCAGAAATTCACCAAATAGAATTTTTTCGCCCATTGTTTACCCCTTTGCCCATTCAGTGAGAATCCGACCACACTCCTGGAGCGGGCCCATTTTATCAAAAGCACCCGACGCGTGAACGGCTCCGGGCATTCCCCAGACAACACAGGTCTCTTTGTCCTGTATCATCACTCCACCAGATTTTGATTTGATGGCCCGGCAACCCAGCATTCCATCCTCGCCCATTCCGGTGAGAATAATCGCTCCGACATGCTGCTCATAAATTCCAGCCACATCCTCGAAGAGCACATCAACAGCCGGCCGCACATTACAACGCTTTGGTCCCTGACTGAGTTTAATGCTGATCCCACCCGGAGCTAAAAACAACCCCATATGATAATCACCGGGAGCCATATAAATCCGCCCGGGTTTCAAAACCTCACCGTTGCGCCCCTCGGCGGCCTCAACTCCGGTGATGGCGCCAAGCCTTGACGCAAGACTGGCGGTAAACACAGGAGGCATATGCTGAACACACAAAATCGGTACTTTGACTGGTGGCTTGACATGGGCGAACAACACCTCAAGGGCGTTGGGGCCACCTGTCGAGCTGCCTATCACGATAATCCTTGGCTTAAAGGTCTCAATCCGGACCTTGGGATACTCACTCTTCTGAATCCCAGGGTACATATCCCGCGCGGTCAACTCCGACTTGTCTCTGGCATCATCAATACTTGATCTCACAGAATTCGCCGCATTGGCGGCGTTAGCGACTACCCGGTCCCCGTCAACCTGTTTCAGAATAGGAACCAACTGATCTTTAACCTGAGTGAGAGCCTCATCAAGGCTTGACGCTCCCCCGTCTGGTTTCGACACTACCTCAAGGGCACCTAGTTTAAGCGCCTCAAGGGCGTTATTAGCTGAGCGGGCATTCTGAGCGGCGAATACCACTACCTTGACCGGAATATTGCGGGCCTTGATCTCACGAAGGGTCTCAATGCCATTCAACTCCGGCATTTCCATGTCGAGAGTCATAACATCAAACGTTTCCTGCTCGAGTTTTTGCAGGGCAATCTTACCATTGGCGGCTGTTGCGATAGACGTGACGTTCATAGATGCCTCAACCGCAGATTTAATCTGAGATCTAAAAACTACTGAGTCATCAACAATTAAAATACGCATCCAGATAATTCCTTGAGGTTAACCGTTAAGCGCCTGAAAAATTTTATCGACATCAAGAATACTCAAAAGATTGTCACCGACTTTATATACCCGCGTCATAAAGCGGCGCACTCCCTCAGGAATCGTGTGCGGCGTCTGCTCGAAATCATCTGAGTCGAGCTCCACCACGTCCCCGATCTCGTCAACAAGCAATGAGATCAACGCGCCGTCAGCTTTGCAGATAACATTCATCAGCTCCGCCGGGGCCTTGTCCTTCAGTGAAAAAAGATCATGAAGACTAAGGGCTGTAACCACCTGACCCCTGAGGTTGATCAGTCCGTGAACAAATTGCTCCGCAAGCGGGATCTTGGTCGTTGTCATCGGGCGAACGACCTCCTGAACCCTGGTCACATCAATTCCATAAAGGCGTTTAGCAACATAAAAAGTCGAATATTGAATTCGCCTGGACCCTCCCGACTCCTTGCTAACCCCTGATTTAGTACTAGTCTGAGCTTCCATTTTTATTGTCTCCATAAAACTTCTGTTAGATCTTACGCCGCGGTCACGCCAAAAATACGGTCCATATGCTGAAGCAGAATGTCACCATTAAATTTCTCAAGATAGGCAGTAAAACCAGCCTCAGCTCCGCGATCAAGGTCAACTTTCCGAATCCTGGTGGTCAGGGCGATCACAGGCAGACTCCCTACATTCGCGGTCGCCCGAATTCTCTTCACAAGATCAAACCCATCAACAAGAGGCATTTCTATATCGGTCACAACCATAGCGAAGTCTGATGGCCCGACGCCATCCAGAGTCTTCAAGGCTTCCTCGCCATTTACAACGGCCACCACCTGGTACCCGGCGGACTCCAGAAATGCTTTGACATGACGGCGGAAGAAAGCTGTATCCTCAGCGAGAAGAATCCGAATTTTACCACGCATGCTTCGCGCATCGGACTCTGATTTGGCAACAACCGAGAGCAACGGCTTTGTATCCCTAAACTTAAAAGCCGTCTGTGGAGCGGAGTTCGCGCCACTAAGCTTCGCGACCGACTCCTCTACGATTTTAAACGCGTCCAGAATCACGACCACTTCCTTGCCCCGGATCACCGAGCCAAGAATCCCGGGCCTGTCACGAAGATCGCTGTCGATATTGGAATCAATCTGCACGACATCCACGATGTTCTTCACTTCAAGACCAAACAGGCGGTTCATCTTGCTCATTACCACAACACTTACACGATCCGCGCCGTCGCTATTCACTTTATCTGCTCCGGGTAGACCCAATTGCCTGGCAACAGTAATCAGAGGAAGCAAAGCGTCGCGGTAGCGAACGACACGCTGTTCACCGGCGAGCTCGATTGATTTCTTATCAAACTCCTCGAGCCGATTAACGAGACACAGGGGAATGGCGTAACGCCCTGGCACACCCAGATCAACCATCAGGTACTCCGCGGTATCCTGAATAGAGCGTGACTGTGTCGCCGCGGCTGCTGCCCGCTGATTATGACGATCTTCAGAAGTCGCCCCATTGAGGTCTGCCGCCATCGACAGACCATGAACATCGAGGATCAACACGACCGTACCATCGCCCATGATAGTAGCTCCGGAATAGGCGCTGAGGTTTTTAAGGAGCTGGCTGAGAGGCTTCACCACAATGTCAGCACTGTCAACAATCTCATCAACCACCAGCCCAAACATTCCCGCCTCACTACTCAGAACAATAATATTATTGATGGGCTTCAGAATAAGATCATCCGGGGAATCGGGGGCAAGTTTCAACGCCGCGCAAAGATCCACAAGCGGCAGCAACGCGCCACGCAAACGGTACACCGGACGCCCCTGAAGGAGTTCGATCCTGGCGCTGCCTTTTTTATCGCGCTCAAGCCGCACTAGTTCGACAACCTTAACCTGAGGAATAGCGAAGCGGCTTCCACCGGATTTGATTACGAGCGCGGGAATAATCGCGAGCGTCAGAGGAATCTTAAGGCGGACTGTCGTACCAGAGCCGAGGGTACTTTGCAGATCAATACTTCCGCCTATGCGCTCGATATTTGTTTTAACCACATCCATCCCGACACCGCGGCCGGAAATATTGGAAACTTTCTCGGCGGTCGAGAAGCCCGGAGCGAAGATGAGCGCCTGAACGTCCCGTTCAGACATCTTTGCGAGCTGTTCTTCCGTCATCAGGCCTTTTTGGACAGCTTTTTTGCCAATCTTCTCCCGCGACAGCCCACGACCGTCATCTGAAATCTCAATGATGACCTGTCCGCCTTCATGGTATGAGCGAATCAAGACCGTTCCGGTCTCGGCTTTGCCGGCCTTCCGGCGATCCTCTGGCTTTTCAAGCCCGTGATCCACACTGTTTCGCACCAGGTGAGTCAACGGATCCTTCACGGCCTCAACCAGGGTTTTGTCCAGCTCGGTCTCTGTACCCTCGAGTTTTAGCTCGATTTTCTTGGATAGGTCACGCGACATATCCCGCACGACCCGGTGAAATTTCGTGAGGATGGTGCCGACTGGCTGCATCCTGGTTTTCATGACGTCATTTTGAAGCTCGGACGTCACTATATTCAGGCGCTGCGAAAGCTTCTGAAAATCCTCGCCTACACCCTTGCCGCTGAACTGAAGAACTTGATTTCTGACCAAGACAAGTTCACCGACAAGATTCATCAGATTATCAAGTAGAGAGACCTGAATTCGAATGGTACTTGCGTCACCACCATGATCTTCTTTGGCGGGCGACTCCCTTTTTTCTACCGCTTCTTCTGACATTTTAGCTCCTCCTCTGTCATTGCCACTACCACTACCATTATCAGTAACGCTGCCACTTGCCGCCGCGGCGGGCGCGGTAAGTCTATCGGGAACCTTCTCACTTGTTTCCGCCACTGACTCCGTTGCCGCAGGCGTCGGTTTCGGGGCAGCGGGGTGCGCTGCATTTGCAGCCGCGACAATTTTCACAATGTCCGGCACTGGATTTTTGGAGGCTGAATTGGTTGAGTCATCCGTCACTGATTGCCGCCACTGATCATGGCTCTCCGCAACACCCGAGTGATCATTCAGAACACGAAGGTCTGCTCCAAGAGAAGCGGCCGATAGGTCCGCAATCCGAGGGACTATCTTACTGAGATTTGATGCGTTGGCCGCGCCTTCCTCACCACTCGCGACAATACTCTCCATCATCTTGGTGATGAGATCCAGACCGCCGTAAAGCGCGTCAATAATTGCTGAACTCGCGACCACAGACTTATGCCGGATCGGATCAAGAACTGTTTCCATAGCGTGCGCGAGCTCGCCGATATGCTTAAAACCAAAGAGGTAAGAACTCCCTTTGATGGAATGCATATCCCGGTAAATTGAGTTTAGCGTCTCATCATCATGTTCTTTTTTCTCGACCAGGCCGAGATTGATTGAGACACGCTCACACATCTCCCGTGTTTCACCGATATATTCATCTAACGCTTCTTTAGGCAGGCCCTGCATGGGATCCTCATCTTAGTTCAAAAGTCAGTGCCCCCCCCCACCAGACATTAAAGGAGGATGAACTTCTAGGTATTATCAATGCGAAGCTAACATACAGTCAATTAAGCGAAAAACTTAATTCCCCATCGTCATATTTCTGTCACTTTTTGGTACTTTCTCAATTAGAAAAGTCCCCAACCATCCCCCGCGAACGTAGTGGGAGATTCGTCACCATTTGCGACTTTATCTAAAACTATTTGCTCTTCCTTAACTAGGATCTCTTCTGGACCTGTTGTCGACCCATGTGCAAATTTACCCAGAACTCCTTCCGGGTCAAATGTCTTCAAAATACCTGCCTTATCAAGGATAGAGAATATATCCAGAACGGAGACAACATGACCGTTGACCTGAACTGTACCGGCAATCTCATCCCGATCTCGCACAGTAACATCAAGACTAAGGGGCGCCAGGCACACATCCTTGATCTCGCGGATCACAAATGCGACATAGCGGTCATGGAGCATAATGACAAATACCGGCACTGAATCCTGACTCGATTTATCTTCAGTCTTCACAATGGGCATGCCCAGGATTTCTGACATATCTAGAAGCGGTACAGTCTGCTCACGGTAAATCACTACGCGGCGGTCACCAAGAACCTGGAATGTGTCACGCCTGAGTTCCTCAAGTCTGTGAATCATGTTCAACGGAACACCAAACGATCCCTGACACCAAAGAGAAAATAACAGAATTTCTTGAGTTGTTTTCTCAATAACCTTAACTTGCTCATCGTCATCCGCGATGGCAACGGCGCGGCTGGATATTACGCCAGACTTCGCGGCGAGTCCTTCCGCGTTTAAAATCAAACCAACTGACCCGTCCCCCATGAAAGTTGCTCCCGAGTATACTTTTGCCTGTTCGAGGAATTTGCCTACCGCTTTGACGACGATTTCCTCGCTGTCAAGAATTCGGTCAACCGCAAGGGCAAATACCGTAAGGTCCGTATTGACGATAAGAAGGTTCAACGTCTCGAGGGTGTAATAATCAACGCTGCGGGCGGGGCGAAGCCCGAGAGTCTCACCAAGATCCGCGATTGGGACCAAATCACCCTCGTAGTCAAGCACGAACGTTCCCTCGAGCTGCTTAATTGATTGCTTTACACGCTGGCCCTCAAGACGAAGAAGCCTTGCGATGCTGTCCTGAGGCAACGCAAACGTACTCCCCGCGGCTTCGACAACCAGGGAGCTGATAATCAAAACAGACTTTGGAATCGGCATGTGAAGCGCAAACTTTGTTCCACGACCAAGCTCGGAGTCGATATCGATCCGGCCTTTCACTTTTTGAATTGAAGAGCGCACCATATCCATACCAACACCACGCCCGGATACATCCGTAACTTGCTGGGCGGTGGAGAAACCAGACTCAAATATCAGCGAGTATATTTTCTGCGCCGAGAGTGCCTCAATGTCAGCGGCGCTGTAGAGTCCTCGCTCCACTGCTTTACTCTTGATTCGGGACATATCAAGTCCACCGCCATCGTCCTGGATACTGATGATAACCTCGTCACCAGATTCCTCAGCCCGGATGATAATCGTCCCCTGTGGGTTTTTCTTCCGCTCAAGACGCTTCTCTTTTGGCTCGATACCATGATCAAGAGAGTTTCGCACAATGTGAACTAATGACTCGGACAAAGCCGAGGCGAGCGACGTGTCAACACGGATGTGATCGCCTTCGATCTTGAGTTGAATGGTTTTCCCTAAAGACCTCGCCGTATCACGCACCGTGCGTGGCAAGGGCCTGAAGACTTTACTGAGCGCAACTTTTCTGGTTTCCACCAGTCGTCCCTGCATCCCGCTGTTGATCTTATGCATCTCGTCGAGTAAGTCCCCAAGCTGCTGAACATTGCGGTTTCCCGGCGCCTCTTTTTCGATAACCCGGACAAGTTTATTGACCATATTTCGGATTACTGTGATCTCACCGGAAAGCTCCATAAACTCATCAAGCATCGCGGCGGGGACGTTGACCGTCTCTTTGCCCTGCTCCGCCCGGCCCGCGCCCCCTGTCTGACCATTGTCCTGCGCTGCCTGAACCGCTGCCTGAGCGCCGCTGGCCGCGGAATTATCGAAAATTTTGGCCAATTCACTTACGTCCTGTGTCCACGGTTTTCCGGAGCGAAGAGCCGCGATCATCTGACCGACGATATCAAATCCTTTGAGCAGTATTGAGACGATCTCCGGTGTGGCCACCATCGAGCCTGTTTTGAGCTTTGAGAGAAGGTCCTCATATTTGTGAACATAAGACCGGATATGCGTAGTCTCAAGAACACCGCTTGATCCTTTGATGGTATGAACAAGCCTGAATATCGTATTTAGTGCTTCCATATCGTTTGGTTTTTGCTCCAAGGACATGATCAGAGGTTCAAGGTCCTCCACAATGCTGGATGATTCCTCGATAAAAATCTGCTCCAGTATTTTGCGCTCCTGGATCAGCGATGCCCGCTCACTACCGTGCCGCTTAATCTGAGCCAACATTAGATCGTTATTGAATGGCTTGGAAATAAATGAGGAGCTCTTTACCTCGATACCAGCCAGCGCCTCCTCTCTCGTGACAAATCCTGAAACAAGGATAAACGGAATTTCTTTATAGTCTTTGTGCATGGCATTTAGAAGGTCCAAACCTGTCATGCCGTCCATTTTGTAGTCAGAGATAACGCAGACAATTTCTGAGGAAAATTCTTTTAGTTTGACTAGAGCATCCTCGGCTGATGACGAGTAAATTCCCTGATAATCGTCAGCTGCCAGTGAAATAAGCAAGTCCCCGATATCCTTCTCGTCATCGACAACAAGTATTTTCAATTTTTGAGCGCCCATATCGACTACCTCCCCTGGTTTCTCCAGGTGTCCTCGGTAGATCGCTGTCTGATACTTAGTGTCAGTCAGCAGCTACGGCATGTCATTTTTTCGAATTTTCTAAAAAGTATAGGAATTGGTCAATACTTTCTGGCGAGTATCTCGATGGGAAAGCACACCCATGTCCCATAAAATTAAGGAATAACGAGCGTAAACTTTAGCTCTGTCCAGCCTTCTTCCGAGACCCCAAATCGATTTTTGCGGGGAGAAAAGCGGGAAGACCGAACGGACGAGAGAACTCTTGAGTCCATTCCGTAACCAATTTTTTTACGAAGCTCTGCCTCTCGAACACTTCCGTCAAGATTAATAAAAACATCTACAATAAAAGAGCCCTCAATCGCCGCGTCAAGAGCCTCATCCGTGTATGGGGGGGGCACGAGAGTAGAGACAATTAGTTTCGCGGGAGCGGACTGATCCCCTTTTAATGGAGCCACATCAGTAAGCCTTCGTCCCTGGTCCTCAGTCATGAGTGTATTGCCCACAGGCGCGGCCATAGCTCCAGTTTGCGAGAGAGAATCCTTGGTCAATCCTTGCACCGGAGTTTCTGTTTTAGAAATGTCCGGAGGTGATATTTCGTTGGGCGTTGGCAATGGCTTTGGAGGCCGCTCTTTTTTAATCGGCTTTGGAGGAAGAGGTAATGCCTTCTTTGCCACGGGCTCACCCACACGAATTTTAATGATACGGGGCTTACGCTCGACCGTATGGCGTTCAATCAGCCTCAAACCACCTGCTGTCAATAAATGAGCTAACACTGACGCGATGACGGCGTATTTCCACACGCTGCTTGCGTTGATATCCTTAGCTCTAGGATTCGATTGCATAAAATATAGCCACCACGCGTATTAACGTCACTCTTGATGGTATACCGCTTTGGGGAAAATCAAAATTCCCAGAACAACCCCATAAATTTATTAATGCCAACCTGAAAGGCAGTGTGCTAACCTTTCAGGAAATAGTTCTAATTGGAGGATTTATCTGATGTTTTTGAAAAATATTTTCATCTCACTAACTTTCGCCGGGGCAGCGTCAGCGTCACCCCTGTTCGCTGATACGATTAAAATCGGGGAAGTGGGATCTATGACAGGATCCGAGGCGACGTTCGGTGTGTCAACTCACGAGGGTATCCAGCTCGCTATTAAAGAACAAAACGCCAAAGGCGGCATCAAAGGAAAGAAAGTCGAGCTGATAAGCCTCGATGATCAAGGCAAGCCAGAGGAAGCGGCGATCGCTACGACAAAGCTCATCTCTCAAGATAAAGTGACCGCGATCCTCGGTGAGGTGTCTTCGTCACGCTCACTTGCCATGGCACCAATCGCGCAACAAAACAAAATCCCAATGGTCTCACCTTCTTCCACAAACCCAAAAGTCACTGAGGTAGGGGATTACATCTTCCGTGTTTGCTTCATCGACCCGTTCCAGGGGGCGGTCATGGCAAAATTCGCTGCTGAAACACTAAAAGTGAAAAAAGTCGCGATCCTTCGTGATGTTAAAAGTGACTACTCTGTCGGTCTGTCTGATTACTTTACCGCAGCATTCAAAAAGTCCGGGGGCGAGATCGTTGTTGATCAGTCCTACAGTTCTGGTGAAGTCGATTTCAACAGTCAGCTGACGTCTATAAGAGCCAAAAAGCCTGACGCGATTTTTGTTCCCGGTTACTACACTGAAGTTGGCCTGATTGCGAAACAGGCGCGCAAGCTTGGTATCAAAGTCCCATTGATGGGTGGCGACGGTTGGGATTCCGATAAGCTCTATGAGATCGGAGGCAAAGCACTCAATAACACCTTCTTCTCCAATCACTATAGCAAGGACGACCAAGCTCCCGCAGTGCAGAACTTCGTTAAGAATTATAAATCCGCCTACAACAGATCTCCTGACGGACTAGCTGCGATGGGCTATGACGCGGCTGTTATCCTGTTCGCGGCCATCGAAAAAACAAAAACAGGAACGAACGCTGAGATTCGCGCCGAGCTTGCCAAAATAAAAGAATTCCAGGCCGTCACAGGGAAAATCACCATCGACGAGAAACGCAACGCGAGCAAACCAGCGGTTGTACTCGAAGTGAAGGACGGCAAGTTTCTCTACAAGTCGACCGTTAATCCCTAAGGAAACCACCAAGACGTAAGTAAATTACTTCGACTTCCTAACAGGACGCCAGCATGGCTGAATTCGCCCAATACATCATCAATGGCTTATCGCAAGGCGGCACCTACGCGCTAATTGCGTTGGGCTACACAATGGTGTTCGGAATCCTGCAGCTGATCAACTTCGCTCACGGCGAAGTTTTTATGCTTGGAGCGTTTACCGGGCTTTACACCTCAAAATATGCGGGTCTGGCTATACTGGGGACGTTTAACAGACTTCTGACTGGCTCTGCTGAGACCGCTTCAACAGGAGCGGCGATCCTTACGGCGATCGTCATTATATTGGTAGCCATGTGTGTTTGCGCAGCCGTTGGATTCTGCGTTGAGCGGCTGGCCTACCGCCCGCTTCGTGCGTCCCCTCGGATTAACCTGCTCATAACAGCTGTGGGCGTGTCACTGTTTTTCCAGAATGCCGGACAGTTGCTATTCGGATCTGATCCCAAGGCCTTTCCGGATCTTTTTGAGAACCTCGAGCCCTGGACCTTTGGCGCCGACGAGAATCTGATTGTCATCAATCCCCTTCAAGTTTTTGTGTTTATCACTGCGATCACACTCATGTTGATTCTGAGGCATGTAATTTTTCACACGCGCCTTGGCAGGGCCATGAGGGCGGTGAGTTTTAATCATGATCTGGCAAGTCTCATGGGAATCCCGACCAACCAAATCATAGCCGCGACATTTATGATGGGCTCATCACTTGCGGGAGCCGCGGGAGTCATGGTGGGAATGACTTATCCTAAGGTCGAGCCATTAATGGGATCACTTCCGGGCCTAAAGGCATTTTGCGCCGCTGTTTTGGGCGGCATCGGCAATGTCACAGGCGCTGTATTGGGATCATTTATCCTGGGACTGGCGGAAGCTCTTTTATCTGGTTACGGGACCCCAACGTACAAAGACGCGTTGGCGTTCACGATTCTCATTTTGATCCTTCTAGTAAAGCCATCCGGACTCCTAGGCGTGAACCGTACCGAAAAAGTTTAAACGTGAGTAAGCAAAAGGTTTTTTAAAATGGCCCCTTCAGGTAGCAACAACGAACAATCCGGGCAAACCGGCATCATGAGCCTACGCTGGTGGATCGTTGGCATCGGCATCGTTTGGTTACTAAATGCCTGGTTGCCCGAACTGATCAGCCCCTATTTTTTTCAGATCATCGTGCTGGCCGGTATCAATGTCATTCTCTCAGTCAGCCTAAACCTCGTGAACGGTTTCACCGGGCAATTCTCTATGGGTCACGCGGGATTTATGAGTGTCGGCGGATACCTCTCAGCGTTTATCACCACAAGTCTCGTCGCCTCTCATCCGGAACTGATGAATGACCCCGTTGCCGGCGTTGTTATTTTCGCGATCTCTCTGATCATGGGTGGCATCGCCGCGACCGCTGTCGGTTACATTGTTGGACTTCCGTCGCTTCGGTTGCGGGGAGATTATCTCGCGATCGTAACACTGGGATTCGGCGAGATTATCCGTGTTATTTTCCTCAATACAAACGCGGTAGGCGGCGCCCGAGGGCTGTCTGGAATTACAAAGTTTACGACGTTTGGCGCTGTCTATACGGCCGCCCTGATCACGGTGTTCTGCATCTGGCGGGTTGTTCACTCGGCTCACGGCCGCATTTTAGTCTCAATCCGCGAAGACGAGATCGCCTCGACCGCTATGGGTGTCAACACGACTGAGGGCAAAGTACGGGCATTCGCTATGGGCGCCTTTTTCGCAGGCGTGGCGGGCGGACTTTTTGCTCACTACCTTACAACACTTAATCCCGGAACATTTGATTTCAACCGCAGCTTTGAGGTTATTATCATGGTGGTCCTAGGAGGCATGGGCTCCATTTCTGGCAGCGTCGTAGCCGCGATAATGCTGACCGTCTTAAAGGAAGCCCTCAGACCGCTTCAACAGCTCACGGGAGTTGACCTGCGCATGGTCATTTATTCACTGGTACTGATTATTATGATGCTGGCTAGACCCAAAGGAATATTCGGCACCAGCGAGATTTGCGACCTCTTCCGAGAGAAACTCTCTCGGAGAGGTAAACACCCTGACGGGGGCTCCGCATGAATACATTCGCACTTCGAGTCCAGAATCTCTCCATTGTTTTTGGAGGACTTAAAGCTGTAACTGACCTTGACCTTGAGATTCCTAAGGGGTCTATATTTGGACTAATTGGCCCTAATGGCGCTGGTAAAACAACAATATTTAATATGCTTACCGGTGTTTACACTCCAACTTCCGGAACCATTATTCATGGACAATCCGGCACGAGCCTGGGCGGTCTGAAGCCATATGAGATCACCCGTACGGGGATTGCGCGCACGTTCCAAAATATTCGCTTATTCAAGAACCTGACTGTTTTAGATAACCTCCTGGTCGCTATGGATCAAAACCCCACTCAAAAGAAATTCGGGCTTATTCCGACGCTATTACGCTCCAAGTCGCTCATGACAGCGGAAGACGCCAAAAAAAACGACGCCCTGAATATTCTCAAAATCTTCAAACTGGACGGCCGCGCAAAGGAAATCTCAAGTGCCCTGCCTTATGGTGATCAAAGGCGCCTTGAGATCGCCCGCGCCATCGCGACAGGAGCCAGGACGCTGCTGCTGGATGAGCCAGCCGCTGGCATGAACGCCCATGAGACATCCAGTTTAATGGACACAATCAGGGATATCCGCGCGACGTTCAACGCGACGGTACTATTAATTGAGCATGATATGAAACTTGTCATGGGAATTTGTGAGCGTATCGCCGTACTGGATTACGGCGTAAAAATCGCCGAGGGGATCCCCTCAGACATCCAAAAAAATCCTCGAGTCATTGAGGCATATCTTGGAAAGGCGGCCACAAGTGAACATGTCAAAAAATGAACCAATCCTGCAATTTAATGACGTCAGCGTTTACTACGGCATCATTCAAGCTATTCACAATATGAGTTTCTCCGTGGAAAAGGGCCAGATCGTTACTCTTGTCGGCGCCAACGGGGCCGGGAAATCCACAACGCTGCGCGCGATCTCCGGCTTGATTAAGCCCAAGTCCGGCTCGATTGTATTTAAGGGAGAAAACATCACGGGTCTCCCCGCCCACGAGATCGTACGCAAGAGGCTATGCCAGGCTCCAGAAGGGCGGGGCATTTTCCTTAACCTTACGGTTGAGGAAAACATGGATCTTGGCGCATGGGCGGCTCCCGACAAGGGGGCATATCAGGCCAATATGGATAAAGGCTATCAGCTATTTCCTAGACTTCGTGAGCGCCGCAATCAGCTCAGCGGAACCCTTTCAGGTGGCGAGCAGCAGATGCTGGCCATAGCAAGGGCACTAATGGGCCAACCGGAGCTACTTTTGCTGGACGAGCCAAGCCTCGGACTCGCGCCGCAGATCATTGAGAAAATCTTTGAGATTATCACCGACATCAATAAAACGGGGATGACCATTGTCTTGGTTGAGCAAAACGCCCTACAGGCACTCCAGGTTGCGCACTACGGAATTGTTCTGGAGACGGGTAAAATCAAGACGCACGGTCCCGCAGGCGATTTACTACGGTCTGACGAGATTCGTAAGGCTTATTTAGGTGACTGAGGGATAGACATTTGTTAAAGTGCCTCTCCCCTCACCATGGAGAGACACATGTCCCATAAAGTCATAGCATTTCATTACAAATTGACTGACACAGCCGGCAAGACTCTGGATCAATCCGACTCCAATGAACCCCTTGCGTTTATGACGGGTGGCGGACAGATCATTCCTGGTCTGGAAAGCGTCCTTGTGACGATGAATACAGGGGATAAACGCCGCGTTGAGGTCGAGGCTAAGGACGCTTATGGCGAACGCGATATCACTCGTATTATGAACGTCAACCGTAGTCAGTTGCCAGAGGGCGAGGTTGCCGTCGGCGATATATTCCACGGCCCCAATGGCGATGTTGTGACCGTAACCGCGGTCGCCCTTGAATCGATCACCATAGATGCGAATCACCCTTTAGCTGGCCAAAAACTAATTTTTGATGTGGAAATTGCTACCGTTCGCGACGCGACTAAAGAAGAAGTCGCTCATGGACACGCTCACGGAGCGGATGGTCACCACCAACACTGACACTTTGGTGTCATGCGACGGTTTATCCGGCTTTTTTGGAATCCTGGGAAGGCGCGGCGCTGTTTGGTGCCGATCCTAGTCTATTTTCGACGTCATTTTTGATCTCGTCATACGTACAGATATGAGTGTCGCGACGTTTTTTCGCGCATACAGCCGCAGCGATCGTATCCGCTTCCATGACAACATGATAACCGCCAATTTCAATCTGGCAATTCGCTGCGAACACATTGCTGGCGGCGATCATTGCCTCCGCGTTATAGGTCATAGAACTTTTAGCTTTTTCAAGCAGAGTCTGGACCTTCTCTATAAGAGAGCGGACATTGGTCATTTTTTCTTTCAGAATTTCTTTCATCTGTTTATGTTTGGGAGTCAGCTGCTTATCTTTTTTCTGGGCAAGCTCACGAAACTCACTTTTATATCGTTCCTGGGCTTTAGTCAGATCGTCAAATCGCTTTTGGCGCAATTTGATTCGCCGCATGACTTTATGATCAAGGCCGACGATTAAAATTGTCCGCGAACCTTTTGTGAAGCCTATATTTGCAGCCGCGACCACCCCGCGGCACATGATCGTTCCGCCACCAATGACCCCGTCCGGGGCAACTGTGCGAATATATAGTCCGGCCACGACCTCGCTACTCACTAGAGAGCGATTGACCGTAATCGAACCGTCGCACTCAATCCGGCTATTCTCAATAAAGTCGGCCTTGATATGTGTTGAGCAGATAACCTTACCATTGTCGCCCGTAACGATACTCTGAAGAACCTCGATGGGTTCCTTGGAGATGACGATACCACCAGTAATTGAGCCATGAATTATAAGTGGTCCGCGAACTCGCACAAGAGAACCCACGTCTACATTTCCGGTAATCTCGACCGGGCCATCAAAATAAATATTGCCGCTCTTGAGGTTAACGTCACCTTGATGAACGAATACCTTACTGATCGTGAGCTTGCCGTCCTCATACTTGGGGAGGCCATCGAACATCGCGTAGAACTTACCCGCCTTTTTCTGCTGAATGCCCTCGCCGATCGTTACTTGAAGTGCCGCGCCGACTGCCGGTATCAGACTCTGACCGAATACGTTGGCACCGATTTCCGGGACGGTTTGAAAGCGAACCTCGGCGACAAACTGATTCATTTGCACAATTGACCTCTGCTGCGCCTCCCGGATATTTAAGACCGCGTTCGGATCGGAGTTTTCGGGCGCGTCCTTGTAGACAAGATGGAGATAAGGCTCCGCGCCCATTATCGGTGGTTTCCCATTGGCGACGGTTTTTTGCTCCAAAGTCACGCGGGTATTGAAGCACTCCTCGATGGCAGCATAAAACTCATCGGTCAGCCCGAATTTCAGGTGGCTAATGAGCATCTGCTCTGTCAAAAACTCACGTGACATCTTAAATTCTGGATCGTTATATAATTTCATATCAAACGAAATAATCGAAGCTAACATTTTATCCTCGGTGACATGGAAGCTCAAAAATTTCCTGGCTGCTGCCTTTGGAGCCTCAACGGGAATAGCGGCCAAAATTGCCAGTGGCATGCCAATTCCAACACGCTCCAGGCCAGTCATCGCGGCCCTGATACAACTGATCATCTCACTTTTCAGCATTCGCATCGGCGGCAAGCCAGCGGCCTTCATTTTTCCCATGGTCCGACGCAGGACACCAATGAGATTTTCAATTGCCTCATCAGATTGCAGGGCCGCTATGTCCCCCACAAACACGACAATCTCAACGCGACTTTTATTGGCCATGACGGAATATACTTTACCGTCCACAGGCACCGCTGGAATCGCTGACGCGGCGCTTACAACAAACTTGTCGAGCACCTCACCCGACATGAGCCGCATGATCGCTGACTGGAGCTGGGGCTGGAAAAGCCCGCCCTGTATACCCTTGTCTTTGGCAAGCTTTGAAATCGATGCTCGGATCCATTCCCGTGGAATGACTTTCATATCAAGTGGCTTATCGGTAGATATAGTCACCCCTGGTTTTGCCCCGCCGGTGCTTACAACTGTAAGCCCTGGAATCACGGGCGATCCAGACGCGAAAGTGAATGAGACACTTAACGTAGGAGGCTGTCCATCCGCTGAGCGTAAAGCTTTCCAGGCACTATGTAGTTTATCCTCAAAAACCTCGTAAAATGCGATTTTGTTCTCTTTTTTAACAGACTCCAGCTTTGTTTTGGCGCGTTGCGCTAAGTCTGGTGGAGGCAACGGAGAGCTTAGCGCCATTGCGCGCGTCAATTCGAGACGCACACGATGGTGTTGTGCGTGATAGGACAAAATTGGAGTGTTACCAGATGACACCCAAAAACCTCCGAATATGAGTTAGCTCATATATCAGATCGACACGGTCCTAATATTTCTTTAATCATTTCGGCGATTTGAGGACTTTTAGACGATTCTTGAGAGCAATAACTGACTGATATTAAGGGGCATTAATAGTAGCATTTACCTGCGCGACCAATTGCCCACAAGCGGCCCCAATATCCTGCCCTTTGCTGTAACGAACCATCACCCGGTGCCCGGATTTGTGGATTTCATCCCGGAATGCCTCAAGATCAGCCGACGATGGACACCTCAGTCTTGATGGTCCAACCGGATTCAGGGGGATGATATTTATCTTTACGTTGAGACCTGCGATTAACTCAATCAACTTACGCGCATGCCCGACCGAATCATTCACACCAGCAATAAGGGTGTATTGAATAAGCAAACCATTCTCACGCTGCGTGGGAAGCTCTCTCAATGTCTCAACAAGACTTTCCAGTGGCCAACGTCTGTTGATTGGCATAATTCTAGATCGCTCTGAATCTACGGCAGAATGTACCGAAATCGCCAAGCGCACGTCAGGATGAATTTTAACCATCTCACGAAGTCCGTCAAGATGACCAGCCGTTGACACACTGATACGCCTTTTTGCCAAATTAAACCCGTAAGGATCCGTGAAAATTGTTATCGAGCGCGCAACAGCCTCCACGTTATCAAGCGGTTCTCCCATACCCATAAACACAATGTTTGTGACTCGCTGACTATCTGGTAATCGGTTAGCTTTCAGCCACTCTGGACGCGACGCGATCCACTGATTCGCGAGCCACGCCTGCCCAACTACCTCCGCGGTATCAAGATTTCTGACAAGCCCCATGCGCCCTGTGTGACAAAACACGCACGCCTGGGCGCAGCCAACCTGGGAGCTGAGACAAAGTGTCACCCTTTTAGCCTCAGGCATAAGCACCATTTCCACCATACGGCCATCACTTAGCTCAACAATAAATTTAACGCTGCCGTCATACTGACTGACAAACTCAGACGAAATACGAATATTGACGGATGAAAGCTCCCGCTCACAAAACCCTGCATACCGTGCTGGAAGTCCGGGACGAGTCCAAGGTTTCAAAAGTCCGTCCTTATAACCGGAACGAAATAAATCCCGGGCGTGCATCGCAGAGACACCAAAATCCCGACAATGTCCCTCAACATCAGCCAAGGTCATGCCAAAGAAACTTTTTGTCGCCATGGGGTTCACACCCGAAGTCACGGTCATCAAGAACTCCTGCCAATAAATATAGCGCCTTCTACCACGCCCGTTCCTGAGTTGTCCACCGTCGTAAAACCCTGCCTGCCGGCATTATCCCAGGCAATCTTCAAGGTTTGTATGAATCATGCTAAACTACAAAAACCAGATGAAAGTTACCAATATTATTGGGGGTTAGACACAATGCCGGCGACAAAGGGACTCATAATCGAAAGCCTTGGTCCTTGCCTCTGGGATTCCCCGATCAAGCTTCCAGACTCTGGCGCCTATATTAGCGATGACGAGCTCATGGCGGTTAAGCCAAATCTAAAGTCCCTATTGGAGCAAATTCAAAAGGGCGAGCAACCTGAGGCCTTTGAGGTCGCGGGCCCACGCGGGAAGATCTATTTCGATCCAGAGAAGGTGAGGGCAGGAATCGTTACCTGCGGCGGTCTTTGCCCCGGACTTAACAGTGTTATCAGGGCTCTGATAATGCAGCTGTGGCATCGCTACGGGTGCCATTACGTTGAGGGTCTGCGCGGTGGATATCAGGGTCTTTCAGCGAAAACGCTGCATCATTTTAACGGCCTGACACCTGACGATGTTGAGGACATCCACACTCAGGGTGGGACCATTCTCGGCACATCCCGCGGCACGCCGCCGACATCTGAAATCGTTGATACTATTCTCGCCAAAGGCATCAATATGCTATTTGTCATCGGCGGTGACGGCACCATGCGCGGAGCCGCTTTTATTGACAGCGAATTGCGAAAGCGGGGCGCTAAAGTTGCCGTGATCGGCATCCCGAAAACTATTGATAATGATATCCCGTGGGTGCGTCGTTCCTTTGGCTTCGAGACGGCCGTCAGTGTCGCCGTAGAAGCGGTCAAAGCGGCCCATGTCGAGGCCGAAAGCGTCTTCAATGGCATTGGACTGGTTAAACTCATGGGTCGCGAGTCAGGCTATATCGCTGCGAACGCGACACTTGCGTCAGGTGATGTAAATTTTTGTCTCGTACCAGAGGTGGACTTCAACCTTGAGGGCAAAGACGGACTATATGCCGCCCTGGAACGGAGACTGGCGGCCAGGGAGCACGCTGTCATTGTAATCGCTGAGGGCGCTGGTCAGAAGTTCTTCAAGACAGGCGGCACCAGGGAAACCGACGCGAGTGGTAACCTCAAACTTGGCGACATCGGGACTTATCTGCGCGACACCATAAGAGAGCATTTCAAAAATAAAAATATCCCCATGACTCTAAAGTATATCGACCCTAGCTATATTATCCGCACTCATTGCGGAAACGCCGGTGATCAACTCTTTTGCGCGAGGCTTGCGCAAAACGCCGTGCATGCGGCCATGACCGGCCGCACTGGCATGCTCATTGGTTACTGGCACGGGCGTATGACCCATGTGCCATTTGATGCGATTACGGGACGGCAGAAAATAAATCCGGCTGGAGAACTGTGGTTCAATGTTCTTGAATCCACAGGCCAGCCGGCATTTTTCGGATAAGCTCGCAAAATTACTTTAGCCTGATCAGATCTCAATCTTCTTGACGAGACCCTCGAGGCGCTCAGCTAGTTGACCGAGTGACCGTGCCGCGTCCAGAACTTGAGTCGCGCCGATTTGGGTCTCACCTGAAACCGTCGACACCGTCTTCACGCTGTCAGAGATCGATTGAACGCCTTTGGAAGACTCACCCACGACTCGGGCAACCTCGTTTGTTGTCGCCTGCTGCTCCTCCACAGAAGCCGCGATTGCCGACGCGATACCATTCAGCTTGCGGATACTCTCAGTGATTCCGCCGATAGCGTCAACGGCTGTAGATGTATCCCGTTGAATCGTACCGATCTTATTGGTGATGTCTTCCGTCGCCTGAGCGGTTTGTTTAGCGAGCTCTTTAACCTCGTTCGCCACAACCGCGAATCCACGACCGGCGTCACCAGCACGGGCGGCCTCAATCGTTGCGTTAAGGGCCAGAAGGTTTGTCTGCTGCGCGATCGAGGAAATTACTTTGATGACATTACCGATCTCCTGGCTGGACTCACCGAGCTTACTGATCGTCGCGTTGGTGGATTCTGCCTGACGAACAGTCGTGTTGGACGCCGCTGATGCCTCGTTCGCGTTACGGGCGATCTCGTTAATGGAGGCCGTCATTTCCTCGGTGTTGGTCGCCACTGTCTGGACACCGCGAGCAACTTCCTCAGAGGCACTTGCCACGGCATTGGCCTCTTTAGTGGCTTTCGACGCGTTAGCTGTCATCTGAGTCGCTGTCGCGTTAAGCTCAGACGCGGCGGAGGACAAGTGCCGACTCGCCTCGGAGATATCTGTTACAAGCTGAACCTGCGCACTGATAACCTCCCAAGTTACCATCGGACCAATATACTCGCGGTTTTGGTTATACATTGGGGCGACGAGAAGCCTTAAAGTCTCAGGCCCAAGCCTGATTTTTGACGTTAACGGCAGTGACTTGTCGTCTTTGGTCATCCGTCGTTGATGATCGGGGTTCTTGTGGAAGATATCGATTTTCTGACCGACCAATTGATCGACTGGTTTTGGCAAGAGTTTCTCAAGGCCCCGGAGAGTCTTAATGGAAGCCGGGTTCATATAACGAAGATTATAGTCCAGATCCGCGCACATAACATTGATAGGAGCATTCTCCATCATTGAGTTAACACGGGCGAGATCAGACTCCTGCTCGAGTTTCTTGGTCACGACTTCCCAGGTTACCATCGCGCCAATGTATTTGCGGTCGCCGTCATAGATGGCGGTCACAAGCAAATCAAGCTTCTCGGGACCCACCGCGATGATGCTCCGCATAGGCAAATTGCGGTCTTCCGAGAGAATGCGGCGTTGATGCTCTGGTTTTTTGTGGAATACGTCGATATTGGTTCCGATAAGTTTATCAACGCCGACAGGCAGGTATCGCTCAAGAGTTTTTAGCGTCTCCTTACTCTTGGGGTTAATGAATTGAAGATTAAGGTCCCGATCACAATACATGATGTTAATCGGCGAATTCTCGGTCATGGAGTTAATGCGAGCGAGATTTTGCTCAATCTGGAGCTTCTTGGTGACGATTTCCCAGGTCACCATCGCACCAATATATTCTTTCTTCTCGTTATAGATCGCGGAGACAAGAAGATCTAGCTTCTCCGGGCCGACCTGAATGATCGCGCGGTGCGGAAGGTTGCGGTCAGAGGAAAGCAATTTTCTCTGGTGCGCGGGGTTTTTGTGGAAGATATCAATGCTCACGCCGAGGACTTTATTAGCCGGCACTGGCAGAAGCTTTTCAATAGTTGTGAGTGTCTCAACACTTTTTGGGTTGACATATTGAATGTTGAAGTTGAGATCACAGTAAAGAACATTGATAGGCGAGTTCTCAAGCATCGCTGTGTACTCTGTTCCGCCTAAGCCATTTCCTGAAACCTTTAAAAGATTATCCATGTCCTCATCCTCTGTGCTCCGCGCACTTACTAAAAATTGTTCACTATCTACCCAACTCGAAATGATCTAAATGAAATCTACACAGCTCTATTGGCATTTGTATAGTATAGTCTAGCTTCTAATTTCGACCGGATACAACAGCACTGGGAATAATATGTACTAACGGAATCCCGAAAGCATTACAGGCACAAAATGGTCAGAGCCGGCTCCACCATGAATCAGATGCCTTTGAGGGATAATTTTCTTAACACCAAAGTTTATAAATATTTACCAAATTACCAAACCATTCACTCGTCTCATGTAAATCGGCAGTATTTTGACGAATTCCTTTTCGGCGGGCAGTTCCCTGTAATGCCAGTACACGAACTTGGCGAGACGCAAGTCTGGCCTAGAGCGTCCGTCCCGCGCCTTCCAGCGCTGTTCTCGCGGCGTCGACCTTTTGCGTGAGCTCGAACCACTCTTCCTCGTGTTTACCGAGAAGTGACTCAAAAGATTGCTTTTCCGCGGTGATCGACGCGACGCGGTTAAAATCCGCGTGATGAGCTTCCATCTGCCGGTCACAATCTGCGGCCAAAGCCTGAAGCCTTGTCATTTCCACATCAAGTTTAGCGATTCTCTTTTGATGTTTCTGCGCGTCTCGTTTCAGGGCGTTGATTTCATACTCTGACATGTTCGAGCCTATTTCAGCAGCGGAGGATGCATGATGCGTCACTTTGCTTCGCCCTGACTTGCCACCGTCATTTCCGGATACCGGCAAGGGGTCAAGTACATCCGGGAAATCAGATTTAAGGGCCTGTCTCCTGTAGTCGTCAAGTTTTCCCTCAAAAAGTCGCCCTCGGCCATCCGGCAGCATGGCGTAAACGTGACTACACACGGCGTCAATGAAGTCACGGTCGTGACTGACAAATATAACGGTACCCTCAAACTCCTGTATCGCCTGAGACAAGATCTCGCAGCTTGAGATATCAAGGTGGTTAGTCGGTTCATCCATCATCAATAAATTGGCTTCTTGCAGCAAGAGTCTTGCAAGTCCCACTCTGGCTTTTTCGCCTCCGCTCAAGACGCCGACTTTTTTCTGAACGTCATCGCCCCGAAAAAGCAAACTCCCCAGGACATTTCTGGCCACACCCTGGGTCACCTTAGGAGATGCCTCCATGACGTTATCCAAAACAGATCTTGACGAATCCATGATCTCAAGCTGATCCTGGGCAAACCACGCGAGGCGGGCATTATGACCAAGCTCGAATGTTCCCGCGAGGGCCGGAATGTGACCGACCACTGTTTTGAGCAAAGTGGATTTTCCAATACCATTGGCGCCAATAATGGCGACTTTCTGGCCTCGCTCCACGAGCAAATTAATATTCTTACTGAGTGGTTTCTCATAACCAATGGCGCCGTTTTTGATCTTGACAACCTCACGTCCCGATGCTTGACCCAAAGGAATCGCTATGTGCATTGAGTCCACCTGATCATCACCGCCCACGTCTGACTCAAGGTCCCTGATCCGGGCAATCATTTTCATTTTTGACTGAGCTTGGCTCGCCTTGCTGGCCTTGGCGCCAAACCTGTCCACAAATTTCTCCAGGTGCTCGCGACGCTTACGAAGATTCTCCGCCTGGGCGAACTCTTCTGCCATCCGCAGCTCCCGTTCCTCAAGAAACCTATCAAAATTTCCGTGGTAAGGCGTAAGCTTCGCGTTATGAAGGTGTAGCGTCATGTTAGGCAGACGCCTTAAGAGACTTCTATCGTGAGAGACAAATAGAAGCGTCCCCGAGAAATTCTGAAGCCAGTTTTCGACCCAAACCAAACTTGGAAGATCGAGATGGTTTGTCGGTTCGTCGAGAATCAAAAAATTCGGGCGATTAAGAAAAATCTTCGCGAGCTCAAGACGCATCCGCCAACCGCCAGACAGGGCCCTTGGGTCTTTCGCGGTCATCTCAGGCGTAAACCCAAGACCCGCTAAAATCGCGCGCGAGTCTGCCTCAAGCGAATATCCACGTTCATGCTTATACTCGTCATCGACCAGATCCCAGGCTTTGTGATTAGCCTCAGAGTAGTCGTCCGTCATCTTATCAAGAGCTGCTCTATGGCGGCGAACCAATGCTTGGATATATCCCTCACCACCAGCGACAGCCTCTTCAAGGACAGACACCATGGGCTTCACGTTCGGTTCTTGGGGGAGATAGCCAAGCCGAAGGCGTCCTGGTTTTAAGACAGTTCCTCTGTCGGCCTCGGTAACGTTAGTGAGGATGTCCAGGAGCGTGGTTTTTCCCGCTCCATTGGGACCAACAAGCGCGATGCGGGCGCCTTCCGGAAAATGAAACGTAACTCCGTCCAACACCGTTTTGGTGCCAAAAGTTTTGGTTAGTCCGTCCATCCGAATCATATGTGCTTTAACCTTATGAAATCCCGCAAGGGCCTTTATTTTTTGAGGGTGGAGCCTACCACTATTTGATTTGCTTTTTAACGCTTTTATTATTAAGTTCGCCGCCTTATGGCAGCACAACCGGAAACAATCAAGTCATTTGCGGAGTTAGTTCTCTACTCGCCTGGTTTGGAGTCGAAACTTTTGGCTCCAATTTCAGGTATTTTGGACTCCCACACCAATTCCGCATGGCCTTTTCTGACCCCTGCCCTTCCCGCGAGAACCCCAGGTCTGACCTTGGACCGCTCCAAAAAAACCGGTGAAAATACCTTCCCCACCCGGTCAAAACTTTCTGACGGCCGCGCCCGTGGGCTTGTACTTCATTTCTTCGCCAATCACGAGCTGCTTGCTCTTGAGTTGATGGCCGTGGCTCTTCTCAAATGGCCAGACGCTCCTGAGGGCTTTCGCCGGGGGCTGGTCCAGACGATGGCAGAGGAGCAAAACCACATGCGTCTCTATCTTGATCGCATGAAAGACCTAGGCGTGGAATTTGGCGAGGCCAACCTCAATGGGTTTTTTTGGAAGTGCATGAAAGACCTCGCCTCTCCCATGGAATTCGCGGCCGCGATGTCAATGACCTTTGAGCAGGCAAATCTTGATTTCGCGCTGCACTACGAGCATCTATTCCATGAAGAAGGTGACCAATTGTCGGCCGCGATTATGAGGCAAGTCCGTCTTGAGGAGATCGGCCACGTCAAGCACGGGGTCACCTGGTTTGAGCGCTGGCGACCCAAATGTGAACGGTTATTTAAGGAATGGCAAGAAACACTGCATTTCCCCATGACGCCGGCACGGGCAAAGGGCATCACTTTTGACAGAGAAGGACGACTCGCGGCAGGACTGCCAACTGATTTCATTGATGAGCTTTATGTGCACAATCAGTCCAAGGGCCGACCACCGAGAGTATTCTGGTTTAATCCCGGCAGTGAGCAGGAGATCGAGGCCGGAGACTTAAGCTGGACTCCACCAAAGCCAATTCAGGCCCTGACATCTGATTACGGATCTCTCATGGCACTTTTGGGCCATAAGAGTGACATCGTGCTGGTGGATGAGATTCCGTCTGTAGAATTTCTAAAATCATTGGATGATATGGGTTTTGAGATTCCAGAGTTTATGCGTAAAACTGACCTGAAATCTCTTAACACCAGGAAAATATTAAGCTTTGAGCCCTGGGGCTGGTCACCGGCCGCAGACGAATTCTTTAAGCCATTAAAGCCATATCTATTAAATCCACCTGAGAAACAAGATCGCACACCACCGACGGCCGAAGACAGTATTTTCAGCAAAGCCTTCGCCGCTACCATTCGGGAAAAACTCTCTCTTGATCAGGTCAGCACCTTAAGACCTCCTTCGGTAACTGAGGCAGCGACCGCACTGATTAAGCTCAGACTAAAATCCCCCACCATGACTGTAGTCTTTAAGGCTCCATTTAGCGCCTCTGGACGCGGGATGATTCGCGTCAAAGACGACACACTTACTGACAACGACAAAATCTGGATCAGCTCTGTGATCGACCGTCATGGCTTTATACTGGCCGAACCTTGGCTGGATAAAAAAGTGGATCTCAGCGCCCACATTGATATCGACCACGAGGGCACAATTAAATTTCTCGGCGTCACGAGATTTTGGACAGATCTCCGGGGTCAGTACCGGGGCCATATCTTAGGTCGCCCATTTGATGATCTGGGTTCGGAGTTTCTCCGCTTGTGGCACGCCGAGAATGGCTGGTACGCGAGACTTCAAAAAACTGCCGAACAAGTCGGCCACGAGGCATTTAAGGCTGGCTACTACGGCCCCCTGGGAATTGACGCCTTTATTTATATGACAGACTCCGGGCCGGAGCTCAGGCCCATGATTGAGATCAATCCTCGCTGGTCCATGGGACGGGTCGCGCTTAAAATTAGCCAAAGACTTGCGGCAAAACACTGCGGACTCTGGGTACACGTCTCGGCCAATGAGATGAAGCGGGCCGGACATAAGTCATTTTCCGATCTCTGCCAGAGCCTGAGGGGCTCACATGCGGAGAAAATCGCTGAAAATGAAAACTCCCGTCTCATCCACCAGGGTGTTTTCGCCCTGAATGACCAAGGCCAGGCTCGCCAGTCGCTGGCCATACTAATTGTGGGCAGGGATCTTAGTGAATGCTACCATGTGCTGACTAGTGGAGGCTTACATGACGAGCATTTCACTGGCACAGCCAGATCGTCACACTGCCTATTCGGCCCAGTTAAATGATTTATGAAGCCACTGTTGGTTAAATACTTGTCGCTCAGAAAGTGAGACCAGAAGTGGTCTAATAAAGATCCGCAATTTTTGAATAATTTCAGTAAAATCGGGTCGATTTTCATCTCCTCTATCGACCATAAGCTTCACATAGAACGCGTTCCATTGAACTTGCTTTTGCGAATCAGAAGCAAACTCCGAACATAAAGCAATCGGGTCGACTTCAAGGTTCGTTTTTCTAAGCTTGAATGTCTTACTAACCGCATCACCGAGAGACTTACCATCAAAATCAAACTTACTGGCCAGGAACCAAATATCGTAAAAATCCTTCATCCGACTATTCATACTTCCGAGAAAAACCATCGCCTGAAGCTTCTCTGCGATGACGCTCTCTTTGGTGTAGGTCTTTAACCGCGGCGCGGGCAAATCAATTACCGTTGGGTAATCGATCGTTATCGGATGCGGTACAACAACGTCACCAAAACCAATATCGATTTGAATCGGCGTCTTGGCAGTCCCCAGTTTTCCTTCTAACTTAATGCGAACACCTTCGTAATCAGCATCTTCCTTGATTTTTGTGGCTTTAATGCTTTTTGGGTCAAAAACTATGCCGTCTTCATCAAACGAAACAGCGCATGCTAGCGACATGATTCGTGACAGTTCCTTTGAATCATTGGTGTCATAGCTCAACAGATCAAGATCACGAGTTGGTCTAGGGGTCTCTGCATCCCAGATCCTAAACATGACTCCGCCTTTCAGCACAAAAGACGCGCCTTCAGGAATTAAACTAAGTCGATAAAGAAAACGTTCAATGGAATAGAAAAGCAAGAACTCTGAGAATCCTCGCCCACTCGCTTTCGCGGCATTTTCCAGTTTCGCTCGTACCGACGCGGAATGATTTTTGATCGGATATTTCAAGCTAGTGCCTCAAGATATTGCTTAACGATTTGTTCAACACGGCAGATCTTGGCATAGTACAAGAGCCTGTCCCAATTGCGGCGATTTTTCGGAGCCCAAGCCTTAATAGCTTGGGCGGCAATATTGACGCCAATCTTGTTGCGAAATTTAAAACAGTCTGCGATGGACTTTTCTACTGAGTAAACTCGCACTGATACGCCATCGATTTTGTGGATCTCAATACCTTCGCTGTATGCTTTGTCCGAAAACCAAAACAACTTTATCGGCGGATAATCAAGGCGTGGCTTTTCAGATCCGGCTTTGATCGCCAATTGTATTTGCCTTGGCACCTCAAGTGTCAGTTCGTGAAACACTAATGCAGACACCAAAGTGATGACGCCATTCGGAATACGCAACGCAATCATCACTAAATCCGGATCAGTCACAGGCGGAAGTTCTGATAGGCGGTAGAGGCCGCGACTTAGTTTTTGCAAAACGCCGCCGTCGACGAGGTCCCCAAGAGTTCTTGATTGAACCCCGGCCTCAACGGCTTCTGACGTTCGAATCAACCCATTAGCGCGCTTGGAGATGCGCCTTAAAGCTACCATGGCGTTTTTTAAGGATTTTGTATGAATAAAAAAACCTTCACTTTATTAAAATCTAAAGGTAATTTTAGTCAATATTGGATATTTTGTCAATTTGAAGAGGAAGATGGTATTCAAGAAACATGACTTTTACCGCCGTAGCTAAACCTATCTGGAGGCTTACATGACGAACAATTGGACTTACAAAGCGCGGCAAGCCGCGACCTTTATCAAAACAAAAATTAATCAGGTCGGCGCGAAGCCTAAGGCTTTTCTTGTGCTCGGTTCTGGATTCCGCGACGCGGTAAATTCATGGACGGTACTTGGTGAGCTGGAAATGGCAACGATTCCCGCCTACCCCGCGCCCCAAGTCGCTGGTCACGGCTCGAAGCTTGTCTTTGCCCGCGTTAAAATCGGCAACCTGGAACAAGACGTCATCGTGGCCACAGGCCGTGTGCATTTATATGAGGGCTATAGTCCCTTTGAGGTAAGCCTTCCGGTTATGATTGCCCATGAGTTGGGAATCCGGAACATTATTCTCACCAATGCCGCCGGTGGTATCTCAGAACACGCCAAAAACGGCTCAATTCTTGCCATTCATGACCACCTCAATTTAACCGGTCAGAATGCCGCGGCAGTCGACAAGACTGCGAGCTCCGTTCAGTTTGTCGACATGGTCAACGCCTACAACAGCGACTGGCGTGACCAGGTCATGAAAGACGCCAACATTAAATCAGCCGTTTACGCGAGCATGGCTGGCCCGACCTATGAGACACCGGCTGAGGCCCGCATGCTTAAAATCATGGGTGCTGATCTCGCCGGCATGAGTACCGTACAGGAAGTCATCACTGCCCGCATGCTGGGGCTAAAAGTATTTGCGTGCAGTTTTGTGACCAATCAGGCAGGTGGCATGAACGTGGACCATAAGGACGTTTTGACCTCGGTAAAAGAAAGCTTTCCCGTGATTCAAAAGACTCTTGAGGCCGCGATCCGGCACGCCCCATTGACGGTCGACTAACGCACCAGATAGTCCAAAAACAAACAATCCCAACTCATGCTATCCAGGAGCTTAGAACGACCACGCCAGCAACTAAACTTGCAAAAATACCGCTATTTTGGTATATTTTAGTGATAAATATGGGGTCATTTTAATGCAAAAAAAGTACATAACTCATTTAAATAATTGGTTTTTAGATAAAATCAGAAAACCACTCGTTTTGAGAGGGGCCCGGCAGGTCGGTAAGTCGACTTTAGTGCGGCAGTTCGCGCGAGAAAGGAAACTTAATTTCTACGAGATCAATTTGGAGAAGGCGCCACTTCTTGATGAAGCCTTTGCCACTCTCCAAGTTCACAAAATCATAGCGCGCCTTGAAAGTCACCTGCAAAGGGAGATCGTCATATCCGAGAATTCGTTGCTGTTCTTGGATGAAATTCAAGCAGCACCGCACGCGTTAGCCGCATTACGCTATTTTTACGAGGAACTTCCGGCGATCGGCGTCATTGCCGCTGGATCCCTGCTTGAGTTTGTCCTCGCCGAGCACGAGTTTTCGATGCCTGTAGGGCGTATTGAGTACCTTCATATGCAGCCGGTTTCTTTTGGCGACTTCTTGAGGGCCAGTGGCCAGGATTTTGTCGCTGACAAAATTCGTGATCTTGATTTCGATGAGACGTTAACGCCAGAACTCCACGCAAAGTGCCTTGAGCTCTACGATACCTACAGATTCGTAGGTGGCATGCCTGAGGCAGTTGCCGCTTATATCAATAATCCGCGTTCAGAGGTCAGAATTCGAAATATTCAAAATCAAATTATTAATACCTACCAGGACGACTTTATGAAGTACGCAAGAAAGTCAAAATTGCACACACTGCGTACTGTATACAAGAAAATCCCGTCACAAATTGGCGAGAAAATCAGCTACGCGAATCTTTCGCGCGAAGACCGTGCCATCAACGTTCGGCAATCGGTAAAAATGCTTGAATACGCTCGAGTCATTCGGTGTACCTACAATACCACAGCCTCAAAAATCCCCATCGCGGCCCTTGCCGACTTTGAATTTTATAAAATGTATTGGCTAGACATCGGACTGCTGAATCGGCTACTTAAACTTCCGATGCACTTGGACGACATAAATCGCGATGTTCTGGACAGCGGCCCCATTGCCGAACAATTTGTCGCGCAACATTTGCCATCTTTGCACGAGCCGTCCGAGGAACCGGAATTATTTTATTGGCAACGGAAAGATAAGACGGACGGCGCGGAGGTCGATTTTGTGGTCCAGTACGAGACCGACATTGTTCCTATTGAGGTCAAGGCAGGAACATCCGGCTCCCTCCGTTCACTGCATCAATTTATGGCGACGCACCCCTGCAGGTTCGCAGTGAAGTTAAGCTCGCAAATGCCGTCCTTAAATCCGGTAACACATTCAGTATCGATTAACGGAAAAACCAAGAAGGTATCCTTTATCCTTGCCAACGTTCCTATATATTCGGTCGAATCCCTTCCGCGGATTATTCTACAAATTAGATCCCGTTTTCAGTGATATTTTAAATAATCAGTTGAGTCTCGCGACATCAGCTGCCAGGGACGGGCGTAGTTCCTGAGCTTTCATGGGCAGGTCTTTTTTGACCCGGACAAGATCTCCCCGGCCAATTTCAGGATAACCTTTTTTGAAGTCCTTTTTCTGCCACGCTACAAACTCGCGGTCAGCACCGCGGCAGATTAGCTGCTTGGCGAAGCCTTTGAATTCTTGCAGGTCTCCGGTCATACGGGCCACCGTGGAATCTCTTGGTGGCGGCGGATCCCTGCGCACCATAAGCCAGGAGCAGGGAAGGGTGCCGTTTTTAATCGGCATCCGGGCCTCGATTTTTTTCAGCCAGTCGGGCTGTGACCACTGAAACCGGTCGTGGCACCAGTCGCGTTCGCCGTGAGTCAAGAGCGGGCAGGGGGCTGCGTGAGTGCAAGGGCCCCAGACATGCCATCCGCTGGCGAGCAAGTCGCCGCGAACGGCCTGAAGTCTTCTGGCGTCATCCTTAGTCGATGGCTCGACAATTAAGAGCCCGTCACAGGCCTGTACCCATTCGGGCAGGGCTTTGAGTTCAGTGAACGAATAGGAGAACACGCCCAGAGTCTTTGCCTTAATTTGGCCTGACTTCACGTTTGATTGCCAGTCGATGGGGGTCATGGAGGCTTGGGCAAGCTGTCTATGAAGGTAGACTGCCTCTCTGGACCGTTCTACTGCCAGTCCGGATTTAAAACCGATACCCGCCTGATCAAAAGCAAACCCGAGGCTTCCAAGGCCGCTGCCAAAGTCTACGTAATGCTCAAATCCATCAAAATAATTAAGCTCTTGCCCTCGGCCCACCACCCCACAGAGGCGCCACCAGTTAAGCGGCATATAATAGGCCACATAGGCGATTTGAGCCCAGGTCTCATCCCACGGGCTGGACTTTTCCGGGTGCTTAACATAGAAGTCCGACAACGCCATCACGGCCTCAGCCAAGGCTTTCCAGTCTTCAGCTGATACGCCAAGATCTTTCAGAGCAGAGGCTCTCGCGGTACGGATCACCTCAGGAAGATCAGCCGGAATATATTTTTGCAGGATCATTTCTTTAGACCCACCTTAACAAGAGACAAATTATGACACTTACTACCGCAGAACTCGCAGCTAATTTCACCGGAAAAGCTAAATCTTACTGGACGACCGAACGCATCAACAAACTGAAATCCGGCCACAAGTACCATGTTCTGCCGTCAAACGCACCATTACTTCTGAGGGCTTTGGGGTTACTCAATAAAGACGCCTCCATGTCAGCTGATAGCACGAGAAAATTCATTCAGGTCAACCATCTTCTTGCCCAGTTCAAACCGCACCTGGAAGACCTCAATAATCGCCACGGCAAAATAAGGATTCTTGACGCTGGCTGCGGCAGTTCTTTTTTGACGTTTATCCTGGCCTGGGCCTATCAGGAAATCTGGAGCCACAAGGCACTTTTGATCGGGATAGACAATAACGAGACCCTGATCACAAAAAACAACAAAATATCGGACGACATGAATGTCTCTGAGATCCTGAAGTTCAGCACCAGTCCGATCGCTGACGCCAACTGGGAAAAACTTCTGGCAGAGCATGACCCTGAGGCAGATCCGGACCCGAAAAAATCACGCCCTCATGCCGTGGTCGCTCTCCATGCCTGTGACACTGCGACCGACGACGCCATCGCTCTGGGCATTCGCCTTAAAGCTGACTTCATTGCCGTGGCTCCCTGCTGTCAGGCGGAACTCGCCCGCAAATGGAAGGACATGGCAGACCTCGGCATCACTAACCCGCTTAAACCCGCATATCATAATCCACACCTTCGCCGGGAAATCGCCGCTCACATGACTGATCTTGCCCGGGTGCTGATACTTCGCGGACACGGCTATGAGGTGACGACTACGGAATTCACCATGTCACACGCCACGCCAAAAAATACTCTTATTATGGCAACTCGCCGTGGCAATTATCACAAAGAATCCCAGGCTGAATATGCTGACCTTGCCGCCTGGATGGGTGGATCTGAGATCTCACTGGCCGCAAAGGCGCCGTTTTCGACAAATTAAGAAAGCGGCAGGAATAACTGGACAATACTCAGCCAGTCTCAATTTGACTTGCTTGATTGGGATGTATGCGCCTATTTGCGCTGGGTTTCATAAGGTGGCACGTCGAACAAAGGAGCCGTCCACTGGTCACCGAGAACCGAAAGGGTGAAATACCGTAATTTCTCGGGGGAATAAACCTGCCGCTCCAGCCGCGAAATCGACGCGTACTTTCTGGAAATGTCGTCCATATCTTTGCGGAGTAATTGGATGGTTTCGGGCGTAAATTTGCGCTGGGAAATTTCTACAAGTAAATCCGGCGCGTCCGCGGGCATGGTTTCCATGTGGTCATATACCTCGCGAGTCCATCGATGGTAGTATGCGCGCCACAAAGCCCCGTTCGGGCGCCAATCCGTTCCGTCTTTTACGATGAGTTGGATTTTGCCGTCAGAAAGTAGATGAAAATTTTAGATCCTAAATCGACTTGATTGTGGCTTGGTATCTGAGTTACCATAGCTCATGGACAAGTTGCCACCAAAAATGCCCGATGTTTTGAGTCTTATCCAGGAACAAGCGCGATCTGGTGTGTTTATTATTTTACCTCATGCAACTTTGAGACGAGAAGAGCGGCAGGTCACCGTCGCGGGGATCACGTTTGTGCTGATTCATGGTGATCGTGAACCGGCTAAGGATGAGTTTAAGGTGGAGTTTGCTGCTTGGAACTACGCTATGCGCGGCCAGACTTTGGACGGTCGTAATCTTAGGATTGCCGTCACGTTTGATGAAAATGAAATGTTGATTGTGACGGTCATCCCGCTTGGGAAAAGGAGATCATAGTGGAACGAAAAATTCAAAAGAGATACGTCGATTACGGTTTAGGGTTTCCTGTGGTACTTTTAAATGCTCCGATGGTCAAGGTTCGCGGCCAATGGGCCCTTCATGTCAATTACAACGATTACCAGAAAGCTACCCTCCATTTGCTTGCGCATAAACCAGCTAGACTGACTGGAAATGAAGTTAAATTTGTCAGAACATTTTTCGAAATGACAGCCCGCGTATTCGCAGAGCGATTTTCGGTTAAGCATCCGGCGGTCTTGAAGTGGGAGAGCAAAGAGGATGCTTCGACACAGATGACATGGTCTACCGAAAAGGATATTCGCCTTTTTATTTTGGATGAACTGCAAGACAAGGCGTCTGATTTACAAGACCTTTATAGGTCGTTGAAGGGTGTGGTTGAGGAGTCGAAGAAGCCGATCGTTTTGAATGGTGATGAGTTGGCGGCTTGAATTGCTATTACTGTAAGCCAAGT
>CANILH010000025.1 GCA_947468665.1 Oligoflexales bacterium | reverse complement strand
GGGAAGGCGGCTTTGATCAGCTCTTTGCCAAGGTCTTTGAAGGGTGCCAGTTGAGGATGTTGGTTCAGGCGCTCACGGATTGACGCGGCGTCTTCTGGCTTGGTGGTGTAAGGCAGCGGCGACTGAGATCTGATCCATCGTCCATACCAGTCTTTACTGATGGGTTTTGCGAGGGACGTCAAATCGGTCGCGAATTCTGTTGTTTCGTTTTTCAGGCCGGTGGGGATTCCGTGACCGACGAAGAAGCCCGCGAGCAGCATGGCAGACCGCACCGGTGTGGCGATGGAGTACGTGTAGAGTGTGGTGCCCCGGGGCGAGTCGCCGCATTTTGCGCGGAGCTTTGCAAAGGCGTCTAAAGTCCACATCTCCTGATTTACCGCTGGAGAGTATGGATCATAGAACACAAGTTCTGGGTAATACGTTTCATGGTCGATCAACTCCAGGAAATCTCCTGGGCGCAAATCCCATGTGACAAGGCCCGTAGGGCTTTCCCAGTGGTTGGTTTCGAGAAGTGTTGTGAGGGCCTCCTCAAATCCACGCATGTGGTCAAAGGCGTTCGCGTTGGCGAGAGCGAAACGGAGAAGTTCAAGGTTGTTCTCAAAGCTTACGATGTGAAGTCTTCGCCCCTGAGCGTGGTCGAGATTTAGTCTTGCGTGAATTGCTGCCAGCGCGTTGGAGGCGGCACCGAGACCGACATCAAAGAGCACGAAGTCGTCTTCCGTGGGCGCCAGGAGGCGTTCCTCAAAGCGCGACTGCTTGATATAAAGATCATTGGCCTCACGCCACGGCCCGACGGGATTATGCATAATCTCGTTGACCACGATATTTCGTATGGACACCGCACCGGCGGTGGTTGTGACGATCTCAAAATCAGACACTTGCGTGAGACTCCCTTGGCGTTGAGCGGCGCAATCTAGCTCAATTTTTGGATTGAGTCTATTGGCGAACTAACTGCCTGAAATGACCGAGTCATTTGAGGTCGATTCAATTCGCTGAGTTGGATACTTCGACTTTAAGTTTCTGATCCGCGGCAAAGCTCAGGGTTCTCTGGGGGAAGGGCATTTCTACCCCTGCGGACTCGAGAGCTTTTTTTACGGCCTCGGCGGCAGTAATGGGTGCCTCTGCGGCAGCTTCTTTCACAACCCAAAACTCCATCGCGAGATTGATGGCGTTATCACCAAAAGATTTGAATAGTAATCCGACGGGAAGGTCCTTGCGGGTCTGATTGCACGTTTTCAGCGCATCGGTAACAAGGATACGCACGTGACTGATATCAGCGGAATAGGACACGGCAAGGGGAAGTTCAATGCGGCGCAGGGGATATCTCGTCGTATTGGTAATCTCAGATTTCATCAGGGTCTCATTTGGGATACGAACCATCATGTTTTCGGGAGTTTTGAGAATAGTTGAGAACAGCCCCATGGTCGTCACTTCGCCACTGGTGCCACCAACCCGGATCACATCTCCCACCATAAACGGTCGCTCGATCAGCATAAAAATACCGCTGATGAGATTGGACATTGTGGTCTGACTGGCAAAACCAATAGCGACCGATGCCACACCGGCCGCGCCGACGAGGACGCTGAGGTTAATTCCGGCCTCGTTTAGTCCGGTCAGGACGACCAGAGCCATGACGCCATAGAACGCCAGGCGCTTGGCAATCATCACCTGATGGCCATCGAGCGTCTTTCCGAGTGCACGGTATACTGTCCGACTTGCCATCTTACCGGACACATAACCAATCATGACAGACACAATCACCACAATCGCCCGCGCGATTGGACCTTCTTTTAAGACTTCATACACATCATAGTTCATAGACTGCTCTCTCCCGTTAGTGCAGACCGATAACGACTGAGCAGTTAAAGCGGTGGCGGTAATTGGCGATCCAGATTTCCTGATTTTTCAAATCAGACGCAACCAGCACAATATCAGGACTGGCCCGATTGATCGCCTCAATGATTTGTCCGGTAATCGCTTCATCCGTATGATAATTTTGCGCCAGATCTATAGCAATAAGTCCAGAAAACCCCTGATGAGTCGTCTCAAGCTTACGAGCCAATGGCCCCGATGCCTTCTCTGGTCCGGCAAGAAGCGCGAGTTTTGAGTTGGTGGTTTTTGTGAGCTGAGCAAGTGAATCAAGAAAATATTTTTGATTTACAAACATGGCGCCGGACTGTTTGTCGCCAGCAAAGCAATGGTCTGCCTGAGACATTGCGAACTTAAATTGATCAATACTTGCTGAAAGCTTGCGGTGAGCCTCGGTAAAAAACACAAAAACCCGCGCCCGCTGCTCGGCGAGCGCTGAATTAATCATTCCCATCACGGCCTCAAGGCTCAAAGATTCAATCGGTGGTTGAGGCACGACTCGATCCCTCTAAATATCAGACATTTATCCTAATATTTTAAGCGATACGGTGACCTGTGGTCAATGACCTTCAAAGTCCATCAACCAATGAAGATCAAATCTCGCGAGGCGACTGGCGCCCCCAAGCTCCGGTAAATTAACAACAAAATGACAACCCACCACGTGTCCGCCCATTTTTTCTACAAGTGTGGCCGCAGCCCCGGCTGTGCCGCCGGTGGCAAGCAAGTCATCAAGAATCAAACAGCGCTCACTAGGAGCGATCGCGTCCTTATGAATTTGAATACAGTCAGTGCCGTATTCGAGATCATATTGAATCTCCACAGTCTCGCCTGGGAGCTTCCCTTTCTTGCGGGCAAGGACCAATCCGCAGCCAAGACGCTCAGCGATCGCGGCACCGAAAATAAACCCCCGGGACTCAATAGCGACAATTTTTTGCGGTTTAAGCTTGAACGCGCGGTCTGCCATCATGCCGACAGTCGTCTTCAGACCCCAGGGATCAAGAATCAGTGTCGTGACGTCCCGGAACATAATCCCGTGTTTTGGGAAATGCGGAATAGTTCTGACAAGGGACTTAAGTTTGTTGAGTTCCTGACTCATAACGGCGTAGCTCTCCTAAATCTGATTTTGAGGGTCGGTTGTGACAGAAAACCGCCTCAGGCACAAGCTAACGTTACCAAAGATCGCCGTTGTCCGACTTGGACTTCTCAGTCTCGGGTTTTTGCTGACCGTTTACATCAACCCCCGGATCATCATGAGTCGCTGGTGGCATAACGGAGTTACTTTTCGCGGCCGGGGTCTCGTCACCTTTGATAACACGTCCGTCGTCATCCAAAACCTCTTGAGCTTCCTTGTTGATCTCAGCAGCCTTCGCGCCGGGCAGAAGCGTGGCGTTGGCTGGCGCCTCTCCAGCGTCTGGAGCAGCCGTGGTTTTGTCCGTGACCTCAACTTTTGTCGGAGTCGCCGGCATCGCGGAGTCTTTCAACTCGGCTTTGAAGTTAAACGGACTATAAAGCCTCGCTACGCCGCCCTTGCCATCACCAGGAACCCTAACCACGACTTTAACGGAGCTACCAATGGCAAATTCGCTCTCAAACGACTCACCTGTTTTCTCAATATTTGTGGTACCGAATACCTCATCACCACCGTCCGCACCAGTAAACACCATGCCGCGAACAAGATCGACGGAAAGTCCAATGGTCCGCGGGTCATATTTAATCGGCCATTCACCACGTTTTACGATTGATAGATCGAGTTCATCAACCTGATCTCGGTACTTCATCACGTCCATCATACCCTTGGCGTAATCAATCCAGGTTGGCAGGGCACCAACCGCGCCGGTAACTTTAATGGCACCGCGACGCATCATTTTATTCAGGTCGTAGCCAACGTAAGAGGCGATCGTATGGAAATGACTGAAGTCCATCGGCATGCCTTTGCCCGGCGGGATCGGGAAGAAACCGGCAAAATAAGCGTTGGTATAGTCGTTAGTCGTACCAGTTTTCCCGAACGCCTGAATACGGATCTTGCCGCCCTCACCCGGTGCCGGAGGAGGAACAGCGTTAGCGGGAGCAGCCCCCGCAACAGGTTGTGACATATCAAGATACAGCTCTCCACGCGCACGCTTACCGGTACCGTGAGTTACGACTCGTTTCAAAATCTCATGCATCTGATCCGCGTACTCAGGAATGGCGACTGTCGCCTCGCGACGCTTAGGCTCAAATACCACCTCACCATGACGATCCTTGATACGGCGGATGAAGTTGATTTGATTTGACGGCCCCTTCTCATAAAATCGGTAAATTTTTCCCTCAACAAACGTCTGATAAATCTTGGCGACTTCGGCCGCCGTGACATCATTTGTTCCCAGAGGAAATGACTGCACCGGATCAATCTTGCTTGTCACACCCATGGCTTTCACCATCTCAACCAGATAATTCAGACCTAAGGCGATACGGAAATCATGGTGCTCAAAATAGCGATTGAGGTCATAGGGAGTGGCTGCGCTCATCACCCCTTGGTAGTGCTCCTCAATGCCCTTCTCAAGCCGATTGAACTCTGTCATCGGCAGAGTACCATTTAAGCGGACTTCGCCTTTGGTCACCATGTTGTTCGACCAGATAGCCTCAACATCAAGAGTATTTAGATTACGTCCCTGAATAGACGCTAGTTTATCGATATACTCGAAACGCTCGGTCACAACTCGGGGTCGCTCGCCATCAAGCGCCGGCAAAAACCCGAGGGCGGGTTTATCGCCCTGCGTCGGCAGCACGCGAAAGTGTGACCATGCTTCACGAAGTGCTGGATCAGCCAGTGCCCCGTCAGCTCCCTTTGCCTGTACCTTAGCCGCGATAGTCTCAAACTCGACTTCTGCCATTCCGGACAGAGTTTTCATCCGCAGGAAGTTGTTCTTAACGAGGTTGATCCTGAGAGCGTTCTCAAGCGGCGGCATGTCAGATGAACCCTGCCGGGAGAAAAGCGACTGCAGCTCACCGGTATAGCCCTTACCCCACCACATTTTCTCGAGGGCTCTGATCGCATCGTGACTGCCCCGGAATACCAAATCCGGAATCAGGTCCCCAACTGCCTGCGTCAGTTGATATTCCTTAACGCCGTCATTGTCCAGCTGCACACCTGTGGATTTAGCGACGCGGAAGTGAAAATCAGGGGCGCTCTCGCCCGATCTTGGAGCAAGGTCCATCTGAGCCATCAGGTCTTTGAACTGCTCAAGGTTCAGCTTATCAACCAGGTGGTTCGCTAGTCCGACCGAGGCAAGGTTCTCAGACATGGTACCAGACCAGACCATGGAGACATTCCTATATGGACTCGGGTGATCCGGACGCGGGAAATAAAACCTCGCCTGATACGGGAAGATCTGCCGCTCGTTATCAACAATATCGAGAATGTTCCAGCCAAGCTGCATCGCCGCGAAGTACACCACTGATTTAAATACCGAACCAGGCTGACGACGGGCGAAAATAGCGCGGTTAAAGCCAATCGTATCAAACCCACTCACCGCCGTGCGAACCTCACCCTTATCAAGGGACACAATACCACCGTTGACCTTAGGACTCTTCTGCATCTCAAGTACGGCCTCGTGCTTCTCGGCGTCGTACTGTCTGACCTCCACGAAAAGCACGTCACCGCGCTTCACGGTGTGAAGAAGTTTTCTCAGCTGCGCCTCAGCACCCTCACCGTAGGGACCATCAAGTAGTTTTGCGTACCGGAGCAGCGCCTCATGGGGAATGACACCGGAACTAAGTCCAAAGGACACGTGAATCTCGGAGTCTTTTTTTTCTGTGCCGCGAACGTCCTCCACCTTACCATAGTAGAACTGATTGACCTCGAGGTCCCTTAAGCGACGGAAATTCTCTGGTTTTTCTGGCTGAAATCCGCCAAGGATGGTCTCCAGACGGCTTAAATTACGGCGCATCCCGAGTTGAGTTCTTTCCTGAAGCTGACAGTCAATGGTTGAGTAGATTTTGAGACCCGCGTTGTTCAGCTCCTCTGTCGTATCAATACCGAGATTTTCCATGACTTCTTTTTGGCCGACCTGATTGCGGATCAGACTGACCAGAGCGACCTCACTGGACCTGAAACTTCCGCGATTAAACGGAACCGGGCGATCAAATGCTTCCTTAAACTCCTGCTCCGAAAGCCATCCCTGCTCATACATGCGTCTCAGCACGTAGTTTTTGCGGTCAAACGCGTTCCGGACGGCGAGATCACGGCGCTCTTTTGTATATTTGAGATAAGGGTCATACTTTGACGGACCCTTCACGCTGCCCGCGATAAACGCCGACTCCACAACGTCAAGTTCTTTAACCTCTTTATTGAAATAATATTTGGCCGCGATACCAATACCGGATCCGTTACCGGACACGTGAAATTGGTTCAGGTAAAACTCAAGAATCTGCTGCTTGCTGTAGAGCTTCTCAAGTTGCAGCGCCGCTATCGCCTCATTCAGCTTTCTTGCGAGTGAGTACTCCCAACGATCCATAATATTTTTTACGGTTTGCTGAGTAAGGGTCGATCCACCGCGGAACTTCCCTGTTTTAAGGCCCTCAGCGATAGCTTTGAAAATCGCCTGCGGATCAACACCACCGTGGGAGAAAAAATTCTTATCCTCGGCGGCTACCAGGGCGTTGACCATGTGTTTCGGGACTTCGTCGATACTCACGTAACGACGGTGCTCGCTGTTGAAAAAACTTCCGATCGGCGTCTTCTCGTCGAGACAATAAACCGTCGTTTCCTCGTTGATACGGGCCATAATGGTTGTTTTTTTGAGGTAGGAGTTGTCTCCAAACCACACACTTACCAAAATGACGGTGGTCACACCCAGGGCGCCGCCAATTGCGCCAACGACACCAATGATCGCCGCCCAACTTGTGTAATTCAAATACCGGGATGCAGATGGCCGCATGCTCTCAACTCCAAAAAAGCGTGACAGATGGTGCACGGTGGTAACATACCGAATTGCTACGTAAATTCTAACATTCGGCACTCGGAAATCATAGCAAGGCGCAGAAATTTTGGGAAGTTATCAGCCCGGGCCCCGGAAAGCGTTGTGGACATGGATAGATTCTGGAAAAACCCCGTCTGGCTGCAATTAGCCTTTACCCGCCCCGCTCGGATCGGTATAAGGTGGCATCCGTCGAATACAGGGACATTCATGCCGTTTCCGCATCTTAAGAACAATGAAGGCCGCCCACTTGACCAGGTGCAGCTCACCGGCATGCTGATGAGCTGCGTCATCGGGATTTTCCCGTCCGAACGAAGCCGCAAACAGCCGGTCACCATTGACCTCTGCCTTTATCTCGACACCCGTAGAGCCGCCCACAGCGCTAACATTCACGACACCATCGACTACGCGGGTGCCGTGAAGGAAATCTCGTTTATTCTCGATCACTGTGAGTTTCAGTTGATTGAGACCGCCGTAGAGGCTGTCTGTCGTCACTTTCTTTTGACCTATCAGTCACACCACGCTCTACCCATGGTAGACGCGATCATGGTGCGCATCAGCAAGCCAAGTGCCTTGACCCACGGCATCGTACCCGCCGTCCAGATCATGCGCCGCCGGGACGACTACCAGTCGACACCAGTCAAATCACATAGCCACGAACTTTACGCCATCCACATGGCCCAGGACTCCGCACTGCACCTGCTCGCAACAAACGACGCGACTCCAATCTCTGTACGGGAGCACGTCGCGGCAGCCGCTGCCGTGCTTCCTATTGGCCGCTGGATATTAAACGAACATCCAGTGAAGTCACGAATGCCGATTGCCCTCACCGGCGAAACTCAACACTTCATTTCAGGCAGCACCGCGGCACTTCCTGGTGCCAGACTGCTGCTCATTCAAAGTCAGCCCTAAGCTATTCTGATTTCTTGCCGCGTGGGTAGTTGATGCCCATTCCAACCCCGTAAAAGCAGCCATAAAATATAAACAGGGGCACATACCTATGACCTCTGAAGCCGTGAATTTCACGACAAGGAGAACGGCAGATGCGTTATTTATCTATGCTCATCATAATCATGTCCGCCTGGGCAGCGATGCCCGGTCACGTAGCGGCCAGAAGTCTTATTTCAGTCGCTGATATCGCCGAGCAAGCCATACCCGGCGTCGTCAATATCAGGACAACCCAATACATTCCCAATAAAGACCCGGCTCTTGATCTCTACCAGTTTTTCCTGAGTGGTCGTGCACCCCAAAATCAGTCCACCCACGCCGTCGGTAGCGGCGTCATCATCAATAAACAAGGTCACGTGCTCACCAACGCTCACGTCATCGAGGGTGCCAACGTCATAGAGATCCTGCTAGCCAAAAGCAAAAAAAAACTCCACGCAAAAGTCCTGGGTGTTGACCCAAAAACTGACCTCGCCCTCCTGAAACTGGACGGCAACGTCGCCCTAACCCCTCTTGATCTTGGCGACAGTGACGCCCTCAGAGTCGGTGACGCCGTGATCGCTATCGGTAACCCATTTGGATACTCCCACACGGTCACCTCCGGAATTATATCCGCAAAAGGCCGCGTGATCGGCACGGGTCCCTACGATAATTTTCTCCAAACTGACGCCGCGATTCACCCGGGCAACAGCGGCGGCCCCCTGCTTGACATCAGAGGACGTGTGATCGGCATCAATACCGCCGTCAGCAACGAAGGTGCCGGCATCGGATTCGCGATCCCGATCAATCTCGCCAAACAAGTCTCCAGAGATCTATTAATGTACGGCAAAGCCAAACGACCATGGCTTGGCATGGTTGGCAAAAACATTCTCTCAACTGACGATATTGAGGCGGGTGGTGCCGGAGATATTGGCATCTACGGCATCATTGTATCCAATCTTATCGTTGACGCTCCCGCCCACAAATCAGGTCTCAGAATCGGTGATGTCGTACTCATGGCAGACGACCAGAAAATCACCGATCTTAATCAATTCCAGAGAGTCCTCATCAGCAAACAGCCAAACGGGAAAGTAAAGTTAAAGGTCTACCGCCGTGGCAAAGGCTATCTTGTGGCGACTGTGACATTAGAAGAAACACCGAAAGCCGAGGAATTACCCCAGGAGCGGGATTTATTCTGATTGAGCTTACCGCGGCATGGCTCTGAGCCAATGCCGTTTGCGGCCAGGAGTTTTAATTTTTTGCTGGCTCCAGCCACCTGACTCAAGGGCGTCCTTTACGACACGGGAGACGCTGTAGGTCATGAGTACCGCACCTTCAGAAACGACACGTCTCACTAAGCTAAACCACTCCGAAGACCACATTCCGGGATTTAGTTGTGGGGTAAACGGATCCTGCCACACGAAATCAAATCGCGTTTGAGTTACAGATTTCAATGTTTTTGTTCCGTCTCCGACGAGAATCACCCAGTCACACACCGCGGCCGATTTCGGATGCTGAAGCCTGGCCGTGAATCCCTCGCCAAAAGCACGTGGCCCCGCGAGCCACGCATCCCTCCAACCCTTAAACCACGGCGCGCCACCACCGGCCACCACCGACGCCAGCCGCGGGTCAATCTCAAGGCTGACCATGGAGACAGACCGCTTGCCATCACTCTCAAGCCACGCGGCAACAGACGCCGCGGCGTTGTAGGCAAGCCCCATCCCGACATCAAGAACATGAAGAGTCTCACCGCCTACGCACAAAGCGTCCAGATAACCACTGGCCACCACATAGAGCTCACGGGCCTCATACATAGCCCCTTCTGTCGAATGAAAGTCCTGGCCGTGACCACTGTGGCGAATGGTCAAGGACCCATCGTCTGTCTCCACAAGGGGGCCAAACTCAGTCATTTCCAGTATTTTGGGTTCAAGGGTTGTCATGGGATCCGTTCCATACTACAAGTTTCGTCACTATGACAATAAGCCTTCACGAAATCCAATACTCTCTACCCCTCAGGTCGGCCACCGGCCCCGAGTGGACGGCGATGGTCCTCGGTGACTTCAATCATTTCCTGGCCGATCACGCCTCCTGTGAACGCAAGGCACACGCCGCCGCCATGATGCTGGTGAACCGCTTCCCGGAATATCCTGCTCTACAAGACATCATGATTGGGCTGGCACGCGAGGAGCTGGAGCACTTTCAGCAGGTTGTGAGCCTCCTCCGGGAGCGAAATATTCCCCTTGGAGCCGACGAGGTGGATTCATACGTGAAACGCCTGCTCACCCACGTCCGTCACCCACGGGAAGAGCATATCCTTGACCGGCTGATGGTTGTCGCCATGGTCGAGGCCAGAAGCTGCGAGCGCTTTTGCATGATCGCTGACGCCCTACCCGCGGGACCACTCAAGACATTTTATACGGAATTCGCCCGGGCCGAGGGGACACACTTCCCGCTGGTCCTTCGCGCGGCAAAGAAGCTATTCCTGGAAGATACCGTGAATGAACGCCTTGAGGAGTGGCTTGCCATCGAGTCCGACGTCGCTCAGGAGATACCCTACCGGGCGACTGTTCACTGAGGTCTCGTAGGTCGACATAGGTCCTTGGAAAACCCTTGCTGTCCGTCTATTTAATGTATATACAATAAAGATGTTTATTTGGGACTCAAGAAAAGCTATTAGCAATTTTGAAAAGCATCGAGTCTCATTTGAAGAGGCAGCGACTACTTTTGCTGACGACCGCTGCTTAGACTGGGATGATTTGACGCATTCTGGAGTAGCGCCCAGGCGAAAACGGCTCGGCATTTCGGTTTCTGATCGGATACTTTTATCAATTTATACATTAAGGATTTCAAAAGATGGCAAAGCGAAAATTAGGATCATCAGCTCAAGGCAAGCGTCGCGCAAAGAGCGTGAAGTGTACGCCTGATAGCGAGATTGATTTTTCTGACATTCCTGAGTCATCAGACGACGAGCTTTCTCGCGCAACTCGATTGGGCCGCCCTAAGTCAGCCGTTACGAAGCAGCTCATTGCTATTCGACTAGATCCAAAGTTGATTAATAAATTGCGCAAACTTGCCAAGAGCGAGGAAACTCCGTATCAGACGCTGATTCATAAGATATTGGAAGAGGCAGTTGAGGACGTGGCGTAATTATGAAATATTTTCAGGACTCTATTGCACACTCAAGCGGCTTGTCAGGCTAAAGTGGAGCGTTACGTTCGCGTCGAATCTATCGATGAAATAACAAACACCACCGGCGACAGGCGCTAATATCCCCGCGCCGCGTCGGCTTTGCCGCCGCCAAGCTCCGCGACAATTGCCTTCGTGGCACTCGCTCCAATGCGATCAGCGCCGGCCTCAATCAGACTCAATGTGTCTTTTAAGGTTCGAATACCGCCAGATGCCTTGATCCTGGTATGACTGCCGTCAACCGAACGGATCGTCTCACGCATAATCCTGATGTCATTGACGGACGCTCCCCGGCCGCCAAAACCTGTCGACGTCTTCACAAAATCAACGCCGTCTTCGGCGCACCAGCCGGTGACCATGGCAATCTCGTCGTCAGTCAATAACGACGTCTCAAAAATCACCTTTAGCGGCACATCACCGCAGGCTTTTTTGACCGCGACAATGTCGCTGCGGGCGGAATCATACTGCTTTGACTTCACCTCACCCACTGAGAGCACCATGTCGATCTCCTTGGCGCCATTTTGAATTGCCTCGCGGGCTTCGTAAACTTTTGCGCCAGTACCGGATGCTCCGAGTGGAAATCCAACGACTGTAATCGGCATCACGTCTGTTCCCTTAAGCAACTTCGTGGCGAGTGGAATCCAGATGGCATTCACGCAAACAGCCGCAGTACCGAGTTGGCGGGCCTCGGCGCACAGCGCCTCAATGTCAGCCTGGGTCGTCTCCGCCTTAAGAGCTGTGTGGTCAAAATATTTGGCGAGTTCCGCCGGTGAGAATGCCGTCATGAGTGACCTCCAGATTTTGTGTTGTCGTTCCATATCCACGCGAACTCACGCTCGACTCGCTCAGTAACAGCAAGTCTCTCAATCAGCGCGGGCGCGTGATGAGGCTTAACGCGGGCGTCAATCACGAGCGCCCCGCGGCAGCCCCAGTGTTTATGCTCCGTAAACGCATCCACGCCGTAGATATCATGACTTGGATTACTGCGGGTAAACGTCACCCAAAGCCAGTTGGCAGAATTGGCCACCGCGAACTCAGAATCATCCACAACGACAACCAAAGGAATTCCGACCGGCAATTTCAGACCGTCGCAAAATTCTTTCATGTCCACAGCGGTTTGATCATAGGACTTAAACTCACCAGCACCCACCACCATAATTCCAGGAGCGGCCATGCGGGCACCCTGAGTTTTTAGCTCCGATATCGGAAGCTTGAAATCCCCGGGAATTGTCTTATCCAGACGTCTTTTAACAGAACCAGCGGCGGCGATCACCAACTTGCTGCCTGCGTTGACAGATTCGCCCGAGTAATCGAGCGTATCCATGGTGGTCTTGGTCTGAAAATGCAGATCTCGGGCCCAGTCCACACGCTCCAGCATATGCGAGATAAAACCCATCTCATCATGAAGCTCGAGAGACTCATTATCTTGTCTCGCAGCGATCAATAAATACTTGGCGAGTGACGCCTGATTAAATCCAAGAATCGCGTTGGCCTGGGTAAGAATCTCCTGAGGCTGACGCTCTTTCGCGTATGGAACGTAACGCTCACTGCCGATAGCCAGCAGCAGCGGATGCACGCCCGCCACATCGACAGCATGCATCGCCTTCACTCCTGGTAGGGACACCGGCACCATGGGTTTGGTCAGCTCGTGTATCATGGCGCCAAAGGTCGTGTCTTCCTGAGGCGGACGACCCACCACAGTGAACGGCCAGACGGCGTCCTTGCGATGAAAAACTTTTTCGACTGTCATGACGGGGAATTCGTGTTTTAGGGAGTAATATCCCAAGTGATCCCCGAAAGGGCCTTCAGGCTTAGTGGTCGCGGGATCAATGGTGCCGAGAATACAAAAATCCGCGTCAGCGGCGACCGTCCAATTTTTATATTTGCCGTATCGGAAACGGCGTCCGGCCAGCATCCCGGCAAACACTACCTCTGGCAGACCTTCCGGCAGCGGCATCACCGCGGAAAACGTATGCGCTGGAGGTCCTCCCACAAAAATCGCGACGTTTAGTTTCTCGCCCCGACGCACAGCGGCCGTGTGATGGACACCAATACCACGGTGAATCTGATAGTGGAGGCCTATTTCCTGATTGGTTTTATAGTCGTTGCCGGCCATCTGCACCCGGTACATGCCGATATTGCTGTGCATCACTCCCGGATGATCGGGATCTTCCGAATAGACCTGTGGCAATGTAATAAAAGGTCCGCCATCGTCTGGCCAGCTCTTGATCCACGGGAGCTTATCGATGGTCGTCTCACACGCCATTACAGGCAAACAAGACACGCGTTTTGGCAAACTTAACAGACCAGTAAAAGGTGCCTTCCAGTATTTCCAGAATGTCCGCAGTGCCCCCGCGGGATCTGCCTTGATAGCGACCGCGTCTTTAGTGCGACTAAGTGTCTTCCTGAAGATAAACCGCGTCCGCGCTTCAGTCCCAAATAAATTACTGACGGCAGGAAATGGCGAGCCTTTAACGTTCTCAAATAACACGGCCCCGCCGCCCGCGGCGTAAACACGACGCTGAATGGCCGCCATCTCAAGATCAGGATCAACCTCCTGGCTGATGCGGACCAAATGTCCGTGTCGCTCCAGGTCGTTCACGCATTCTTTTGTTGAGCGGTACGTCATCCGGTTCAACCACCCGCCCGGACAATTTTAAGATTCTTCTTGGCGAAAAACGCCTCAACCTTTGCGCGCACGTCACCCCGAAGCTCCAAGGTGCTGTCTTTCATGGCGCCGCCGCAGCCAAACGCCGCCTGCATGGCCTTTAGCATGTCCTTCGCCTCAGATTCTTCAAGGGGCAGATTAAACAGCACCGTCACAGCCTTGCCACCGCGACCGCCGGTCTCAAGACGCATCTTGGCGTTGCCGGAGGCTTTGCTCCAGCCGTCACCCGCGGGCGACTCTTTTTTGTGGGAGCCGGTTTCTGTCGAGTATACCAATCGGGAATTAGACACAGCTCACCACTCAATAGACTTGCCGGTAAAATCAACGAAACGGCCGGAGTCTTTCAGAGTCAACTCACTGGCCACTTTGATGATACCCTCTACAGAATCATCGGCCTCAGTCGGAGCTGTAGCCCCGCCCATCTCTGTCTTAACCCACCCTGGATGCATGGCGATCGCCGTGATCTTGGGGAATTCAAGTGACAGACATTTATTAAACATGTTCAAAGCGGTCTTACTCATGCGGTAAGCGTAATAGCCTCCGCCATGTTCTCGCCCGATCGACCCCATCATGGACGTCATATTCACGACTTTTGGATTCGCGGAGCGCTGAAGACAGGGCAACAAGGCCCGTGTCACCCGCATCGGACCAATAGTGTTCACCTCAAAACTTTTTGTCACATCAGCGAAAGACAAATTGGCCAATGTCTCGCCAGCGCCTTTGAGAACACCCGCGTTATTCACCAGCACATCAATGGTCTCGTCTTTCAGCTGCGCACCCAGCGCGTCAATAGTTGCCGGATCCGCCACGTCGAGCTTCAGATAGCGAAACCTTGATTTGTAGTCACTTTGAATCTCCCAAAGATCACGGGCTCCATCGGGATTGCGGCAGGCACCAATCACCGTGTGGCCGGCGGACAATAAGTTTTTGACCATGGCGAGACCGATTCCTCGGGACGCGCCCGTCACAAGCCAAACTTGAGGTTTCATAGGACACTCCTTTTGCAAATTAACGGTTGGGGGACTACTCTTCTTCTTGGGATCCGTGATGCGTTTTGTCGGATCTCGACATCATAAAATCCTCGGCCGCGATATAACTTTTCGCTGGATCTACCATCCATACACTGCTGATTGCCTGGCGACCAATCAGCATACGAAATCCCATGGCGTCCCGTGAAATCAGCGTCACTTCCGCCAGAACCTCCCGGGCTCCCATCATAATCCTGGTCTCAATTACGGGACGAAGTGTACGCCGGCCGCCACTATCGGTAACCTGACGCCACTCGACCAGCACCGCCTCACAGTCAATGACCTTGCGCTGGTTGCGCTGCAGTGGGTTCACTTTGAATTTTACGATTTCTTTGCCGTGACGCTTGGCCACCACAACATCGTAGGCGTGAAGTGAGGATGTCTTCGCGCCGGTGTCTATTTTGACTTTGATTCTTGAGATGCCCAAATCGGGCAGAATGGCCCATTCCCGCCAGCCAATGAGGGGCTTTGCTCCCCTTGAGGAGCGTTTAATTTTTGGAGGCTTTCGCCTGACGGGTCGCTTAAGCATCTGGTATCCTTACGGCGCCAAGGGTAGCATAGAAATCAGCAATAAAAAAAGGGGACGCAATCAAAGCGTCCCCTTTTACTGACTTATTTTAATGCTTAATTTTGGTTCAGCATTGGCATCCACTCGGGCTCTTTCGCGCCTACGCTCTTATCCGGTAATTTACCGGCGCCAACGGAAGCAAAAGCTACGTCCCAGATCTTGCCGAGAAGTGCCGAAGCACGACCGATTCTTGGGGAAACGTCGCCTTCGAGCCACTGATCATCCGGGCTGGACTGCTCGAAACGGTCATAGACGCCTTTCAGATCATTGTACGCACCACTCGCCTCGCCCCACGCAAGGTGTTGAATCTTCGAGTTATCAAGGTCGTTACCAACCAAACGCTCAAGCTCGCTGCGGCGAGTTCCGGCAACCTGCTCCGCCGAAGCGTCGAGATGGTTGTCGTCCATACGGTCAACAAGAGTCGTCTCATAATATTTATGAGATCCTGGTTTATTGATGGATTGCGCGTCATAGTCACTTGTCGCATGCATTGGCTGTGTCATATCGCCAACATAGTGGCCCATAACACCCGCGATCTGAACTGCCCGCTTGAAATCACCTTTTTTGAGAGCGTCTAAAAGTTGAACGTAGAAATCACTCACGCGCCACATAGCGAGGCCGTTCTTTTGGATATAGTCTTGTCCGAGTTCATCCTGGGCGCGACCGAACACAACGTCCGCGAGACCATCACCGAGGCGATTGGAGTTGTAGGCGTCCATTTGAAACCAGTGCATTGGCTTTTCTTTGTCCGCGTCTGGTCCACTCTTCCATTGGGTGTCTGGAGTAGAGGCGAAGCGGATGACTTCTCGACTGTTTGTCTGGAGAAATTTCTTAGCCTCAGGATTTGAGACCATGGAGATGGCGACACGGTTTACTGCCATGTGGCCTTTCTGACCCCAAGCAAAAGCTTGGTTGGACATTAGAAGTCCCACAACGAGCACAGAACGCAGGGATACTGTATTCATAAATTCTAACTCCCATAGTCAAACATTACGGTGTTTGGTAGAAACTTCGGCCCAATTGCCAATTTATATGGGTAACCAACATTTCTATTGGTGACATTAAGGAGATTACTTGTCCGGGACGGACTTGTCAAAAGGTTTCAGGCGTTTTTCAGGCAAAGATTGCGTTAAGATAACGCCTTAAAAAGCTATGACTATCAATGATTTGGCGTCGCAGAGCGCCGCGCCGCGCCCGTATTTTCAGTGCGTTACAGCGGACAGCCCCCAACAAAGACAAACACGTCTAGCTATTTTGGGCAGCGATGACCGGGGTTCTGAAGATCCCCACATTTGGGACAAAGATCGAGAACCTGCCCCCCAGAATGCCCACCTGGACCAGGCCCAGCGGCTGCTCCCTGCTGCATCCCGCGAAGCAGTTGCTCCTGAAATTTTTTGACAACGGCAGAAACCCGCGCCCTCACGAACCGGTAAATAAGCCAAATAACAAGAATAGGAAGGAGAAACCGTCCCAGCCCCCAAACCATGGGCAGCATTGCCTTTCGAGAGGCCGAGAACATCGCGCACACAAGAATCGTCAAAGCCACGATCTGGCTTAAATTCGCTTTAATATGTCCACCAATACGACGCATTTTTGTTATCTCCTATCGTTAAAATTAAACCGCTACAACCGAGGAACGGGGTCTTGATCTCCAGGCAAGTACGCCCGCAATCAAGACCAGCAACAAACCAAAAACGCTCCCAACCAGCCAAAGCCTTCCACGCCCCTCTGGAATACCATCTACCCGCAGGCTAAGCTCTTCACCCGCGACGATCAAATGATTTGAGGACAAAACAGCGTAACGCTGCATCTCCTCGACGTCGGTGCCGGACTCCACAAAGCCTTTCCCTGAGACGTCTAACATCCCCTTCGGCGTCATAATCATCAACTCACCGGTGTCGGCTCTGGGTTTAAGGCTCAGAAGACTTCCACCAAGTGACGATGGCACAATAAACGCAAAGCTAACCACATTGACCCCGACCGGGAATTCCTTTTCCACCCAAAGGCCATCGTTCTCAAACTTAACCTCATCGGCAGTGACTCCCTCAATGGGCTGAAAATCCCTGGCCTCCAGAGGCATCAGCACCGGGGTGCGAAATTTAGCGGGGGCCTGACCCTTGTTCATGATCGCCACGACCCAGGTTCCGTGAACCACATCAAGTCCGGGTTTAAGTACCAAAAGTTGCTTCGGCGCGCGCGTCACCTGGGCTCTTGCCTCACGGGGCGAAAACCCTGCCAGCAGCGCGCAGACAAACAAAATAGCCTTCGCGGCCTTTAGCCATGCGAGACGACGAGTTGAATCCACGTAACGGCTAGTCAGATAGCGCTGGCGTTGGGTCCACTCCGTAGACGAGATCTCGCCTTTAGCGGCGGACTGCTCGTCCCTGATCCAGCGGCGCAAAATAGCGTCCTGCCGGGCCTCAAGATCACCGACACTATCGGTCACAGACGCGTCCTGAAGCGAACCACCCTCACCATAAAAAAACGGTGCAAGCACAATCAACAAAAACACCAGACCAATGACGGCGGCGGCAAATAGAAGAACCATCATGAGTGTCCTCCTTCTGTCGCGCGCAGTGCCGCCAGACGATCATTCATCTCCCGAACAATATCCTCAACAGCTCGGGCTGGAGCCTCATTGTCATCACTACCTGTCACACCGGAATCACGTTTCATCCAGACAAAGAACCAGATCAATAATGGCCCAAGAATTAATGTCGCGATCGGCAAAATCCACGCCCACAGATGAATCCCCTGCTTAGGTGGCTCTCGTAAAATCCAGGGACCATAGCGCTCGGTAAAAAACGTCAGGATCGCTTCCTTATTTTTGCCCGCGGCCAGCTGCTCTTTGACCTCGTTTTTAATCTGAATTGAGAACGCCGCCTCACTGTCAAGAACACTCAGGCCGGTACAAGTCGGGCAGCGGAGATCCGACGCCACGTCCTTGAAATCGTCTGGGTTGACGACGATGTCTTTACGCTCTACGGCCATACCCTGAGCCAGGGCCGTGGAGGACTGAACCACCAACATTATGAGAGCTAAAATCACTATGAGAGATCTCATGCCTTCACCTCCCACTCACCAGCCGCCACGTCCCGGGATTTTTGCCCCCGGTGGCGATCACTGATACAAATAAGCCCGCCGATGGCCAATATAATGGCAGCAAGCCAGACCATTCTCACAGTCGGATTCATGTGGATCTGTAACGTGACCGACGAGCCGGTTTGCTTATCAAAATCCGCGATCACAATATAAAGATCATGCCAGAATGTGCTCCGGAGCCCTACCTCGTTCAGCAGCTCCATCTTGGTGGGATACTTGCTCTTTGCCGGGTAAATAGTCCCAAGAATCGCGCCATTGCGTGAGATCGTCAGTGGAGCCTGATAGAGCGTGGCGTTGTCTTCCTGCGCGGTGACCATGCCGTCAAACTTGAGATTATAGCCATAAAACTCATGGCTCTGACCTTTTGTAAGTGTGACCTCACCGGAAATCCCCCGGTAATTGCCGAGAAATCCCATGATTGCGACCAAAATACCGATATGGGCAACCAATGCACCCACATAAGCTCTGTTACGGCCCCACATGATGCCGAAGTTCCATCGCAGCTCTTTGAGCCTTAACACTGCGTCCCAGGTGATTGTCGTGATCGCCCAGGAGCAGAGATAAAGGCCCACCACCTGGGCACCGAAGGCGAACCGTCTCGGGGTCGCCATGACGTCACCGCCGTAAATCATAATCAGGGTCAGAGGAATCGCGATTAGTGCCGCACCGATAATCATCTGACGGCCGCCGGGGATTTTTCTGGTCTGGTAGCGCATGATATTGCCGATAGCGATCATGACAATCAAACCAAGCCCGATCCAGGGCGCGAACGCGTTAAAATAAGGAGCCTGAATGGATGTACGTTGTCCGGTCAAAGCCTCTGACACAATCGGGAAAAGGGTCCCGATCACAACAATGGCCGCAAACGTTAAAAGCAAAAACTGCGTCATCACCAAAGCTGATTCTTTGCTGACACCCCAGACCTTGTCCGTGTCCGCGGGCAAAACCGCGTGCGCGCGCCACGCGTAAAGCCCGATAAAGGTCACCATCAAAGTCGCGAGAAACCCGAGATAGTTCGGACCGATGGGTGACTCGGCAAAGCTATGAACAGATGACACGACTCCGGAACGAGTCAGGAATGTCCCGAAAAAACTCATGAAAAAAGCAGTCGATGCGAGAATAATGGAAAGTCTTTTGAGATGCCCAAGTTTCTCCTGCACTATCAGGGAATGCAGCAACGCCGTAGATAGTAGCCACGGAATAAAAGAGCTGTTTTCAACGGGATCCCACGCCCAGTAACCTGCCCAGCCAAGTTCCACATAAGCCCAGCGCCCACCAAGCCAGACCCCACAAGTGAGTGCGATCCATGCGTAGAGGGCCCAGCGTCTTGTTGTACGCAGCCAACCGTCTGTGACGTCGCCATAGCAAAGAGCGGCGATGGCATAGGCGAATGGAATCGCAAGCGCCGTATAGCCCGTGAAAAGTGTCGGCGGGTGAATCGCCATGTATGGGTTTTGCAGCAAAGCGTTCATGCCTTGGCCGTTGGGCATCGGAGGAAACATTCTGGTGAATGGATCTGAATAACTGATCGCCATATAGAACATCCAGGTAAGTACCGACTGCAGGGCGGCGTTTACCCACGGCATAATATGCTCGTTGTCCCGGGCCGCGGTCCAAAGGGCAACCGTACTGTAAATTGACAGCAATAAAGTCCAGAGCATGTGGCTGCCCTCTAACGAGCTCCAAAAAGCCGTGATCCGGAAAATCGGAGGGAGATCGTTGGAAGAGTTCTTGAAGATATAAGCCACTGAATAGTCATGCTGAAACAACAGAAACCACAAAATCAAACTTGCCACCAGACAAGACACAGCACTTAGTGTGGACGCTACACGGGCCGAGCGAAATAACCGTCTGTGGCGCATACGCCCGGCGATGACTGAGCTTATGGCGCTATAAGCACTCAAAAGCGTACAAAGAAACAACAGGTAAAAACCTAAATCAGCGAGCATACCCTACAATCCTCTCGCGGCCAGTTTGACTGGCCGTTTCAGTTCACTTATCTCACTACCATTTCACGACTGGCGGCAGCGACACGAAGATCGCCTCGGTATTGCCACCGGTCATCAATCCAAATCTTGTACCGCGGTCCCACGCGAGATTAAACTCCGCGTAGCGTCCCCGCCAGAAAAGCTGTCCTTCTTTGTCTTGTTCCGTGAACGGCATATCCTTACGCCGCATTAAGATCTCAGGATAAACCGTGCAATATGCGTCCGTCACTTTGGCGAGGAAGTTCACTAACTCATCAAAATCACCTTTAAGGTAATCAAAAAATATCCCGCCCACGCCACGGGATGACTTGCGGTGAGGAATATAAAAATACTCATCACACCAGGCCTTGTACTTCTCGTAAGTCCCGTGGGACTCACCCTGGCAGGCTTTGGCGAGGGCCTCGTGAAAATCTTTGGTGTCCTCATCAAAGATTTTGAATGGGGTGAGATCGGCTCCACCACCCACCCAGAACGTTTCTCCCACCTCAAGGCAGCGGACGTTCATGTGGGCGATAGGTGCCATCGGGGAATACATATGAGTAATGGTCGAGACACCAGCTGCCCAAAAAGGCTTGCCCTTGTGCTCACCCTCAATGGCCGGGTACTCGGATCCCGAGACAGCCGACACGTTACAGCCAGCCTTCTCGACCACCTTGCCGCGGATCACACCCATGGTGCCTCCACCCTGGCCTTCAGTCCGCTCCCAAGGCTGGCGTTGACAGCTCGCCGAGCCGTCGATTTCCTCAAAAGATTTCAGGAGTCTAGCCTGGACAGACCACAGCAGATCCATAAACTTCGCTTTTTGACTATCTGACAGAACGCCCATCAGTTCCTCCCGCCATCAATATATGCGAGGAGCATACCTACAAATGACAGGGAATTGAAGGAATTAGGGTGCTGCCCGGCTTAAATTCCCTTGGCATTCTATTAAAATTGCCTTATAAAGGGGCATGCAAATGTTGTCCTGAGGTTTTTTCTTTGCTCTCCACCGATACCCCAAAAACCGAAATTAAAAAGCCCTCCATTGGCGGAGTCGAGACCATCTACGTCAAAACTCTCGGCTGCAAGGTCAATACCTTCGACAGTCACGCCATTGAAAATCAATTTAAAGCCGTCGGCTATCAGCTCGTTGATGATCCGGCACTCGCGACCATCAACGTAGTCAACACCTGCAGCGTGACCAACAACGCCGATAAAGAAGCCCGCTACCTGGCCCGCAGATTTCGCCGCGAAAACGCCGACAGCCTGGTTGTTATGACCGGCTGCTACGCCCAGACAGACTCAAGTCGGCTTATGAGCATGGACGAGATCGATGTTGTGGTTCCCAATGAGGTCAAAGACCAGATCGTGCCGTTTGTGCAGGAGCAGCTCCGTGCCCGCCGTGAGGGTCGGGTGGTTATGAAAATGCCGGAAGGCGTCAAAGCAGTCTCTGAGAACAGGCAATCACACTTTAAATCGTCTCTTACGCTATTTGATAACGCTGACAGCACTCAGACAAGAGCCTTCGTAAAAATCCAGGATGGCTGCAATGGTTTTTGCACCTATTGCCTGATTCCTTATGCCCGGGGAGCGAGCCGCAGTGTTCCCCATGAAGATGCCTTAAACGAAATCAAACGCCTCGTCTCTCGTGGCACCAAAGAAATAGTACTGACCGGAATCCATATAGGGGATTATGGACTGGATAACCTGCCGGAAGAGCAACGCTCTGGTGCTGAGCCGTTCGTTGAATTCATGAAGCGGATCTTTGATATCGACGGTCTCGCGCGGGTGCGAATTTCGTCTCTTGAGCCGGCTGAACTGACCGAAGACCTCATCAAAGTCCTCGCCGAAAACAAAGACCGCTTCTGTGATCATTTCCATCTGCCGCTTCAGGCCGGACACGATGATGTGCTGCGCCGCATGCGCCGTAAATATGACACCGCACGTTACCGTGAGTCTTGTGACATGGCATACGCCTACTTCCCGAATATTTGCCTTGGGGCTGACGTCATCCCGGGATTTCCAGGTGAGACCGACGAGCAGTCTGAGGCGACGTATGAGTTTATCAAGAGCGTTGGTCTACACTACCTTCATGTTTTCCCGTATTCGCGCCGCCCTAATACAGCGGCCAATAAAATGCCGGGACACCTTGAGGCAGAGGTCATTAAGGCGAGAGCTCTCCGTCTCCGCGAGCTGTCTAAACCGTTACGCAGAGCCTACATGAGTCAGTTTATCGGCCAGACGGTTGAGGTCCTGTGGGAGCGTGACATGGATGCCCTTGGTCGCCCTCTTGGCATCACCAAAAATTATCTGAATATCGCTGCCTCAAAGGCTACCGAGAACACACGCCAGGGCATGACCAGCCACTGGACCATCAGGGGCTTTGTGAATGATGACCGGTTGCTAGCGACCGAGGCCATCATCAATTAATGACTGTCGCCCCCTATAAATTTGACCGCGTGTTCCTTGCCTCAAAAGATTCCGCGGAAGAGTCGCAATGCGCGCATTTGCTATTTGCCTTAGCCCTGGGACGCGAGGTTATTATCGTACCGAAAGACCTGGACGAGATGACCTTCTGGGAATCAAGCCCTCTTGTGGATCCCTACCGAGGTTTTTTCACCGTCATCACACAAGGTGATCAGCTCGCGCCAAAAATTATCCCTCAGAAAACTCTTTTTTGCGGCGCAGATGACCGCATGTCTGGCTTCGCGGACCGCATGGGACTGCCGTTTTTGTTTGTGCCGACCCTTGAAGGTCTGCCATCGCCAAATCCTTCAAAAAAACCTCGACGCGTAGCCATTGTTGGCCCGGAGTGCTCGGGCAAAAGCTCACTCGCCATTGATTTAGCGGCAAAACTCGGCACCACGCACGTGCCTGAATACGCCCGCCTGATGCTGAATTTTCGAGGAACTCCGTGTCTTGAACAAGATCTTGAAAGCATCATGCTTGGTCAACTCGCTCTTGAGGCATCACTTGGCCCTTTTGCTCAGGGCACCTTGATCTGTGACACAGAACCACGGCTGTCAAAAATCTACGCCGAGACGATTTACGGCAAATTTCCTGACCATCTCTCCACCTGGCTTTACTCAGACTACGATCAATATTTATTAACAAGCCCGGATCTTCCCTGGATAGCCGACGGTCAACGCAGTCTTCCTCAGGGCGGCCAGGATTTTTTTGCCGCTTGCGAGAAACTCTTCGGAGCCACCGGTCGCCCGGTCGCGGTCATCTCAGGCCGCGGACAAAAGCGCCTTGATTCAGCCCTTGAGATCTTACGATCATGACCACGTTAGAGATCCTTTATCAGGATGAGAACATTGTCGCCGTTAATAAACCCACGGGCTGGGACGTGCACCGCAATGAATTCAACCGGCACCGGCCGATCGTCCTGCAAGCTTTAAGAAATCAAATCAATAAGGAAGTCCATCCGGTTCATCGTCTGGACGGCGGCACGAGCGGCGTCTTGCTGTTCGCCACTGAAAAAGAAACTCTTAGATTCCTGAATGACCAGTTCCAGTCCCGGGAAACCACCAAAATCTATCACTGCGTCGTTCGCGGCTTCGCCAAAGACATTGTTTGCTCTGAGCCTCTGCGTGTTAATGAGACTATCGTGGACGCGGCGACGGAATTTCAATGTCTTCAGCAAATCACACTACCCTGGGTTAACGAGAAATTCCCCCAAAGCCGCTACAGCTATCTGAAGGCCATCCCTCATACCGGCCGTTATCACCAGATCAGACGTCACCTTCGCCACCTTGGTTGGCCCATCGCGGGCGACACCAAACACGGTGACGGCACCCATAATCAGCTCTGGCGTGACAACATGGGCGTAAATCGCCTCATGCTGCATGCATCATCACTGACGTTTAAACATTCGGATGGTCACAATCTGACGATTGAGGCAACACTGCCTGATGATTTTTATAAGGCTCTCGCCATTCCCGGATGGAACCCACCGCAAATACTGGACCCCGCGAATTTAAGCCAAATGCCTCAACTCTTAAATAACGGCTTAAGCCCAGCCCAGCAGGACAGATAATTTTTCTGCAGCGCGGGTGTTTCCATGGCGAGTTTTGTTGGGTGATAAACCAGACAGGACTCAAACATGAACGCCAGCGTGCCGCCCAGGTAGTCTGGTTTCAGCTTCGCCTCGGTCGCCGCCTCAAAGGCCGCGGCCTCAGGTCCATGCGCCTGCATGCAGTTATGGAGTGATGATCCACCGGGCTCAAACCCGCCATTGGGCTTCGCGTCATAGACGCCGTGAATCAGGCCCATGAACTCACTCATCACGTTGCGGTGATAGTACGGCGGCCTGAAAGTGTCTTCTGACACCATCCAGCGAGGCGGAAAGATTACGAAGTCGACGTTGGCCTGACCCGGAGTTCCCGACGGGGATGTCAGCACCGTGAAGATACTTGGATCCGGATGATCAAAGCTTACGGTGTTTATGGTGTTGAAACGCTTCAAGTCATATTTATAAGGTGCGTAGTTACCAAACCAGCCCACCACGTCGAGTGGTGAGTTTTCGATCGGAGCTTCCCAAAGATGGCCGCAGAACTTTGTGACGAGTTTAAAGGAGCCTTTTTTGTCTTCATAGGCCGCGACGGGATACTCAAAATCCCGTGCTGAAGCCAAGCCGTTAGCCCCAATGGGGCCGAGGCTTGGCAACTCAAGCTTCGCCCCGTAAATCTCACAGATATAACCAGTAGAAGATTTATCTGGAAGCCGGACCTGGAATTTGATGCCGCGGGGAATCACGCAGATCTCAGTCGGCGCGACTTCCATATGACCGCACTCCGTACGAACCAAAAGCTTGCCCGCCTGAGGCACGATCAATAGATCTCCGTCGGCGTTAAACATAAAACGGTCGGTCATTTCTTTGTTACAACGGTAAAGATGCACGGCACTTCCCGATCGAGCTTCAACGCTGCCATTCATGGCAAAGGTCTCGATACCGTCAATAAAATCTTTTGATCCACTCACCGCAGGAAGAGGATCCCAACGCAGCTGCATCGGAGTCGCGGGTCCGTCCGTACACGGCGCGCTCTTCCAGGAGTGATTGCTGATCTGCTTGAACTCACCGTGGAGCACACTCGGACGAATGCGGTAAAACCACGAGCGATAGTTTTCTTTGCGGGACATGGTGAATGCAGTGCCGTTGATCTGCTCAGGATAAAGTCCTAACGGGCCTTTTTGCGGGGAGTTGCGACCGACTGGCACCGCTCCGGCCACAGCCTCAGTGACATGCTCATTATTAAAACCACAGATGTAGCGAAGATCGCTCATAAAGACTCTCCGGTGAGGAAATGTTTCGATATCACATCAAAGACATGAACAGCGTGACATTACCCCCCCAGGGAACCAGGGTCAACGCTACTTTATTTTGGTTTTGCCTGAGCGTCCCGCGCCCATTTGGCGAGTAAATCAGTCAATTCATCGACCAACGCTCCGGGCAATACTCCCGCTGCGATCTCTTTGCTGTGCTTGCGGTTGAATGCCTCACGCTCCGCGTCGAGTATAGCGACCCCGGCGGCGCGTTTAGCGGCACCGATACCCTGGGCGATGTCCATACGCTTAACGACAAGGCGGATGATTTCGTCATCAATACCCCGAATCTCATCTCGAAGAGTCTCCAAACGCTTTTTTGATTGATCCTTAGGCATCAAGACATTCCCTCACCGTTTCCTGAACCTCACCACACGGCGGGCGAGTTCGGAGCCCGATCCATCCAGCACCTCGGCGTTAACCGTCTGACTGTCGCTAACACTCCATGAGGCCGGTAGGAAGAACGTGACTCCGGACTCTATTTTTTGGATTTGCATTGTCACAGGCTGGGCACAGCCCTCAGCACCAGCGCACAGCCGCGCCGTTGCCGCTCCCGCGATGCCGGCACTTACGTAAATGGACGTATTACCGCCTGAAGCCGCGTCTCCAAGCGCGAAAAAGACCTGCGCGGCGCCATTATTTGGATTTGGAGGCGGAGGGTTAACTGGATTATTTGTCGCGAAATCATCCGTACAAGAATCTATCGGGGCAAGCCCTTTGACCGCGAACGCGTGATTAACGATACACCAGTCCGCGTGCCTCGTAGCGGGATTATTGTCCTCATCTGCCACGCGCTGAACGATCTCATAGGAATCCTGGAAAGACTCCACCTCAAGCAAATGGCGGAAAAATAAATTCGCGGCTTTATTTTTACCGGCCTCGCCATATTTATTAATCATGCGCCGGCGCAGCTCCCAAAAGGCACCCCCGATAATAGTTCCCTGGAGGTGAATCTCATCGTCTACGCCTTGCTGGTAAACTTTTTTATTGTCTAGGTTGCGAAGAGGCTTTGACGGATCATCCGTGAAAAATCCCGGCGCCATCGCGGACTCACCAATAAAAAACATACCGACCGCATCACCAATTCCCTCACTGAAGGCTGCCTCGGTCATGCCGCCGCCATTCTCGGCGCCGGGGCCGGTATAGTCATCAAGGCCGTGCCCCCACTCGTGATATACCACGTCGTTGACCAACGCGGTGTTGGCGCATGCCTTTCCTTTGTCGTTTGTTCCCCTGTGGAAAAAATTAAGTGTTGTGTTTACATAAAACGCGTTACAGGTACGCTGAATATTGGTAGTCACCGCAAGTTGACGGTCAAAATACCGCACCTCACCCGGTTTATAAAAACGCATGACATAATCACGGATGCGGTGAATAGCCAGATATACATTTATATTCGCATCATCACGCTCACCGCCTGATTTCACAACAATCCGCCCGCCGTCCTGCGCGACATTGTATGCCGCCGACGATGCGTTTTCACTGTGAACCCGAGCCCACTTGGAGACCAAGGTGACTTGTCCCGATGTCACTCCCGCGGGAATACTTCCGTTTGTGTCGAGACTTTGCTGACCTAAATTTGAGCTAAAGCGGGCATCGGAAACGGGATTAAACTGACGCTCACCCGTCCAGTTACGTTTGTACACACTTGCCTCAAGCGCGGCATCGACCTGATGCGAGAACGCCTCCACAAGTCGCGGCTCATTTCCGCCTGTAAACGTCAGCGTAAAGATCTCGCCCGCGGATGATGTCACGTCATACCAGGTTGTCGGTACAAGCATTGCTGTCTTCGCGCGGTCGTCGACCTTATAACTGTCTCCGCTCGCGGTTATTTTTGCCGCGCTGTCACTGATCACCTGACCAATTTTCACGTCCGTCAACCTGTCACTGGCAACGCGCGGCTCTGGTTTCAAATAGCCCCATGTACGGTTGTTTATCTCCGTCAGATGATACGCCCCGCCAATGTCACTGAATACTAATGTCAACCGACTATCCCGAACGGGAGAGCCGCTTATTTCCCGGGTAAAAGAAACAATTCGCTGATTCACCAGAGCCGCAGACATCGGAGTAACGCGCAGCTCGAGCGGATCCACGCGCAAATCACTCGATGCCTTCTGAATAAAGTCCTTGGCGAAGGTCTCAAGAGCCGTGGCCGAAACCGAGGGACTTACGCGGGAATCAAACTGAGCGAACACAATCGCGGCGCCAGACGGATCTCTGCGTGTGGCGAAGACCTTAAGCCCGCCCAGCACCAAACTGTTGCTATTAGACCTTTTTACGGTCGTATTAGTGTTTGAAATCGTCGCGACACCACGGCCATTTTTAACTAATTGAGCGAACGCGTCCGCGGTTCGCACACTCCAGACCTTAGCCCGTTGGGGAGGAGCGACTCTGCATCCATGAATCAGCGTCACCAAAATCAGGGCTATGAAAATCCCGAATGTACGCCTCGTAAAAATTTCTTGCGGACGGCGGCTCATGATAAAAAGCCTCACATTACTGGAGGGGATTGGATAATTTCTGCTTATATTTTAGCATGATATGACCATTATTGCCGAATTTGGCTCAAGTTGAGCTGCATAACTTCACCCGAGAACACGCTTGACACGTTAACCTCATGATTTTAAATAAAATTTTTGGGCTATCTGCATATTGGCCAAGCAGCCAATAAAAAAAAAACCCGCAAACCCTAGTGATTATTGGGTTCACAAAATCTTTAAATTTGATATTTCTACTGGCCAGCCGGTCAGCGCATAGTGAGCAAGTCCCAAGGCGGGACAATGTCAATGAGTGACATTGGGAATTAAATAGAACACCCATGATGGAGGTGCCACGTGAAGAGCCAAAAGTTGATTGGAATGTTAGCGGGTCTGTTAGCGACAAACGCGTATGCGTTTATTGCCCCAACAAATGCCCCAGCTGGCCTCAAGGTAAAATCCACGGTTATTCGCCCTAATCTCTATACCCCAGCCATTAGCGCATTTGCCGATGAGGGCGGCGATGTCGCTCTTGACCGGCAGTCGAACTCTGTTCGCCAGATGAATGGCTTTGACCTTATGGGTGTGTCCGTTGCGGCACCCACATCCCAATCCATTGAAAAAGCTGCCCTTGACCTTGTCGCCAGCCGTCCTGACGTATTTGGCGTGTCCGCCGCGGATGTCAGCTTAAACCCCAAAGGAACCCACGTTGACGCCGAAAATCAATTCGTCAATCTCCAGGTGTCCCGGAGTGGTCTCCGTATCTCTGACGCTGGAATCACAATGCGCTTTAAGCATGGTCACCTGGTCAGTGTTAAATCTGAGACCTTCTCTGAGGCGGTCGTCGCTCCTGTTGTCGCCCTTGGAAGCGTGACAAACACCGGTGATATCGCCGCTAAGGCTCTTAATAGCCAAGGCTATATCGCGCGCGGCAGCATGTGGCGCGTTAAACCAACCAGTGCTGGTTACAGCCTCGTTAAAGTAGACGAGTACGTGGTTGCGGGCGCCGATAACGCCTGGGTTGTCCAGGTTGATACGACCAATGGCTCTCTCTATGAGCTCCGCTCCAAGAACTTCAACATGAGCGGCAAGGCCACTGCGACTGTTTACCCACGTTACTTCGGCGAGGCTCTTGCGCCGACTCCACTGCCATTCTCAGCTGTAACCAACGCCTCTGCACGTTCCAACGAGCGCGGCGAGTTCCAAAGCCAGGATGATTTCAACGCCCCGAAAATGGTCGGTCTCACTGGTCAGTTTGCAAAGGTTCACACCCAGGCAGGAAGCGACCTGGCTGCTACGGCAACTAAAGCCGGCGGCTCCTGGGACCTAAAGTTTGACATCAAACCGACCGCCAAACTCTGGGACAACAACGACATGGCGCAGGCGATGGCTTATGTGAACGCGAACCGCATCATCACAATGGCAAAGAAATACATCGCCCCAACTTGGTTCAACCAGCCCCTCGAGGTTAACGTCAACCATGAGCAGCATTGCAACGCCTTCTGGGACGGATCGTCCGTTAACTTCTTCACAGCCGGCTCTGAGAGCGGCATGACCTGTGCTAATACCGGTGTGATCGCCGATGTCATGTTCCACGAGTGGGGACATGGCCTTGATGAGAACACAGGCGGTATCGAGGACGGCGCGATGTCCGAAGGCTTCGGCGACGCGATGGCCTTGCTCTTTACTGATGACTCTAAAGTCGGAATTGACTTCATGCCACTTCAGCACAAACCAGTTCGTGATATGAGCGTACTCAAGAAGTTCCCGGACGATGTTCAAGATGAGGTTCACGCGGATGGTCAGATAGTGGGTGGCGCATGGTACGATATGTATACCGCGCTGAAGGCTAAACTCGGCAACGCCAAGGCAAAAGACCTCTACGCGAAGATGCTCTTTAAAGGCATCTACTCCATGCCAAAAATGTCTGATGTCTATGAGTCGATGCTGACATTGGATGATGATGATGGCGACCGTTCCAACGGAACACCAAACCTTTGCGAGATCAACAAGGCATTCGTTCGCCACGGCCTTGCGAAAGCTGAAAGCCGCTGCCACTAAGTAAGCGGACGATTTAGAACTATTGTTACGAAAACGCCCCAAACCGCAAGGTTCGGGGCGTTTTCTTATTTCTTATGCCCGTCTCGATTCTTTTAGATGATTTCAGCGGCCATTAGCGGCGAGAATCGCGCAACCAAGCAAAACCAGCCCCGGATCCCGGACTACGGATTGGTCACCCACGGATCCCGCGATGAGCCCTGAAAGCCCACCTGTTAGAAGCACGGACACGTCGTCCGCGGACCCCCCGCAAAAACTGGCAAGTCGCTCTCGCTCTGATTTTATAAACGCGGCGGTAGACTCGATACTTCCCTGGGTCATGGCCTGTTCGGTTGTCGTCGGCCATTCGCCGCCGGCAACGCCCAGTTCCGCAAGACCAAGCCTCGGGAGCATCGCGCCCTTGCTAGCCAGAGCTTCGAGTGCCGTCTGAACTCCGGCGACAATGTAGCCACCGAGGTGGGTTCCGTCCGTAGCAATGAGATCAATAGTGGTCGCCGTACCAAGAGACACACAGATCAAAGGCAGGCGCGCCTGACCACGGCTTTGCAGGTAAAGAGCGGCCTCCAGGAGGGCTAACCTGTCGGATCCGATAAGACTCAGATCATAATTAGATTTTGTGACCCTGACCGGGGATTTCTGTACCTCGCGAATATCCACCCCAAAGCGGGCCGTGGACTCAGAAAAAGCCTTTAGACCGGCTGGATTTACACTTACGACGTGTATAACCGGCGAAGCTCCCCCGGCAATGGCGGCCTTGATAAAATCACCCGGCACTTCATGAAACGAAAAATCCTGAATATCGTCCCGGATCCGGATGCCGCCCGTGGACGTCATCTCAGTAATGCCGATTTTCACGCGGGAATTACCGACATCTGCCACCAGAAATGGCAACCCCGTCTGTCCCGACCATTTGTACTCATGACTGACTGAGGACACTAAAATCTCTCCTGCTCCGGATGATGACCCACCAGCCCGCGTCTCAAGCCGCAAATGTCCCAAATCTGTGAGACCCGCATCTCTAAAATACACTGCTGACCCAGAACCAGTCGAGACCCAATGATGCCCCGGTCTGATTGCCATCGTTTGCCACGTCTGGAAAACCATTTCCCGGGTCAGTAGGGACCACTCTTCCGCGAACATCCGAACCAGACTCTCTGCGGCGGCTTCAGGCAAAATCACACACCCAACCAGATCAGCGAGTGCTCCAGCGGGATAACCGTCCTCCACGGATGACCCAGCCCCTGACAGTTCAGGGGCTTTTTTAAGATTGATGCCGATGCCAATGACCGCGCCAAGAAATTCTCGGCCCTGAATCGTCCCCTCGCACAAGATTCCGGCGACCTTGCGGCCATCAACCAAGATGTCATTGGGCCACTTCAAGCACGGCCGAACCAGGGCGAACCGCTCAGTCCAGCGCCCCACCATCACGGCGACGGCTAGCGGTAAAATATCCCGCAAGTTTTCTTTGATCTCAGCGGCGGGCAGCGAAATACTTATATGAAGATTTCCCGGGATACTTTGCCAGCTTCGTCCGAGTCGGCCGGTGCCCGCGGTTTGCCTGTGAGCGGCAAGAGCCATGGGCTCGCGTGCCGAGTGTTTGACGCGTTCCTTAAGGACGCGGGACGTTGAGTCACACTCGTCCAACCATGTGATCGGGATGTTTTTCATCGGTGACGCTTCACACGTCAAACAGCATAGAGAGATCTGACCAGCGGGAGGAGTGAATCGTCGAACCAGTGGAGATAAAATCCACGCCGGTCTCGGCTATTTTGCGCACTGTATCGATTTTTACGCCGCCAGATGCCTCGAGTTTCGCGCGTCCCTGAACAGTGCGAACGGCCATAGCCATCTCGGAAAGACTCATGTTATCCAGCATAATAATATCGGCGCCAGCATCGAGTGCCTCCTGAACTTCATTCAGATTGGATACCTCGACCTCGATTTTCAACGTCGGCGGCAGAGCCTCAAGAAGTCTTGATACTGCGGCTTTGATACCGCCGGCGGCCCGGATGTGATTTTCTTTTACGATGACGCCATCACAGAGACCAACCCGGTGATTACGCGCACCACCGGTCACGGTTGCGGTTTTCTCAATCAGACGCAGGCCTGGAGTTGTTTTACGGGTATCAAGTAACTGACATCTTGTTCCGGAAAGTTGGTCAACAAAACCTTTTGTGGCGGTCGCTATTCCGCACATCCGCCCGAGAAAATTCAGCGCCACACGCTCCGACTTCAATATCGATCGCGCGTTGCCAGAGACTTCCAAGATAACATCGCCAGCCTTCAGGGAGGAGCCGTTTTTGTGAGCGGACACAACCTCAAGCGTGGAATCCACCCGGCGAAACACGGCGCGCGCCACATCAAGTCCCGACAATATAATGTCCTCACGGGTGATGATTTTAGCGTTTGATTGTTTACCTGATGGAACACACAAATCCGTTGTCCAGTCACCGTAACCCCAGTCTTCCTCAAGGGCACGGGTAATAACGGGCTCTAGTTGAATCGCGTGAAGTTCATGCACAGTAAGGCCTCCCCCGGTTGTTGTTTCCGGTGGCACTATAACAAGACATGAAGCCGGGATCTATTAGGGAATCGATGTTTACGCTGGATTATTGCCCGCTCTGTTGGACTGGTCTATTGATCAACCAGATACCGGGCTTTTTCCTCGGCCAGGCGACGCAACTCCGCGGTCAGCACCTCACGGGCTGCCGACTTGAAATGGTCGACACAGTACCGCTCTACAGCCCGGTCCACCAGGGACGGAAGCTCGTTCCTTACAAACGCCTCAACCGCGGCGGACATTCCGCTGACGGTATCAAGTCCAGCCTGCCTGGGAGATGAGGCTACCGGAGGTTGTGGCAAAGACGTCGCGGGGGCGTACGCAGGCCGAGGGAGGCTTTCATCTGACTTGGCTAAATCGTAGGCCGGGCGGCCTCTGCGAGTTGGCTCTACCTCAGGAATGGGTGGAATTCCGGCCATCGATAAATCGTCTGGCTCAGCCAAAAATGACGGGGCGGCCCAAGGAATAGACTGCCGCGGTGAAGACTGCGAATGCGGTACCACCACTGGGGCCGCGTCGTCAGTCAGCGAAAACGAGACAGGAGCGGATTGCTGGTCCACGCGTTCGCGGATTGGTGCGGCGGGCGGCGTTACTGCAGGATGCGGCGCGGAAGCAGGAGCGACCTGGAATGAATCCCCCGCCAACTGCTGCACCAGCTGTGGCAGTTCACCGGGTGGAAATGGTTTTTTGATGATGTGCTCAATGCCCGCGGCCCTCAGATCCGACTCGCGAACGGCGTCATAGCTACCCATGAGAAGAATCATAGGAATATTCCCAGCGCGTTCAAGGAGCTTCACGAAGTCGCTGGCGGTGGAAACGCCGGGCAGACCGGCGTCGGCGATGATTAAATCAAATTGATCCGGACTGGCCGCTTTTGCCGCCTCGACATAGGAGCCAACGGATTTGATGTTGGTCGGTATTGACGCTAAGCCAATCCGAATGACTTTTTGAATGGTTGAACTGTCGTCAGCTACCAGAATTCGACAGACCATAAAAACCCCCGTGACATCAAAAACCTATCGCTTTGATTGTACCACAAGGGAGTATAAATCTCACACATATCAGAGGGTATTACCCTGGCGATGAGTTCGCTCGCGATTGGATCAGGCAGACCGGATATTTCCCAGACGCGCGTTGATAGCGTTCAGCACAACGCCACGCAGGTGCTTACGCGTCTGCACAGATGCCTCAACAATAATGCGGTAGTCATCCTGGGTGTAATGAGTGACTTTTCCGCTGTTCATGTCGCGGAAACATTTAACCCGTAAATTTTCGAGGTAGACGAGTTTACTTTCGTAGAGTCGCTTCAGGGTATCGGCATCAAGATCATCGGCAACGATGGGCTTTAAGAGGTCACTCATAATTTCGCGGTAGGTCTCATAGTCAGTCTGAGGCTTTTTGGTCATGGAGGCCTACCCTTCTTGATTAAATATTGCACTCGAATCAATGCCCTCATGATAATCTTCGGCCGGAACACGCAAGTCTTTACTGGAACTTATCAGCACTCTCAGGCGGGCTGAGGAAATGCCCCCATTTTTTGAATAATCCAAATCCCCCCTTGACCCCAGCGAGGTCGGCTCGTACCCTGATGGGCAGGATTTAAGATTACAAAACTCTCGCGCAAGCGATGTAACACATGGAATTTATATGGGAATTTATAGCGGCACCGTCGCATTCAATCGTTTTCGGATCATGGGCCGGGGGAAAAAACCAACGATCGCTATACTGAGCGAACTCCTGGACAACTTTAAAGCGCCCGTTCTCAAAATCGACGGATCGCCCAAAGCCGAGCTTATAGGATGGGTTCGCCCACTTACCCCTCAGGATCCGGAGGTCATGGGAGAAGACTCACATTGGGATATCTCCGACTGCCAGATCACGGGCGGCATCGCGCTCCGCGCACGCTATGAGCGCCGCAAGGTCCCCATGAGCCTGCTTCAGATGCTCTATAAGCAAAAACTATCAGACCACGTCAAATCCACAGGCAAGAACCTCGGCCGCGCTGACCGCCAAAAACTCAAAGAGGACATCGCCAGTGATTTGCTGAGGCGCACCTTACCCCAGATACAGTTTACTGATGTGCTTTGGCGGGATGGCGAGAATGAGCTTTACGTCTATAGCGGCTCCAAAACCGTTTGTGAGCGGATTTTGCAACTGTTCAACCAAACCTTCGCAAGCGAGCTTGATCTGTCACTCACGCGCCTCAACACGACAACAGCCTGGATTGAGAGCGACGAATCCGATGTCCGCCTCGACCAGATCGCAAAGACAGAACCTACTGTATTCGCGCGCCACATGAGTTAGTATTCAGAGCTTTAACCCGGGAACCCTATGAACGACGAAAACTTACCTTCTCACCACGCCAGCCACGATGACAGCAACCAACGCGTCGGCAATATGTCGCTGATTGAGCTTGGCGAGAAACTCTTCCTCTGGCGCGATTACACGTCCGTACCTGCGCTGGTAGTTCTCCTTCTGTTCGCCAACCCCACTGCCCGCTCGGCAACCGTCGGAACCCTGATGATAGTCCTGGGAACTATCGCGAGAGTTTATACGGTGGCGTTTATGGGAGATGAATCCAAGGACTCCGTTGGCTCAGACTATCTGGTCTCCACCGGCCCATTCGCTATCATCCGTAATCCGCTTTACATGGCCAATATGGTGATTACCTTTGGCGTGATTTTTTACGCAGGCATCATCTGGCTCGGACTACCTCTGCTGCTACTCTTTTTGTTCCAGTATCACTGCATCACAAAATACGAGGAGAACTCTCTTCTCGCAAAATTTGGCGAGGAATATCAGCGCTACATGGACCGGGTTCCGGCCTGGATCCCGCTCAAGGCCCCGATCGCCGATGATTTCCCTGTGCCGCCAAGTATCTCCGCGGCTTTTGTGGACGAGAAAAAGTCACTGGCGGCGGTTGGAGTTATTTTATTTCTTTTAATGCTAGCCTCCCATTAAGGCGAGGACGTCTCACAATCAGAACGACAGGACTCGAAGTTTAGCCCCGTGCGCTGACACCATGCCCAGCAGGCGGTCGCGCCCGCTGACGCCTCAATTCCGCATTTCTCGTCGCAGGCCTTAAATGTAAAGCCGGCAGCTTCACATCGCTTCCAGCAGATTTTCGCGCCTGAGTCAGAACCGCCACCGCATTTGCCGGCACACGAATTGAAGTCAAAACCGGCGGTGCTACAATTCGTCCAGCAGGATGACGTACCTCGGGCAACTGATGTTTTCCCGCATTTACCCTGGCAGACGTTAAAATCAAAACCGGCCGACTTGCAGCCGTCCCAGCAAAGATCCACCGCGGGCTCAGAGTTTACATCACACCGCTCCACACAATCGTTAAAACCAACACCAGCCCGACCACAAGAACTCCAGCAACTGGTCAACCGGTTCCCAATGCAAACCTGGTCATTGGTAACATCCGACTTTGTAGCGATCTCTTTGGATCCGTCAGAGCATGTGACGTCAAAATTTCCGTCGGCACGATGAACGACGCTTCGCGAGTTATCAATGGACCTATCGTCTGAGGATCCGCCGGTTGACCGACATCCGGACAAGAACAAATTCATGGCGACAACCATCACGATAGATATGCGAAAAAGCATGGAGACGCCTCACTGTTGATTTAAAAGCCGTGCGTCTGATTTTCTCCGATAAGCATGGTCTGGTCAAGGTTATCTCGACCGAAGGTAGCGCCTTTTCTAGAATTCATAGCCTAAGTGGCAGGTAACCACGCGTGGAATGAATCGGTACGGATAGTTGTCACCGGATATAAATTCATCACCTCGCTGCCAAACTTTAATCCCTAAAAATCCACCTAGCCACTCACAACCGCCAAATAATCCAAAAGGACTACGCCACTCATTTCCAATGCCAGCATCAACCCCAATTAATCCATATTGCCGAAGCCGCTTTTTCACCGCGGGCTGATGGGTCGATACATCAGGGGAATTGTCTAAACCTTCGCAACTATTGTATGCCCAATCTTGCTGCTGAATGGCAGGCCCAAGACCATAGTAAAAACTATTTCCAATAAATGTCTCACGCCGAACCGCTAGCGTTGCCCAACCCTGGACCCTTCTTCGATTGCAATATCTGTCAGGCGGATCATGAAAAATAGTCTCCAGCTTCAAGGTAGCTGTCCACCGGGTGTCATGATCCACGAAGTGACCTACTCGCAATCCAACTCCAACAACCATCCCAGCCTCCAGGACCTGAGCTACCGCGAGTTTTGGCATATGAGTTTGCCGGATTTTTTCACTATTATTCAATTCCGAGCCAACCGTCTTAGAATGAAAAATATCGTTAAGATCAGAGTAGGCACCCTTCATAATAGCGGTTGCTTTAACTTGCACCTTCGTCGCGCCCGGCATCCAAAAAGTATAAATCAGACCCGCGAGCCAACCCAATTCCGTTAAACACGTTGGCTCTTTAACCCAGCTTCCGTGTTGATAATCGTACCAAAATAAGTCTGAAACGGCATCATAACCCGCCCCTTGCGCTTGACGCAAAAGATCGTCGATAGCCTGCTGGTTTACGGCACTACAGCCGCTCCACACAAAACCTTTGCCTAGTCCGTAAAATTCGCGCCCTTGTTTTTGCTTATCCAGAGGATCAATCCGGACAGGGTCTGTCGCGGAATAGTGAAATGATTGGTAACTGCAGCCAGTTTAAAAAACCAAACAAAGGAGTGCGTTAATTAATTTAAATATCAGAGATTTTAAGTTCAAAATTAAAATCCCCTTCACGATCACGTTTTTACACACCTCACCCCCGGATTAATGAGTCCGCAGATAATTGAAGTTATAGCCCTCAATGGTTTTGACAT
>CANILH010000024.1 GCA_947468665.1 Oligoflexales bacterium | reverse complement strand
GGAAGATCTAAATATGAAATTGTTTCCGGCAATCTCGCTCGCGGTATTAAGCCAAATAATCCTAAGCTGTGCCTCAACCCCAAAAATCAATGACACATCGTCGTCAACTGTTGACCCTGTCGCGGCCAAAGATTTTAAGTTTAAAACCATTCCAGCAAAATTCTCAGGCGGCATGGCTGACTACAAATTTAATAACGTGTCCTATAAAGCTCGCTGGGCTCGCTGCGTCTTAAAACCAGGCGTGCCTTTTGTGGCCTACTTCCATGGCTCTGACAAAGCGACAGAAGGCGACGCGTTCTGCTCTGACTGGACCGCGCAGGTTCTGCTAAAAAATGGCTTTAACGTTGTAGCCGTAAATCGTCCCTCATTTGCTGGCTCAACAGGAAATGACGATATGGCTGGCCCCCAATCTGTGGCCGCGAGTCTAGCAGGCATCAAGATGGCCGTTGGCATTGACCCGGTCGCAGGGTTTTGGGGTTTTGATACCGGAGTCATTGCCGCGTCATTTAGCGCCAAGTCCCACCCAAACCTGAAATGGCTTTTGCTCGGCAATGGTTTCTATGATCTTGAGATCACGGAACGCTCCACAAAAAGCGACGCCATTCGCGCGGCCATCCAAAAACAAAAAATCTCTGAAGGTGACTCAGCTCTGGAAAAACGCTCCATCGCCTGGGACGCTGCGGGAATTCCGAAGTTAGTGGCGATCTATCACGCCAAGGCTGACGACGTAGCACCCGCCAATCAAGCAGAAGCTTTCAATGACCAGCTTCGCACCGCGCAGTCAAAGGTATTTATCGACGAGTTTGAAGGTGGCGGCCATGATATTCCCTGGCAGGCCCACTATCAGATCGTCGATAAGGCGCTCAAAAACTTAAAGCAATAATTGATAGGTTTTTGAAAATTTAGTGAACTGATAACTAGCCGCGGCTAATTATCAGTGAGGTGAATTATTCTAAAAATCTAGATATATCAGTCAATTGTAGACGACCCATTTGACTCGGGTAAGATGGCATTTGTCTCCGGCCCCCGTCAGGTGGGTAAAACAACGCCTGCCAAAAGTTTACGCCAGCATCAGGAAAACTACTTCAATTGGGATCAGTCAACGTTTCGCAAAATCTTCGAAGCTACCGCCCATTATTTGAACGCTACATGCGACGTAAATGTAACGACTTATTTTTGTGCGAATTCGTAGTCTTTTCGAGGCACAGGCAGCTCAAGGAGGCTGGCTAAATGGCCCGACGAACGCGCTTTCCCAGACCTTCCAGGATGCCGGCGTCTTTTAACTCTGAGAGGACGCGTTGATTTTCCTGCGAACACCCACCGGGAAAACGGGAAAACCAGCTTGAGTTACTGATCATTCAATTATAGAAATAAAACCATTGAGTTATCATGGCGCTCAAGCCATACATTCCGTTATAAAGCGTTCACCTACAATCAATCTTAACGTGCAAAAAGGGCGAGATTATTGAAGAGTACGATGACGACAAACCATTTCCGAGTGCACTCATTCTTGGCTTTGTGAGCAAGCGCCCATTGCATGTTGTAGTTGCATTAAACACCGGCACGGCTTTTGTGATTACTGTGTACGAGCCACAAAGCAAACTGTTTGGACCAGATTTTCGCGATAGGAAAAAACGATGAGCCAAAATTTAAAAGCTAAATGTGCGATCTGTGGCGGCAAACGGAAAAATGGGATGACGACGTTCACGGCGGAATTTGGCAGCGGTATTGTCGTCATTCGTGATGTTCCTGCGATTGTCTGTAGTCAATGCGGTGAGGACTGGATCGCTGATGATGTCGCAGAGCGTTTAGAGAATATCGTAAAGCAAGCCAAGAAAAGTGGCCGTCAGGTAGAAGTCTCAACTTTTGGCACAAAAGCTAGCTGAGCACCAATTCAATGTAGAAGAAAATCTGACTCGGTGTTGCAGTGGTGATTCAGTCAGGGGAACATTTTGAATTCCGGCAACGAATATCCTAAACCCTGATCACTATCGTCGGCCTCCCACATAAGATTCTCCGTTCGTGTTGCGAACGTCCACCCATGTTTATCACGATGATATCTCGAAAACGTGGTGATAAATTTCGTCACAGCCTCGTCAGGCCTGCAACTAACCTTGAGAATATCTTTTCCACTTCCATTTACACTCGGAGCAAAATTCCATGCTGTTTTTAGACTTCTCATCAGAGAGATCTGAATTTCCTCTCCGGTCTTTTGATTCTTTGCCGTGGCCCACTTTATTGATCGAGACGTTATAGCAAGTATGCGAGTGATTGGACCGCTGTACGAGCCCATTCCTATTCCGAAATCTTCCGTCAGCAATAGAGTTCTTTTGCCAGGTTCTACGGTGGTTATAGATTCCAAACTGGCATAAGGATTTTCTAAATTTAAGGACTGGATCACCTGCCCATTTCTTGATGCTAATCTTACAACAGCGGATTTTAAAGGCGTCGATTTGAATTTTGATTTTTTACTTAGATCTAAATCAGGATCATGCATTTGCATTAATTTAATATCGGAATCAGTCACTCTACTATCGCGTAAAATCTCCAATACGCCATCGAAACCATCGCTTTTCTGAGTGAGGGAAATTTTTTGATGGACGATAAAATCATTGCTGCTGCCCCATGAAATCGAATCATCAACGAAAAAAATCAAAATTAAAAGCGGCACTACTATCCACGAAGAAAAAATATTTTTCATGCCATGTCTCCCAAATTATTTTCCAACATACGATCTGGGCGAGTTCGGAGGTAAGAGATTCCGGTGCTTGAGTGTGCTACGACAGCATCGATTTTTCCTGCTTTTGTTAGCTGAATTGCACGACCTTTACTTAGCCAACCTAGGCCTTCAATATAATAACTGATTATAATCCCCTTTTTATCTTTCCGAATTCTTGAGATTTTATTCTTTTTTTGAGTTTTGATTATCTTTCCTGGTTTGAATTTGCCTTCAAAACGCTCAATAGCATTGACCAGTGTTTCTAGTTCTTCTTTCTTTAGGTCTTTTATTTTTCTTGTCAGAGGGGATCTAGACCCGTGACTTTGCCAACGAAACCACGATATCGTTTAACATCATTGTGATCCTCCGTTGGCGCATAACGAGCTATAGCATCCCATATAGTTTCATTTTTAAAGTTAGGTCCTTGCAGTAAATCAAAGATAGCTGCTCTGCCAGTTTCATAGTCAGGGAAGACTGCAAATCTACCAGCTTTACCGATTGCTCCATGTCTACTAGCCCAGGCACCGCCACCGATGTTTCTGGGATTTTGATTCCTCCAAGTCCAATTGCCCCCAACATGTGTCACAGCCGAACCATCTTCGTCCCAATATGTAACCTTTTGTTTGCCGGTCTGTTTTGCTTTTACGAACATAAACCTCTCCAGGTATAAAAAGTCAGCAACTCCAACCATAAGTCACGTGTCATATCTGCTCAACAATATAGTCGAACAACAATTTTTATTTTGTCCAGGCCGGTATGCTCTCATCCATAGCGTCGATATCACAACGTTTTCTCAACACAGGAGATAGTTGCTATGTTGATTTGAGTCCTGGGTCGGAGTTTGATCTTCCGTCATATAGTAGACACTCCTCACAATATTCAACTTGTTTCAACCGGGCCCTACCATCGGTACTATAAAGAAGAAAACGTCCACGTCTGCGACTATGAATCTTTGTTTTCCCAGCTTATTTAGTCCAACGGATCCGTTGCCTATTATTTGATCGCTACATGCGACGTAAATGTAACGACTTATTTTTGTGCAAGCTCGTAGTTTTCTCGCGGCACACGCGGCTCAAGGAGGCTGGTTAAATTGCCCGACGAACGCGCTTTACCAGACCTTCCAGGATGCCGGCGTCTTTTAGCTCTGAGAGGACGCGGTGGCACGGCTCATAACTAGCGCCACACATGCGACTGATCTCAATTGGAGTTTTAGCCCCGCGCTCGATAGCGGTAATAATATCCGCGCGTCACTGAGCGCCGTAAATCAATCGATTTTTGTATGCGAGTAACGCCGCAAAATGCACAGGATTACCTTCTGAGCTTTATCGGCGCAAAATTTTCATCAGCTTTTCGATAATCACAGCGCTGCCGTGATCGCCCACCCAAACGGGTTGCGGTAAAGATTGATTGGCGTACACTCCGCTTCTGATCACATCGATTTACCATAACTGGAGAAACCCATCACTATGCACTTCGTAACCCTAATGACTGTAGCCGTTTCAATTTTTTTTGTGAGCTGTGGTTTTAAACAAGTAAACACTGGATTTCGGGGGATTCAAACAGAATTTGGGAAAGTTGTAGGAGATCCATTACCGGAAGGACTTCATTTTTATAATCCCTTCACATCGGCCATCGTTGAATTTGAGGTGCGCGAACAAAAACTGGAACACACCACACCGGCGTTTACGCGTGACACCCAAAATGTAAACATTACGTTTGCGATGACTTACTATCCGGACCCTACAAAAGTAAACGAAATTTACCGGCAGTTTGGCTGGGATTGGGATAAAAAAATGGTCATGCCAGCAACTTTGGGCTCCATTAAAGACGTTGTTGGCAAGTATATTGCTGATGATCTAGTCGGTAAACGCGAAGAAGCAAAACTCGCCGTCTTTAAGCAGCTCGTCGACAGCCTTAAGACTCGAGATATTGTCGTGACACGAATTGATTTCACCAATCTTGATTTTGATGATGGCTACGAAAAAGCCGTTGAGGCCAAAGTAATCGCTGTACAAAAGGCTTCGGAATCAAAAAATAAAACTGTCGAAGTCGAGGAGCAAGCAAAACAAAAAGTAATTGCAGCCGAAGCAGAAGCTAAGTCAATGAGAATTCGCTCACAAGCTCTGCAGGCCAACAAAGGGCTCGTTGACTACGAGGCCGTACAAAAATGGGATGGAAAGCTACCACAGTATATGATGGGTAGCTCCGTGCCGTTTGTAAATTTGAAATAGTAGCTTCACCTGCCTTAGATTCTAATTTGAACGCCAATCTCGATGACCTGCTTTTCTGGCAACGAAAAGTATGTCATTGCACTCTGGGCATTTCTGGTCATAAAAGCGAAAAGATGTTCGCGCCACAGAGCCATCCCTGGATCATCCGTGGCGACGAGGGTTTCTCGTCCGAGAATATAGATAGCGGAGGCGGGATCTACGGGGACGCCATTTTGTTGGCATAATCTGATAATATCAGGAACATTTGGTTCGTCCATAAAACCGTACCGGGCAATCACCCTGTAGAAATCTGGTCCAACCAGCTCTATTGTTAGCTCGCCAGCCACGTCACAATGGGCAACGTCCCTTGTAACCACAGTTAGCAAAATTACTTTCTCGTGAATAATTTTATTCATTTTTAAATTATGCGCTAGTGCTGGTGGCGTCCCGTCTGTTCGCCCCGTCAACAAAACCGCGACTCCAGGCACGCGAAACTTTACTAAAGGAACCGTCTCCGCGACAAATCGGTCAAATGGCTTCATTACGGATAGCAGGCGTGTGGCCAATATTTGCCGCCCCCTCTTCCAGGTGGTCATGACAACGAATAGCGCCAATCCCAATAGCAACGGAAACCATCCACCATGAATAATTTTGAGTGCATTCGCGCCTAGAAACGCCAAATCGATGGTTAACAGCACAACTGCGGTAGTCACTACCCCCGCAATGTTCCAATTCCAAAGTCGGTAGGCCACAAGACAAGTGAGAATTGTCGTGATGGCCATCGTGCCAGTCACGGCAATCCCGTATGCAGCGGCAAGAGCGCTGGAACTTTTGAACATGACCACAACAAGAACTGTACCAATCATAAGCGCCCAATTGGCAAGCGGGATATAGATTTGTCCTCGTTCGTCGGCTGACGTGTGCTTGATCTTAATTCGTGGCAAAAATCCTAGATGGACCGCCTGCTGCGTCAAGGAAAAGGCTCCAGTAATCAATGCCTGAGACGCAATAACGGCGGCTGCAGTGGAAAGCGCGACCAGAGGATATATCAGCTGGGCCGGTGCCAATGCGTAAAACGGATTTTCAATCGCTTCGGGTGTCGTTAAGAGTAGTGCCCCTTGTCCAAAGTAGTGCAGCAGCAATGAAGGAAGCGCCACAAAAAACCAACCGATCTGAATAGGTTTAAGGCCAAAGTGCCCCATATCGGCATAGAGGGCTTCTCCCCCAGTCACGACAAGGAAAATACTACCCAGAACAACAAAACCCTGAAACTTATTGGCAACTAAAAAGGAAACTCCGTGAACCGGATTCAATGCGGCAACAATACCGGTATTCATAGAAATTCCGTAAACACCCATCACGGCCAAAACTATAAACCACAGGAGAATAACTGGGCCGAAAACCTTGCCGATCGTGGCCGTGCCCTTGCTTTGAATAAAAAACAAGCTCACTATGATCATCAGTGAAATAAGCATAACATACGGCTCAAAAAGTGGGGTTACTACCTTCAATCCCTCAACAGCACCCATTACTGTGATTGCCGGCGTGATGATTCCGTCACCATACAGAAGCACAGCACCGGCAAGTCCCATAGCAATCACTGGCTGAATATACTTCCTAACTTTTCCGTCATCCTTTGGCATGAGCAGGGCCATTAAGGCTAATATGCCGCCCTCACCCTTATTGTCGGCTCGCATGACGAACGCCAGATATTTCACCGATACAATAAATATTAGAGACCACAAAATAAGTGACAAAACTCCAAAAATATTAGCCGCGGTTAACGAGACCCCGTGACTTCCCGTAAAACACTCGCGCATGGCATACAATGGACTGGTGCCAATGTCGCCAAAAACAACTCCCAATGCCGCTAACGAGGTGCTAATTTGAATGCCACTGCCTTTGCGAATTTGAGACAAATGAATGCCCTCCGGCTTATTGTTGATGACTGTAAGAATACATAAGTGTTCGGGATTTTAGGACGCATCCACTAATTCATCCAGAGGTTTCACAATTGTCGTCGGCCGTTTTTTGAATTTTCAGGGCCTAACCCAATTTTATTCGCTCTTCCGCCCAAGTCCGCAATTGCTGAAAGGACGGTGGAATTGCATTTCCTGAGTTCGCGCAGTCATCGATTAATCGCCGCAAATCATGAACTTTTCCGACACGAATGTCAGACTTTTCGTCGTCAGCAGCCTTTCGCAGGTACCGCTGAGCATTCTCACGAAGCTGCTTTTTCATAAAGCACTCGTCCGTCTAAGGCAGCCTCATTGCAGATATGGTTGGCAGTATCCTTCCAATAGTCAAAATGCTCCTGCGAAACCAAGACCACATCGGCATAGATTTTCTCTTTCCAAAGAGCCCTATAGAGCGCCAACGTCTCTGACTCTTTATCTTTAAGCTCATCGACGACCACCATTAGGTCAATATCACTATCTTCAGTAGCTTCGTGACGAGCCTGAGAGCCAAATAAAATAATCTTGGCAGGATGACTCGCATCCACCAACAAATTAACGGCTGACTTAATTTTGTTCTGAATATCCAACATTTATCACTCCCGCACTGCCTCGACATTATATCGAATCGTGGCCAATCCCACTAAAATATTCTTTTGTACCTCAATAGACCTGCAGAATTTCCAACGACTATCGTCCAGATACCCGTAGTCGCAGTGCTCCGCCGTAGGTCGGAACACTAACAGGCTTGGGGGGCTTGTGCTCAAATATTAAGCGCTGTATACATTGGTTCGTCGGTAGGGCCCACCGGCACAAATTTTTAAACTCACAAAAAAAAGGATACCTACAATGAAAAAGACAACCCTGACACTGATCGCAACTCTCATCTCAACTAGCGCGTTTGCGCTGCCACTGAAAACCGCTGATATGCTTGAAAAGGTTTATCAAAACCCTACCTACCAATGCACCTTGAATGGTTGCTCCTTTGAAGCGGCGGAAGCTGTGTTGAGGTACGGAATCAATGACGTCGTAAAAATTGAGCGTATCGAATTTACTAATGATATCGCTGAGAAGTGCCACTGGGAGGTCAGTATCCAGCCCAGCCGTTCGGCATCGATAGTTGCCCTCACCTTTATAAAAGGTGAGACGATCTTATTCGCCTCTGACGGATCACCCCAAGGCCCAGTAGAATCATGCAGTTACTCAGACCCTAGATAACTCACTTAAATTTAAAGCTTAAATAAAGCACCCGGGCGTTAAAAGCGCCCGGGTGCTTTATTGACTTTATTAGAATTATAATATATTGATATAATTCTCAGCTTAATATTATTAAAATAAATATCTGAAATGGTGTTAGATGCTTGACCCCAACTACCGTGACCAACAGCTTAGAGAGATGCTCCAAGACGAGTATCTTAAGCGTAAGGATCATAATAGTCGCTACTCCTTAAGGGCGTACGCTAGGGACCTCGGCATAAGCTCGGGCTCACTATCCGAGGCGATGGCTGGCAAACGCCTGATTTCAAAAACTAACCTTCTTAAAATTTCTGACCGCCTTCAGTGGAAGCCCGCGACGGTGAATCGTTTACTGAACATGTCTGGGTTTAAATCAGACCCAACGTCGGAAAACCACGAATTTCGAAGTGTTAACGATGACCTCATAGCGGCCATCAGTGAATGGCACTACCTTGCGATACTCAATTTGGCCAAACTTGGGTGCCCTTGTGAGGCAAGTTACATCGCCGATAGACTTAGTTTGCCCGAATCAGTCGCGCAAGAGGCCCTGAACGCGCTCATTCGCCTAGGCCTCGCGCATAACCAAAACGGTTCACTTCGCAGAACTACCCGCGCGTTAATATCTGATATCGACGTCCCATCAAGAGTTCGCCGGGACTATTTTAGACAGCATCTCAATCTTGCTGAAAAAACTCTGGATGCGACACCTATCGACGAGCGTGATTTCTCCGTCGTCACAATTCCTGCGGATAGGAAAATGCTGCCTCAGGCAAAGGTTCTGATCGAGGAATTTCGCCGTAAAATTGGCCGGCTTCTTGAGTCCGGCCACCCAGACCGGGTCTATTCAGTCGCCATTCAGATGTATCCGATTTCAGACGTAAAGGAAGGAAAAAACCCATGAGCATTAGATTTTTTCAATTGAGCGTTCAAAACATTATTACCTGTTTTCTACTTGCGGTATTGGCAGCGTACCCATCAGCATCACGGGCGGATCATATTAGAAATGGGGGGGGCACCGCTGAGAAAAATTTAAGTCTCGCCGCGAGCCAATTGGGTGATTTTATCTCACTGGCCCTGGCCGATCCCGCAAAAAAATTCTCTCCCGAGGAAAAGGCTCTGCTAGAGGAGATCCTCTCAACTCTGCCAGAAGAATTGGCCGGACCAACGCTTTTCACCTTTGACTCAGAGTCAGCTCATCCTGGATTTTTCCAGTTGGATGGAGCCGTAAGAGTCGCCAAAACAGGATCAAGTGTTGGCGATACTATTTTCATTAACCGGGACCTCATTTATACACTTCGGGACGGACAATGGGCCGCCATGACCATACTCGAGTGTGTTCCCCTGTTGATTCATGAACTCGGACATCATCATGGCAATCATTCTCACGAATTTCTCGACCTGCTCGGTGTAAAGGTTCAGGCGCTGTTAGGGCATAATATTATTACGGATCGCTTCGATCCTACATTGACCGTAATTGGTGACGATATCTCAGGTCTTAAAAGCTTTCCGGTTTTGACCGCGATTGAACTTTCAAATAATACGAAGGTGAAATTCGATACCCGACTTTACATTTCTGACTCTGAAACGACATATGACATCACGGAATCTCTGCTCAATGGAATCAAAAATATCGGTGACAAGGAAGGCGCTGGAGCCAACAAGCTAGCTGGGAAATCATGTTGGGGGAGCACATTTGAAACCAGTGAAAACAAGGGGTATAAACTGTCCCAGGTTCACCTGGCCGCGCCGCGTTGGACATACACAACAACTGTCATACCGGGGCTTTATCTTTTTGCCATCAAAGCCGCGGCATCGGCTGAATGCGTGAGCACTACCGGAGAGCGCGTAATAGACCCAGGCCTGGACCTTTTACAACTTGTGTTAGTTCAGGCAACCGGAAGCGAAATAAAACTTAAATTTATAAATGAGCCCGCGCTCATGAACCAAATGACATTAATTAATGACGATGATGACTACAAGGTGTTCTCGGTCCTACGTCCGGTATTTGCCGCGCTGTTTCAAGGTCGTCGTCTTTAAGGAGCCGCCAACGCGGCGCGATCAGTGAATGTCCAACCAGCCTTGAGGCTAATTTGACTTACTTCGCCGGAAAAGGGCTCTCGTAAAACACGTATGTCGTAAAATCGCCAACCTCAAAATAAACCTTCTTCTCGCCCTCATCGACGATGAAGTTCTGGTTGAGATCCATGACGCCGTACCCGAAGCGGTAGGCTCTGGCCTCTTTGGGGCCTTCAGTCGATACGGCCGTAGACAATTTATCTACCTGAATCCAGCGGTACATGACCTTACCGTTATCGATCACATCAACAACACCGTTTGTTCCGGTCCAGTTTTGGATGGAACGCGAGAGTTTGTTTTGCGTCTCCTGGGTGCAGGCTGTGGACAGAAATAAAAATCCAATGGCGGCAAAAATAAAACGCATAATTAACTCCAGTTGTTCGTATTAATTGGCGGCGCGTAAATCAGCTTTCGCCAGTATCTCAGCTGAGAGACCCCAGACTGAAATAGCCCCGCAATCATACAAAAAACTATGCCGCCAGCAACCGAACAAATTAAAACTAAAGCGTTTTCTGTTGCCCTTCATTAGCTTTTCCAGGGGAATCATATATATTCCGGCGACCTCAGCCGGATTAATAGTCAGATCCTCGATGACAGCGTCCGTAACCCCCACCACCGGATAGACGAGAGACCCATCAAGGGCAGGAATTGGATCCACGCCACCTATTACTTTGACACGGGCTGGATCGAGGCCTACTTCCTCGGCCGCCTCACGCAACGCCGTGTCTCTTGGTCTCTGGTCACCAGCCTCAAGACGCCCACCCGGAAATCCGATTTGCCCTTTGTGAGAGGTAAGTCTCGTGCTGCGGCGCGTGAGAAGCACATGGGGACCGTCTAGGTCACTTTCAAAAATAATCACCGCGACCGCGCTTGGTTTGCGCGGCGCCAAAAAATAGACCGGATCCCACGATTCTGGATCCGGTCTAAGATGTTCTGTGTCTACACGTGGCGGCATATAAGCCCGTTTATCGGCATTCCGCCTGATTAAGCAAACGAGATATCAGGAGTTCTCGCGGCGATCCCTGTCGTTTGATCTGATACCGGATCAATTGACGGCACCTCTGTTTGTCTGTTCTTGTGGTCTTTCGCGTGCTTACCGCCACGTGTGCCTGCTTCACCAGTTACGGCGGCCCGCTTCATTGACGTGCGGCCATTGAACAGCGCGCCCTCATGGACAATAAGATTAGGTGTTGCCACATCGGCCTGCACATCGGCAGTCGAACACATCTCAATCTGACGCTGAACACTGATAGTGCCTTCTACACGTCCGTGGATCACAATCTCCTCCGCTTTAACCGAGGCATTGATAACAGCGTCCTCTTCAACGATCAATAGCCCCTCAGCGATAACTTCGCCCTCAATGGTGCCCCCAATTCTTGTCGCTCCCTTGCAATAGAGCTTTCCGGAAAAGTGACAACCAGCCGTAAGAATCGTTACGCCACCGTCTTTTGTCGCAACGGGACGCTTTTGAGTACTGCCATTATTTTTATCGCTTCCAAACATGAGCTACCTCCAAGGTGACCGTGTTATTATTGCACGGACACTCAACTTTTTGAGGAATCCTATGCAACGTCGTGACTTTAGTCGGACAACCTCTTCCAGTATAGCACCTACGAGCGCCCTGTCATTAACTGGATCGGGCTGGAAATGCCTTCACCGCGAGACATGGGATACCCAACACAATGATTTTTTTGCCAAAAAAAGCCATCTTTATGAATCTGGCATATCTCGTTTTGCTCCCTCCGCGAGGCGCCGTAAACCAGGAGAACCCGGTTTAAATGACGTCACGAGCTGGGTGATAGAGACCACTGATGGTCAATTACTGGGTCGTGCGCACCTGCAGAAGATAGCCGGGGACTTCAGCCATGGACTTCTCTTTGTGGACGTCGAAGACGATCAGCCTGAGACTGTCAACCTAAGCGAGGTCTTGGCGCAACTCATCACCAGTACCTTTATGACCATGCGTCTTGACACCCAGAAAGTCATTCCTCTCAACAAGATGGCGAATCATCACGCTGGGACCATTTGTGACGTATCGGAGTCGCCCGTGATGAGCTTTACACCTGATATTCTTCCTGAAATCACGACTCATGTGACCTATCGGCTTGAGCAACACGCATGGCTCGCCTCTGCCGCCGGAAAAAAGTCCCTGGAGACCTTAACATGGCTAAAAAAACGCATCGAGCGGACTGAGGCCATTAGAAAACTGGCGACTGAGGAGCCAAAGAGGTCCTGGCTTTTTTCCCTGCTGACATTCGGCAGAAAACGCCGACGCAATGAGAAGATGGTGCATCCGCTTGACATGATGCGTGGGTCGCTGGAATAGCTCAAAAAGAAAAACCGGACAGATGACTCTGTCCGGTTTTTCTTTTTTTGGAAGGTGGCCGGATGCTCTGAGAGCAACAGGCAACCATAGGGATCAACGTTTCGAGAACTGGAAGCGACGACGCGCGGACGCGAGACCGAACTTCTTACGCTCTTTCTTACGAGCATCACGAGTAATAAGACCAGCAGCCTTAAGAGTCTTACGGCTATCTGGGCTAAGAGACGCGAGAGCGCGGCTGATAGCGTGGCGGATCGCGCCAGCTTGGCCAGTAAGACCACCACCCCTGACGTTAACAGTGATGTCATAACCGTCGGTAGCACCGGCGATCTCAAGAGCTTGCTCAACAATCATGCGGGATGTTGGACGGATGAAATAATCAGCCATCGAACGCTTGTTGATGACGATCTGACCTTTGCCTTCTTTCATCCAAACACGGGCGATAGCGGTTTTGCGCTTACCAACAGCGTGAATTGCTTTTGACTTAGTTGCCATTTATCAAATTCTCCTTAGCGGGTCGGCATTGCGACAGGGTTTTGAGCTTTGTGAGGATGCTCCGCGCCGGCATATACATGCAGGTTACCGGAGATCTTGCGACCAAGTTTAGTCTTTGGAAGCATTCCTTTAATAGCGGAAACTACCACGCGCTCAGGTTTTGTCGCCAGAAGGTCACGAGCCGTGATCGCTTTAATTCCACCAACCCAACCAGTGTGGTGGAAGTAGAATTTATCGGTCATCTTAACGCCAGTCATAGCTACTTTACCGGCATTCACGACAACGACATAATCGCCACCATCAATGTGAGGCGCAAAGTCAGCTTTGTGCTTGCCGCGAAGAACGCGAGCGACTTCCGTCGCGAGGCGCCCAAGGGTTTTTCCGGACGCATCAACGATGGTCCACTGCTTTTTAACATCAGCAGGCTTTACACTTACAGTTTTCATAATATCCGTAACTCCAGATACCGATTGCGCTTAAATCATTGGACTTTTTTCAACCGGCAAGACGCAAAAACCAGCTGACGGTCCATAGAGAGGGGGCACTATATATATAAGGTCTACCCAGGTCAACAAGGAACCCACACTATTCAAGGGTTTGACGAAAAATTTTCGCCCGCTCAGAATCCGATCAACCCTCAAAACGCGATCGTCTGTGGAGCCCTAGGGCAGGGAATTACATCCCGGATATTGCCCATACCCGATAAGTACTGAACAATACGCTCAAATCCGAGCCCAAAGCCTGCGTGAGGCACCGAGCCAAACCGGCGAAGATCGATATACCACTGAAGGTCATCCACGGGCAGCCCAAGCTCACGAATCCTGCCTTCAAGAACATCCAGGCGGTCCTCCCGCTGGCTTCCCCCAATGATCTCGCCAATCCTAGGCACCAGGACATCCATGGCAGCGACGGTTTTATTGTCGTCATTCATGCGCATGTAAAAGGCCTTAAACTCCTTCGGATAATCAGTCACGATAACCGGACCTTTGAATATATGGTCGGTCAGGTAGCGCTCATGCTCTGACTGCAGGTCAATGCCCCACTTAACCGGGAAATCAAATTTCACCGAAGCCTTCTCAAGCTCCCTGATAGCGTCTGTATAGGTCATACGCGCGAATTTGGACTCACTAAGTTTAGAGATGTCTTCGGGCGTCATCCCTTTATACATCTCACTGAGGAAAGCTAATTCCACAGGGCATTTTTTTACGGCCCAACCGCAAAGGAACCGCACAAATTCCTCAGCAAGCTCCATGTCGTCCTCGAGATCAGCGAACGCCATCTCGGGCTCAATCATCCAGAACTCTGACAAGTGGCGCGTCGTATTTGAGTTTTCCGCGCGAAATGTCGGTCCAAACGTATAGATATCACCGTGTGATAACGCCAAAAACTCGCCTTGAAGCTGGCCGGTCACCGTGAGATGCGCGTGCTTTCCGAAGAAGTCCTTTGACCAATCCACTTTTCCTTTATCGGTTCGCGGTAACTTCTCAAAATCAAGAGTCGACACCGTAAACATCTCACCGGCACCCTCGCCGTCATTGGCGGTAATAATGGGCGTATGAGCCCACAAAAAACCCTTGCCTTGAAAAAACTCGTGCACTCCATGCGCCAGAGCGTTGCGTAGCCGCCAGACGGCACCAAATGTATTTGTCCGTCCGCGGAGATGTCCAATGTCACGCAGGAACTCCAGCGTGTGACCTTTTTTCTGCAAAGGATATGTCTCAGGATTTGCCTCGCCGTAGAGATCAAGCTTCTTCGCGTGCACTTCCCACGACTGTCCCTTGCCCTGACTAGGCTTAAGCTCACCCTCAATCCTGACAGAGGCCCCTGTCTGACATCGCCCCAGAAGATCAAAACCAGGAATTCCCTGATCGATAATACACTGCAGCGTTGCCTGGCAGGATCCGTCATTTAACACCAGAAACGCGAATGCCTTTGATTCCCGGCGAGACCTGACCCAGCCGCAAACCGTAACATGCTGGCCAGCGGTTCCTGTTTGAAGAATGTCCTTAATGCGATTACGACGAATACTCATACGTTACGACCCTCCCTGTGACTTGCTGCTAGCCATCAGGCTACGAATTTTCTTCTCATCCATCAGCGCTGTTTTCAGTGACTCCATCTTCCTCAGGGCAGACCATACCGAAACAGGAATGAAGGACTGCACCGTTAAAGGCTGATCCACACGACGCTGATGAACCTCATAATAAACACTTAAAACTCCACGGGCAACGCGGTACCAATTAAATCTCAGCACCTGCTCCGCGCCCGCTTTAATCATGGACTTGCGCAGCGATGAATCGGTCAAAACGCGGTGCAGGGCCCTGGTTAACTGCTCCCGGTCCCTCGGATTGATTAATATCGCGGCATTGCCGACAACTTCCGGAATACTGCTGGTTGAGCTGGTGACAACTGGAGACCCCGACGCCATAGCCTCCAAGGGAGGCAACCCAAAACCTTCATAAAGACTAGGGTATGCGACTAATTTCGCGCGGCGATAGAAATCACTCAACTCCGCGTCACTGACAAACCCCTTGAACACTACGTCATCACGAAATTCGCGGGCATTGAGCTGAACTGACGCGAACAACGGGCTTTCGCCACCGATCAAAATTAATTTGGTCTTGATCGCCGGATATTGATGTCGAAGCTTCTCGTACGCCTCAATCAGAATATTGATGTTTTTACGAGGCTCCAGTGAGCCGGCATACAAAATATAATCGTCTTCACGAACAGAACTTTTTTCACTTGAAATTGGGCGCGGCAACGAGAACGTATCATCGACTGCCAGGTAGACCAGACTTACCCGTTCAGCTGGCAGGTTAAAGTACTGCAAAAGGTCATTTCTGGAGTTATTACTGTCAGTGATAACCTTTGTCGCCCTCTTGGCAAGTATCGGAATAATAATGTTATATACGGTTCTGAACGTGAAACTGTACCACTGGGGATTCACGACAAAACAAAGGTCGTGAATATGAATGACAGACTTGCCACTGTAAAAAATCGGGGCCACGTTAGCTGGGGAATGCAGTATGTCGATCTTATATTGCTTTGCCAGCCTCGGTAAACGCACCTGTTCCCAAAAATGATTCCGGATACTTTCACTGGGCCTGAGGTTATCGCCAACAACTGTTACGTTCGGATAATTCCATTCAGGCGCCCCAACTTGTTCCTTGCCGGTAAAAATCACGTATTCATTATCGCGATCCACCTCAACAAGAGTTTTGACGATATTATACGCGGCCCGCTGAACGCCGGTTCTTTTCGCGACAAGAAATCGACCGTTGATACCGATTCTCATAATAGCCCTCCGCCCAAAGGAGTATACTCCCCGCCCACCACGGGACTTGGATCGAGACCAAGCGCGCTTCGATATAGTCCCAATGTCTGCTCGGTCATCTTTTCCCAGGAGAATTTCTTGCGGTACTCAGAAATCCCTATAAGAGCCTTTTCGCGGGCTCCCTGATCATTGACGCCCTGCTCGAGGGCTCTCGCGATATCAAGATAATCGTATGGATTAGCGAAGATCGCGCGTTCGCCGACGACTTCCGGCAGCGACGACGACCTGGCCACCACGACCGGAGCACCGCAACACATCGCCTCAAGCGGTGGCAACCCAAATCCCTCATAAGTAGATGGATAGACGAATAAATTAGTCATAGAGTAAACAGCCGGCAGATGTTCCTCAGCGATAAACCTGGAGAAAAATATCCTGTGCTTTTTATTAAACGACTCCGCCAATCTAAGCAAAGCACCGTCCACAGGTGTCGCAAGCACAAGGGGTAACTCAACACTTGACTGGCAATAGGCACGGACCAGCTGATGAACGTTTTTATGGGGCTTATTGTTTGAGACGCAAAGGATAAACTGGTCAGGAAGCTCGTAGAGTTCCCGAATATAGGCCAATTCCCCCTGATCGGTAATCGGCTTGTAGCGCTCACTCACGCCATTATAAGTGACGAAAATTTTAGCCGGATCCAAATGAATTGTCCGCACTATTTCCTGCTTGGAAAAATGACTTACCGTTAAAATATAAGTCGAACGCTCAATACAACTGCGGACAAATACCCTGTAATAGACCTGATGAAACGGCGTATAAAACTGCGGAAGAACCAAGTGATTCAAATCATGGATAGTCATGATTACTTTACATGGAGTGAACAAAGGAGCCACAAAAGACGGAGCGTGGAACAGGTCAATCCCCCGGGAGCGAAGCGCCGCGGGAATCTCAAACTGCTCCCGAAAACTGATCCAGCCAGCTTTAATCTCCAAAAATTTAATGTGCCCCGGCCATTTTTGATCCAATAGTGGGCTGTCACTATTGACCAGGACATGAAACTCTATCCCGGCATCCGTCTGAGATAGCCCATGAATCAATTCATAGACGTATCTAGCGATCCCGTGCATCGTTCCGGGCTTTATCATCCTGGCGTCAATCGCGACCCGCATCATACGTATGCTCACCTGCCAAATCTCACCTAGAAAATACCATGTACCGTGGCTGTGACTTTATACAAACACAGGCCTTAATACTATGTATTTATTTGATTAATCAGACTTCCTAAACGCCCACCCGCACCCCGTCGACTGGGCACCTATGGTTGGGAGAGCGTGACCATCTGGATGCCTCTGGCAACCCCGTGCTTTAACTTACTTAGAGGAGATTTTGTCATGAATACGCCTATTTCCGTTTGTATTGGGGGACAGCTTTCAAAACTGACAACCCTTCTGGTCATGGGGGGAATTGGCCTGGTCGTGGCGGGGTGCGGCCCTCAGAATCCTTCATTTACTGAGCAGTCGATACCAGCCGCGACCGATGGCAAAGGAGGCGTCCTTCCTTCTGGGGGCGCCGATGCAACCGCTTCAAATGCCGGGACTCCTGACTTGCCAACAACGTCAAATTCAGGCGCAGCACCGTCCGGAGCTAATGGAGTACCTGACTCCTGGCGTCCCGGAGATATTGTTCCGGGCTCGGGGGCCAATCCTGGCGTAGAAACATCAGGCCTCACTCTTGTAAGTGACGCGAGTGTTCAGCAGGAGAATTCTAAGGTTGATATTCTTTGGGTCATTGACTCATCCGGATCAATGCGCGAGGAGCAAAACTACCTTGGCCAAAATTTCTCAAGCTTCATTAATCAGCTTTCCCGGACCAACTCCGATTTTCAGGTGGGAGTGACCACTACTGATGTCTGCGACTCAATTAACCCAAGCCAGGTACCGTTGGCGACCCGCTACTGCCCGACACTTGACGCAAGCCCTCAGACCCACCTTAAAGGCTCGTTGGTTGGTGAAAGCGGCAAAAAAGTACTGACCAGGAACTTCACCGATCTCATCACCAGGTTTGTAAACTACGCAAATGTAGGGATCAAAGGTTCATCTTTTGAGCACGGTCTGACCGCCGCAAAAATGGCGATCGCGAAATCCATAAGCGGCCAAAATGAGGGGCTTGTCAGGCCTGAAGCGTTTCTTGCCGTCATCGTAGTTAGCGACGAGGAAGACGACGGTATAGGCCTTGGCATGACTGATGCTTACTCGGGTTATAATTACGCTCAGATGGGGCTCTCATCGTACCGCTACACATCCGATGATATGATCCGCGACGCACTGGCCGTCAAGGGTGCCGGCAGATTCTCGGTCTCCACGATCACTGGAACTCGACTCGCGAATGGCTCTATGTGCACCTCTCCCCACTCACAGCCACTTGAGGAAGGTACGCAGTATATCAGCGCCGCGCGAAAAACTGGAGGAATCATCCAAAGCATCTGCGACACAAATTGGTCAGCCTCATTGGCTTCGATCGGTCAGGACATCGCGGCACAGTCATCCCAAGTCGTATTGAGTCGTGTGCCTTTCGTTTCATCAATCAAGGTGAGCGTCAACGGAGTGGTCTCGACCAACTGGACCTATAATTCCGGAAACAACGCGATAAAATTCGACACGGGATCTATTCCGCCGGCCGGGGAGAACATACTGATTCAATACTACCCGGCTCCATAACGAGGACTTAATTTAGAGGAAAAACAAACAGCAAGAGGCGCGGAAATCCGCGCCTCTTGCTGTTTTAAACCGATCTAAACCGGACCCGTCAGAATTAAAATGCCAGGCCGAAATCCACGGTAAAGTCTGGCGTTGTCATCATTTTGTGCTTCAGTTGCTTACGCTCCCCGTCATCAACCTTCGAATAGGTCGCATGCAGTTTTGTCTGTTCTTCTTCCTTAACAGTGACATCGGTCACCTGAGAGTTCATGTGCCTGAGCCCTACGTGACCGCCAACGGCCAATGGCCAATCATTAGCCACGTAGCGGTAGCCAGCGCGGAAGTGAGCCGTAGCGCCCTTACCCTCAACCCGGTGATGAAGATAACCTTCCTCATCTACCAGTGACGCTCTTTGTGCTTCCTTTTCATCCGGTTTTTTCTTCCATTCAGCGTCCCACTTACGATAACCCGCTCCAAGTGACCAGAAAAAGCCGCCCATGTTCGCGGGATCAGAGTACCTGCTCATCAGCAGGGACGCTTGGTATCCATCGATGGCAAGCGAGCTACCAGTAGCCTTGATTTCTTCATCCCCTAATTCCTCGGTCGTCGCGATTTGACCGGCTTCAAGGGCGAGGCCAATGCTGCGGAACGCATTGTACTCCGCGTGCAAGCGAAGCTGCTGGCGCTCGGCTACAACAGGAAGACTAAAAATCCAGTCATGCCCGCCGGATTTGGTCCCACCAGACTGGGTCGCGGCCATCATGGGAGGTCCTTTTTTCATAGGAGCCGCCAATGCGGCCACTTCGCCGATTCCAAGTAGTAGTCCGGTAAATATTGCGACGCGTTTGGCGGTTTTCAAGGCATTTAGCATAACGGCCTTCCTTTCAAAAAATAATGAGGCGAACGAAAAAATCACAGCGAAGTCCCCTGTTCCATTGTATACTGACCACCACCCTATTCACCGATAGACAAATAATTCCCTGTCCGAGCGGGATGATAGGCAATTTCTTCCTGGTTTGTATTGAGGATTCCTCGATGATTGTGATCGCCCATCGCGGCAATAACAAAGAAGCTTTTGAGAATAGTTTCTCCGCTTACGAAAAAAGCGTGACCTGCGGAGCCGACCGCATTGAGCTCGACGTCTTTCTTACCAAGGATGGCCATGCGGTTATTAATCATGACAACCACCTGATGCACGCGACTGGCAAAAACCTATATTGCTCAGATATGACACGCGCGGAGCTCAAACACATCAATCAGGTAAATGGCGACCCAGTTCCGTTTCTGGATGAAGTGGTCGACCGTTTCCTCTCACGAATTGAGCTCAATATTGAGATCAAAGGCAATGACCCGGAATCTGCCCGAGCGGTCCGAGATATTATTGAAAAACATCCTCTCAGGAATAAGATCATCGTATCCTCTTTTTTTCCTGAGCCATTGATATACATGCGGGATAAATGCCCTGATATCAGGAGAGCCTGTCTGACCGGTGACACAGAGATCCCCTGGCCTTACTTCGCACATCTTGCCATCGTCAACTTCATGCAGATGACCAGCTGCGATATCGTCCACCCCCGCATCGGGCAGATCTGCGAGTCATTTATGGACCAGTGCAGGGCACGTTCGTGGAAGGTCTTCACCTGGGCTCCTATGGATGGTGAGGAACAGGCCAGGGAATCCTGGTGGACACTGCTTAAAACGCATCATGTTGACGGACACTGCACCAACTACCCGACTGAGTTTATCCGTTGGCTCAAAAATGAGGAATTAATTGATAACCGGGCGCAAAGCCTGGGTAAGTTGAACACTATCGAGGGCAAGCGCGATGAAAATCCAAACCATCCGTGACAAATCCAATTCATTGGATCTCCGTTATGGAGTGAGCGATAACGCCGACACCGCAAACCGGTTTCTGGTATTCGCCAATGGCCGCTCGGAATGGCTCGAGAAACATGAGGGTCTTCCCGCGGATCTTAAGGTCGCGCAAGACACGGGATTTATCACCCTGGATCATCGAGGTCAGGGTGCGTCAGGTGGAGCGCGGGCATGGATTGACAGCTACGACACCTACTCTGATGATCTTGCGCTGATCATCAATAAAGCTACAAACGGCAAGCCCTTCAACCTTGTTTGTCACAGCATGGGATGCCTGATATCACTTGTAGCGATCATGCGTGGCCTCATAAAGCCACGCTGCCTTGTGTTGTCGTCACCGCTGCTAGGTATGCCCAATAACCCAATGCCAGCCGCGGCTGCCTATCACACCTCAAGGATCCTAACTAAACTCTTCCTTGGACATGTCAATTCCGGTGGTGGGCGCTTCTTGAAACCGCCCTTTGAGGACAACATACTCACGCACTCAGCCGAGCGGTACCAAGTTATTCAAAACTCGCCATACCCGCTGCCAAGCCCCACCTTTGAGTGGGTCAAAGCAAGCTACGAGGCGACGCAATTTGTCCATCGCCCTGAGAATCAAGCCAAACTAACCCTGCCAATGATGGTCTTGAGCGGAACGGACGAGTTGGTTGTCGACCCTGCTAGCATTCAACGCTGGGTGGCGTCAGCGGCGCAAAATACTAAGGAAGGCGTAGACTTTCACTGGATTCAGGGCGCCTACCACGAGATTTTGTTTGAGAGCCGGCCGATTTATGAGCCTGTTCTGGAGCTTTTAAAGTCCTGGTTTGACAAAAAAGGCTTCCCGCTCTGAAGCGGAACTGCGACAAACAGCGATCAAATAGACTCAATACACTCGATGTTGGTCTCAAACTCACCAAAACGTTTAAACACATCGCGGACATCACTCTTTAAAGATCCGCGATCGGCAGCACTCATATCCTGAGGTATTGTGATCTGGACCGAGGCCACATGGTGAGCCCCGTCAAGTGACCAAACCTTAAGTGAATCCACACTCGTAATCCGGGGGATTGACCCTAATTCATGTCTTATCGCGGTTAAATCAACATTAGGCGCCGCCTGCAAAAAAAGCTGGGAACTAGCCCAAAAGTTACGGGATGCCCCCATAATAACTATCCCGGCGATAGCCAGACTCAAAACCGCGTCAATCCATGGCACATCGGCAAATCTCATGACTATACTGCCAACTAAAACCGCGACCCAGCCCAGGAGATCTTCCATCATGTGCCACGACAAGGCGCGCTCATTTTGAGTCACTCCATGGCTCATTTTCCAGGCCGCGGCGCCATTTACCGCAACCCCTAAAACGGCCAGAAAAAACATTCCATTGAGATTGGGAGCAACAGGATTCGCGAGTCGCTCCACGGCCCGACCAATAATAAAGACGGAACCAGCAAGCAGTACAAAGCTCGTGGCCAACGCCGAAAGTAAAGAGAGTCGTTTAAAACCAAACGTAAAGCGATCACTTGGATGAGCCGATGACCAGTATTGCAGCCCCAGCGCGGCCGCCAAAGCGATGGAATCACCGAAATCATGAATCGCGTCAGCCTGGATCGCGATACTCTGCGTCCACCAACCACCCACAAGCTCAATCACCGCGAACGACAAGTTAAGCACGAAGGCAATAGCGATATTACGAACTGATGTGTCACCGGCGCTCACACCGTGATGATGTCCGTGATGATGATCGTGCTGACAAGACGTCGACATTATTTTCTTTCTTGCTGAATACCAGACATAAGAATCTGATCAACGGCGACACCGACCTGGGCAAATAAATCCACGGAGTCTCGGCGGCGGTAATCGTGGGCGTAAAGAACACGGCGTACGTTGCCAAGATTTATGAGACGTTTGGCGCACATCGAGCACGGAAGATGGGTCACAAATACCACCTTCTCAGTGCTGCGGGGGCTGTCACAATTAATCACCGCGTTCTCCTCACTGTGAAGACACCCGCAGTTTCCAACCTCATCGCGATCACATCCATTATGAAGACCGCTAGCGTTTCCGTTATAGCCAACAGCAAGTACCTTACGAAAATCGGTGCTGGTAATAACAGTACCGACTTTAAGACGGGCACAAGTGGATCGCTCGGCCAGAGTTATGGCCAAGCGCATATAGATATCTTCAAATGAAGGACGAGATTCTTTCACCGACAATCTCCCGGACTAGAGTAAGACTTCCAGTAGTCTATCGCTTAAAAGGGGGACGCCTCCACCCTTTTTATAGAGATTCAGCAACTCCGGCAAAACCGGCCAGGTCAGGCCAGAAAGCCCGGTTTCCGCCCCAACAAACCAATGAACCGCGTCAACAGCAGAGGCTGTCAGGGCACTTTTATAGAGTCCAGCGCCACCCTCTATCAGGAGACTTGATAAACCCAGCTCCCACAAAGACTGTTTAATTTCCGCCCACTTAAAATGCCCAGATGAATCTCTGGAAAGGCCAAGAGTCCTGACTCCATATTTTTTTGCGAATAAACCATAATCTTCACCCGTGGGGAAAACTATTAATGTCAGCTCGGGATGACTTGTCAAAAGTTTGAGATCCCGAGACTCCCGGAGAAGTTCAGCATGAGGATCCAGTACGACTCGAAGGGGCGAGCGACCTTCAACGACAGGATGCCGCATATCGAGCGAGGGATCATCCAAAAGCAATGTTCTGATTCCCACCATAAGCGCGTCATATTCAAGCCTTAAAAAATGCCCCATGTGCCGCGCCCGCTCTCCTGTAATCCAGAGGCGGCTTGTGCCGTTACCGGCGATCACCCCAGATGGAGTACTGGCGACTTTCATCGCGGTAAAGATCTCTGAACGACGTTGATTATGCAAAAAAACCCTGGCAAGCCACTCACACGAGGCCTCCCAATTGGGAAGAGTCTCTACTTTTTTTCCCGCCTGGCGGAGGATATCCAAACCCTGCCCGGCCACCTTGGGATTTGGATCAACCAAACCATAAACGACGCGCGCTATTTTTGTGCCGGCGATCATCTTAGCGCAAGACGGTGTTCGCCCCGCGTGGGCGCAGGGCTCAAGGGTAACATAAAGACTCGCTCCCGCGAGGTTGGCCACGTCATTGGCGGCCTCCTCAATGGCGTTAACTTCCGCGTGTGCTGAGCCGATTTTAAGGTGCGCACCGGAGGACATAAATCCGCCATCAGGGGCGAGCAAAACCGCGCCCACCAATGGATTTGGAGCCACAGCACCGGCTCCCGCCAAGGCCACGACACAAGCCAGAAACATAGCGGCGTCGTCGGTTAATTTAGTGCCCAGAGCGGGCGGCGAAACAGCGGCCCTGAGCTCATCCCGGGGAGTGCGGGCGAGCAGATCAAGCCAGTAAGTCCCAGTCTTGCTCCAATCCACTTGAATAGGCTCAAAACTCATCAGAACTCACCGCGCACCTCTAAATAAGGAATCGGCGGAACCCCTTTGAAGTATTCCTCTTTGGAATAATCGTAGTTAGGCGAGGCACCGTAAGTCTGCCGCTTAAACCAAAAGTACTCGACACCCCACCGGAGCGTAGATTTCCAGGTGTCATATAAAAAATCATGGCCGCTGAATACTGACAGCTCGTTATAGTCGGGAAGCCTCGTGCCATTGACCGCATTGTCGGCACGGGGCTGGTATTTATCAAGGTTCGCGTTATAAACAGCGTCTCCGAGTTTACTTGTGTAGGTATCTCCAGTGTGTCTGCCTAAACGACCGCCCAGATCCCAGACGGGTGTAACACGGTAATCCGCCGCGAAGTTAACAACGTGAGTCTGATCATTATCACCTGGATACCACGCCGAGGCGTCATCTTTACGCTCTCTGGTTTTGGAGTAGGTATAGGACACCCATCCAAACCACCGTTCGGTCATTGCCCGGCGTATAAAGGTCTCAAACCCATAACTTTGCAGCCTGCCCTTGTTATTGTAATTCGTGACAGGATCTGAGCGAACAACAAGACGCACATCCTTATAAAAAACCTGAATGTCAGTGTCCCATCGGTCATTCCACTTAGACTCAACGCCCAAAATATAATGCATCGCCTTAGTAAATTGTAGATTTGGGTTTCCAAAGGTTTTCGCTGGCTCACCATTACGTGGACTCTGGGAATACTGACCAACAGCGGCTTTTAGAGTTTGGTCGGGCGCGACGATCTGTCGGTACTGAAGCCTTGGGTCAGCTGAGGCCCGGCGAGTCATATTAAAATAAAACGCTCGAAGTCCCGGTGTAAGAACTCCACCGTTAGGAAGTTTTATGTCGCGGGCCACCCAAGTGGCTGCCTCCATCCCTGTTCCTTTTTCACCGCCCGCGATTCGCGGTGCCTCATCAAAATCAAAAAATGGATCATCAGCGTTAAAACGTGGAACGTAATAAGTAACCTTAAAGGGAACGATTTCGCCCTCAAACCCAAGGTAAAATCTCTCGTCAGAGCTTAATCTTTTCACGAATTCCACTGGTACGCGAAATGACTCCGCCTGAACGCGAAATTTAAGATCATTAATCTCGAATTTATTATCCGTATAAACTGTCTGAGGCGTGGTCGTCATAGTCCAGCCGGCATCTAGCTTTTTCATCCGCTCAAGGGCGATCGCTCCAAAATAAGTCTCGACAAAAAACCTGCCGTTTCCGCTTTCATCAATACTCATATTACCTGGCGCTGTCGCGCGGAGACCGTCTTTTGAGGCCAAAAGGCTCAGCTTATAATGACCGTCGTCCGTTTTTTGGGTGTAGATACCTTGGTAGTCCCTAAAATAAGGAACAATCGTAACACCAGAGTCCTTTGGCAATACCCTTGGAAGGATATACTCAAGATAACTTCTTCTGACGCCAACCAGCATACCCGAGTTTTCACTTAAGGGGCGCTCGTGGTAGATGGCGCTATAAAAAGGCACGTTTAGAGTGAATTCTGTTCTAGGCTTCTCGGGGATATCGCTTTTAGACCGTAAGACTACGATACCGCCAGTCGCATCGCCATATTCCGCGCCAAAGCCACCAGCGCTGAACTCAACGTCCTCAATGACTGACGCAGGGAGAACGGATAAATTTCCAATGGTGTGGTAAATAAACGGCACTTTTATGTCATCTAGATAGTACGCGCTATCAGCCGGTTTGCTTCCGCGTACCGTCACCTCAGACCGCCCAGGCTTTGTGGTCACACCAGGCAAAAGTTTCGTAACCTGGCCAGGATCTCCACCCGGGGCAACCCGGCGCGCCTCAGCTGAGGAAATGACCTTTTTACTGATGGATGGCCTGCGCTTACCCCTGACAATAACCTCATCGTCAGCCCCAAACGCCGGATAAAGATATATCTCAATCTCTGAGAGATTCTTAATCTCATCCCACGGTAGTGAGGACAACTGAAATCCGGTTTTTACGAAAGCAATCTCAGTGGCATTTCCCGGGAGTTCCACATCCACGAGTCCATCCGGGTCAGTGTAAAATTTCCGATCCCCCAGACTGACCTCAACCTTTCGGATAGGCCCGCCGCCGCCTTTTTGAAGAATTTTAACTTTAAGAATTTTTTTGGGCGCGACGAAAACAGCCGAGGAGTCAGATGCTGAACTCAAGTTCTGACCAAAAACAATCGTCTGAGTCAAAACCATAATTATTAAAATTAGACACTTTGCCGCACCAGATGAAAACATGACCACCGAAACCTCTCACAAAATAAAATTTCACGATAGCCGGTGATAGTATCCCCCAAAAAAGAACAAATCGACCTGAAAATCCAACGATATTCACAGGGTCGCCCAAAAGAGTGAGTAGCTTAAATGAAATTCAAGCACGAAAGGTCTCTGACTCAGCGGAATCCAGCTCTCAGACGCTCAACCACACCGGAACGAGGCAGATTTTTCTCTTCCTCGCCGGTTGCCATATTTTTGAAATTGTATGTATGGCTCTGAACTTCCGAAGTACCAAGTGTAATGACAACCTTGCAGCCCAAACGGTCAGCATGCTTAAACTGGTTGCCGACTTTCCCGGGTGTCAGCCCAATATCACAAGATATCCCGGCCGCCCGAAGCTCCCCGGATAACCGGGCCGCCGATTCGAGCGCGTCCTCAGTGGCAATCGCGATAAACACTAGGTCTCTTTTCTGACCGCCAAGTCTGCCCATCTCCTCTAAACCAGCCAAAAGCCTGTCAAGTCCAATGGAACCACCGACACCAGGTAACGAGCGGTTGGTAAATCGTTCAGCCAGGTTATTATAACGTCCACCGCTGCTGATACTCCCGAAACCAGGAAGCCCATCCAACGTCGTCTCAAAAACAACTCCGGTATAATAACCAAGTCCCCTGGCAATCGACAGATCAAGCCGGACTTTCCCGCCTTTAGATGTCTCACTGACCGCGTTCATAATACCTAGAATCATCTCCATACGTCGAAGTTCGGCAAGGCCAGCCTCATTCCCGGAAAGATAGTCCCGAACCTGCCCGCGGTCTGTTCCGCCCACCGAATCTTTAGAAAGCAGGCAAGAAAGCAGACTTCGGGCACCATCAGGATTGCCACCCGGAATTTTGGTCAATAAATCAATCACGGGATCAGCGCCAATTTTATCAAGTTTGTCGAGCGCGATAAGAGCCCCGGACTCGCCAGCGACGTCGATTCCCGGAAAGGCTTTTGCCAGCATGGCAGACAGCAGTACCCGGTTACCAAGACGCATGGTGAAGCCACCCAGGTCAAACCCACTCAGGATGCGGTAAAAACAGGAAAGAATCTCAACATCAGCATTGACCGAGTCGACTCCGATAATATCCAGGTCGCATTGACAAAACTCGCGGTAACGCCCCTTCTGGGTATTTTCCCCGCGCCAGACATCACCAATCTGAAGCCGCTTGAATGGAAACACCAATTCACCCTGATGCTCAGCCACAAACCGTGCGAAGGGAATTGTCAGGTCAAAACGCATAGCGACCTTCCGGCCTCCATGATCCTCGAATCGGTAAACCTGTTTATCGGTCTCGTCGCTGCCCTGCCCAAGAAGGGTTTCCGCATACTCCAGAACCGGTGTTCCGATCTCGCGAAAACCAGCAAGGGCTGCCTCGTGGCGAATAGATCCCTGAAACCGCGAGCGCGACTCCATAAGATCCGGCATGTAATCACGAAACCCCTTCAGGCGGCGTGGCTCAATTTTCTTATCTATGCTGGTCATTATTTAACCCCTGGCGGACCTACCACCGTTATCGCTGAACTCAGAGAACCTCCTAATATGACCGTGTCGGGAAAAATACGCAAGCCATCAGGGCTACCGAGAAAAGTATCGGCCCAGGGCATGGATTTTCAGAGGCTAATAGTCTAAAATTGTTTAGACATTTTAAGGTTTCACGGAGTGATCTAGGGAGGTTTTTCGCATGGGCATATTCAACATTACATTCGCGCTTGTCTGCGCCGGAGTGTTTAGTTACTTCGGTTTCAACTTGAGTCGCACCTGGGCCAACATTCAGCTGGGCAAAGGTGCTGACGACTCCCGGATCGACAACATCCAGGATCGGGTCAAAGAAACCCTGGTGTTTGGCTTCCTTCAACAAAAGATGTTTAAGGATTTATCGGCAGGTCTCATGCACGCCTTCATCTTCTGGGGATTTTTAACCGTAAGCATTGGCACGGGCGAAACCATTTTTTCTGGGATCATTCCCGGGTTCTCGTATAAATGGCTCCTTGGCGACGGACTGTGTTTTGAGCTTTACCTGCGCTCACAAGACATCGGCAACGCGGCTGTCGCCACAGCCATCATCTACGCTATAGCTCGCAGATTATTCTTCCCTCCACGCAGACTGCAGGGCCTGGCAAAAGCGAGTCGGGTCGATGCCTACATAGTGCTTAGTTTTATTTTAGGTCTGGTGGTCACCACCATGATTTATATGGGCGCTAAAGCGCACCTTCCTGGCGGTGAGCATCAGATTGCGGCTAACTTGGTCCCATTATCCTACATGACGACCGAGTTTGCCGCGTGGTTTGTTGGCGGCCTCGCTCCGGAAGGCTACTATTCCTTTTACAACACTTGGTGGTTCTTGCACTGCCTTGTTCTGTTCAGCTTCACAACATTCCTCCCATTTTCCAAACACCAGCATTTAATCTGGGTATGGCCGAATATATTTTTCCGTAGCCACAAAGGCCGTGGCCGCCTTCGACCCATGGAATTCAAAGATGACGCCGAAACGTTTGGCGCAGGCAAACTGGAAGATTTCAGCTGGAAGCAACTTCTCGACGGCCAGACTTGCGTCGAGTGCGGACTCTGCACAGAACAATGCCCCGCAACCTTCACCGGAAAGCCTCTCGACCCACGCAAGATCATTCACCACCTGAAGGCAGCACTGGCTGACGGGATCGCTAATCCAGATCCCGCCAAACGCAAACCACTTATTGGCGACGACACGGCACCAGGGATTGTTCACCGCGACGAACTTTGGAGCTGCACCACCTGCGGCGCCTGTATGGAAGCATGCCCCCTTTACATCGAGCATATTCCCGCGATTGTCGATATGCGCCGCTACATGTCTCTTACAGAGGGCAATTTCCCGGCAGAGCTTGGCAACACATTTAAAAATCTCGAAAATAACTTCTCGCCTTGGGCCATGCCTCACAGTGACCGGGCGAAGTGGGCTGAGGGCCTTGGCATCTCGACGATGGCTGAGAACAAGGATGTCGAGTACCTGTTCTGGGTCGGTTGCGCGGGAAGTTACGATGACCGATATAAGAAGGTCAGCCGATCCATCGCGAAAATCATGAAATCCGCGAATGTCAGCTTCTCGATTCTCGGCACCGAGGAAAAATGTAATGGTGATACGGCGCGTCGTCTCGGTAACGAGTACATCGCTAACATGGCTATACGGGAGAATGTCGAAACCTTTAAAAAATACAGCGTCAAAAAAATCGTCACCGGCTGTCCACACTGCTTTAACACCATTAAAAACGAGTACCCTGAGTTTGGTTATAAGGCTGAGGTCATTCACCACAGTGAATTGATCTCAGAACTGGTCAATACCGGAAAAATCAAGCCTACTCAGGTGCCGGCCGAAGCCAAGTCCGTAACCTATCATGACAGTTGTTATCTCGGCCGTCATAACGACGTTTATGAGGCGCCGCGCGAGGCGATCACAAAATTCACAAAAGTTCCCATTAAAGAAATGGAACGAATCAAAGAAAAAGGATTTTGTTGTGGCGCTGGCGGCGGCAGAATGTGGATGGAAGAGCACATCGGTAAGCGGGTCAATGTTGAGAGAGCGCAAGAGGCGCTGCGCACGGGTGCGACAACGGTTGCCACAGCCTGTCCATTTTGCATGACGATGCTGACAGATGGAATTAAAGGAGAGGGAAGAGGCGATCAGGTCACGGTAAAAGACATCGCCGAGATCGTAGCCGAATCTATTTAAGCACCCCGAAGAAATATTTAAAGGATCATCCTATGAAAAGCAATTATTCCGCCGTGGCCAGGGTTCTCCTCGTACTTGGCCTCACCTCACCATCTCTGGCCGTGTCAGGCACGTCAGGGACGACCGCGCCGTATGCGCTTCAAAAAGCCGCGAACGGCATGGACGTTATCGCGATACCGATGTCAAAAGTCCCGCTTGTCACGATAGTACTGGTGTCTAAAGCTGGCGCCATGACGGAGACTCCTGCCATTAACGGTTTGACCCACGTTTGGGAACATATGTTTTTCAAAGGCAACCAAAGGCTCCCTGATCAGGAGGCCTTCAATAAACGGGTCCGGCAGCTTGGCATTGACTTCAATGGCGATACAAGCGCCGAGATGGTTCGCTATTTTTTCACGCTACCCTCCAAAAACTTGGATGATGGACTGCAGTTCATGGCCGACGCGATCTCGACACCACTGCTTGAGGCAAAGGAGCTGGAGCGCGAACGCAAAGTAGTGTTGGATGAATATGACCGCAACGCAAGCCAACCAGGTTTTGAGTTAGGCAACATTGAGCGCATGGTAATCTACGGCTCTCAGGAACACCTAAGAAACCCACTCGGGCGCCGGACACTGATTGAAAAAGCGACCCGTGAGCAACTTCTTCAAATCAAACAGGATGTTTTCGTACCCGCGAATTGCGCGCTTGTCGTAGCTGGTGACGTTGACCCCACCGCATTGAAAGGCCTTGTTGATAAGCACTTCGGTAAATGGCAGACACCCGCGACGTGGAAACCGATTGATCGCGGTAACTTCCCCGACTTCCCGAAGACCACCGACATCGTAAGGACAAACCCTCTTGCCCAAAACGTTAATCAGCAGATTACCTGGAAGGGCCCAAGAGCTTCCATTGACAGGAAGGACACCTGGGCCGTAGATGTCCTGATTCAATTACTTGAGCACAGATCTGGAAAATTCTTCAAAAAATACATTGATAGCGGCATGACACTGAACTCAGGATTCACCTACCATACGCAGGGGCGGGCCGGAGAACTGGTGATCTACAGCATGACCAGCGCTGAGAATGCGGCAAAAGCCAAGGCCGAACTTCTTAACGAGCCCGAGGCTTGGCTAAAACCTGGATATTTTACCAACTCACAGCTTGAGGACGTACGCCGCCGACTGATGATTGGCTATAAAATGGAACTCAATAAACCAAGCGCTTTTGGCAAGACCATGGCATTTTGGTGGGCCACAACCGGCCTTGACTACTATGATGGCTATTTACCAGGCATGGCAAAAATCAGCCTGAAAGACGTCCAAGCCGTCATTAAAAAATATTTGATCAGCAAGCCTTACGTGGCGACCACGCTATTAAATCCCAAGGATGCCGTAACAGCGAAAATGCCGGATAATGCGGCGGCGTTGTCCGAAAAATATCTGAAAAACTATTGAAATCAACCAAGTAACCCCAGGGGACGTAATATGAACCTCAGCAAATATTCTCTAATTACATGTTGTTTTCTATTCAACACAATGGCCAGTTCAGCAAATACCGAGACAGCAGCGGATCGCCGCCTGACATCTGTCTCAACGCTGAAGAACGGTATTCCTCTGATTATCAGAGAAACTCCCGGCAGTGACATTGTTCACATAGAGTTAAGCTATACTACCGGCACCTCCAGCCTCTCGCCTGATCGGCGCGCGCTCAATCTACTGGCATTTGAGACCATGCCCTACGCGACCAAAAAATACTCGAAGGAGAAAGTTTTCGCTCTGACAGAAAAATACTCGTTCGGCGTAGAATGTAAGGGTGGCGTTGAAGTCAGTCACTGCCAGGTTGAAACCGTGAAAGACTTCTTGCCGCAGGCGCTGGACCTCTTGCTTTCGGTCGTGACCGAGCCCATCTTTAACGCTGAGGATGTCGATCTCTCAAAAAAGCAGCGCGTAGCTGACTTCCAGCAAGAGGCACAAAATCCTGAGACCCAGGTCAACGCCGTAGTGAACACGGTCTTCTATGACGCAAGCCATCCCTACCGCCTGCTACCAGAAGACGGCATCAAACAAACTCTGCCCCTTACGGTAGAAGACCTTCGGGGCTATCACCGCACCACTCTTGACGCCTCGACTATGTATTTGATCTACGCCGGGCCCAAAATCGACAAAACTACAATCACAAAGCTTAACGAAGGGCTTGGCAAAATTGGTAAAACCAACCGCACCCCAAAGCCCATACCTCCACCGGCCTTTGATCCAAAGAACAGCTTTGCCTTTGAGCACCGGGCGATCCCAACAGCCTACATTCGCATGAAATTTAACGCTCCATCGGCGACCTCCCCTGACGCCGCGGCCGCTGAGGTCATGTTTCAGATTTTAAGCGAAAAACTTCACGAGGAAGTCCGCACCAAAAGAAGCCTCTCTTACGCGATCCACGCCGGGACGATTCAATATAAAGAAGGCATCGGTATGATCGCCGCCTCCACGTCCAAGCCCCGCGAAACGATTGAGACGATCGCCGCTGTCGTGCGAGATTTCCGGGACAAGGGAGTCTCCCAGGAGAACCTCAATGAGTACCGCAATATCTTCACCACAGGTTACTATCTGACCATGGAGACACATGATCAGCTCGCAAACGCCCTTTCAAGCTCACAAGCCTATTTTGGGGACGCTACGAGGCTATATGATCTGCCAGCGAGATTAAATGCCGTAACACCCGCTGATATCCAGCGTGTAGCGAAAGAAACACTCAAAAATATCCGCGTTGGCGTTGTATACGACAAAGATAAATTTAAAAACGAGTGGGTTCAGCCGATCAAAGCACTGTAATCGGCATTTTCAGATAACTTTGGCCGTTGTTTTCGGCCCGCGGCAGCCGTCCACCATCGGCATTGACCTGAATGCTGGGCAAGAGCAACCGCGGAGCGGAAAGAGTCTTATCTCTTGTGGTTCTCATCCCCACATAGTCGGCCTTGGTTGTCTCAGCTTTAATATGTGAATTAGCCCGCTTCTGCTCCCCGATTGTGGACTCCCACTGCACGGGTCGCCCACCCGGCTGATAGTCATGCCCTGTGAATACCCGCGTGGTGTCGGGTAGTTTATAGAGCTTTTGAATGCTGCTATATAAACCCTCGGCAGTACCATCCGGAAAGTCACAGCGGCCGGTACCTGAATCTGGCATAAACATAGCGTCACCCACAAACAGCAAATCACCTATAAGATAACTCGCGCAGGCGGGGGTATGTCCAGGCGTGAAAATAGTTTTCACCGAAATGCTCCCGGAATTGGTCACACAGTCGTCCGCGAGCAACAGGTCAAACTGACTGCCATCAACCTTGAATTCAGAGCCAAAATTAAATACGGATTTAAAAACCTTCTGCACTTCCACTATTCTCTCGCCAATGCCGACTTTCGCCGCCGGAAAGAGCTTTTTAAGGGGCTGCGCGCCGGTTATATGATCGGCGTGCGCGTGCGTCTCAAGAATAAGACCTAACTTAAGGCCCTCTCCGCGAATAAATTCGGCGACTGTGTCCACAGATGTCGTTTTTAGTTTACCGCTCGCCTGATCATAGTCCCAAACGGGATCAATAATAGCAGCGTCTTTTGTAACTTTATCGTAAACACAGTAAGTCAATGTACTTGTGTCCTTATCAAACCACGTCTTTACGTCCACAGATCCATCCCTCTCCGATTAATTCTTTACCCAAAGCTTGTGATCCAAAACTCTCTCAATACCAGTCCCAATTAAAATGCCAGCCAAAAATACCACGCCGCCAGCGGACATCGCTCCAATCGCGGCAATAGCCGGCCCTGGACATATGCCCGAGACGCCCCACCCAACACCAAAAACACTGGCTCCGATAATTAACTTCTTATCAATCTCCCGTCTCGTTGGAACGTGAGAAACATGATCAAATAACGGTCTGCCTCGTTTGGACATGACCTGCCAGAAAATAAAATAAACAGGGATCGCCGCCATCATGACAAACATCAGACTTGGATCCCACGTGCCAAGCACGTCAAGAAAACCCAGGACTTTCCCGGGATCAGTCATCCCGCTGAGTCCGAGGCCAAGACTAAAGACCAGCCCAACAACAAAAGACACTAATCCAAGCCGCATAATGCCTCCTTACCGGCCAAGAGCCGCGACTGTTAACATGCCAGTCGCTATAAATACACATGTGGCGACAATACTTCTTGGTGACAATCGGCCAATACCACAAATGCCGTGGCCACTCGTGCAGCCCCGACCCATACTGGTTCCCAATCCCACGAGTAAGCCGGCCAGGGTCAATCTCAGAAAATCCGTTTCTGTCTTAATACGGGCGAAATTATCTGGCCAAAGATGAGCTCCGAGAAACCCGCCGGCGAGAACTCCCAATACAAACATCACCCGCCAAAAAACTTCTGACTTCCGAAACCCGCCAATACCACCGACGATTCCGCCAATGATTCCACTCACGCCCAAAATTCGGCCATAGGTCAATAAAAGTACCGCTGCAGCAAGTCCTATCAATAACCCGCCATACAAGGCATTCAACCAAGACACTTCCACTATAACCTCCGCAACCGCTACCCAAAGCCTCCAACGAGGCAATCCCCGCCAGCGATTGCATTCTACTCCCGCAAATGTGAAAATCAAACTGATATGACTCGGCAACCATTGTCATTTATGCTGAGCAGGTTGGTAAATTAACCGTCGACTGAGAAGGATTATTTATGGCTGCCACAATTAAAGCCGTTAACGTTGAAAACACCATGAAATCGCTGTCTGCTGATAAAGCTTCTGTCCTAATTGACGTGAGAGAGGACGCGGAAATCAAAGAAATCGCGGCGGCGATTTCCAAGCCCTTTCCGATGAGTAAAATAAATCCCGCGACTTTCGAAAAAGACGCTGGCGTGACAAAAGCCCAGCCAATCTACTTGATTTGCAAATCAGGCGGCCGCAGCATGCAGGTAGCGACTGCACTCGCGGGGGTAGGGTTTATAAACCTCAATAATGTTGAGGGCGGAACCTCAGCTTGGGTTGCAGCGGGACTTCCGGTCAAAAAATCATGATCTCGCATCGCTTATACCGCTCAAAATCTACCGCTCAAGCTCAGCCTCGACATGACAGTGGATCGCGCAATCAATAAAGACATTGCAGTTGGGCCTGCGAGGCGGTGCCATGAATGCATTTCGCGGAGGGGGATGAGTCTCAGCGGTCCGCTTCGAAAACCTTGGCCATTAACTCTATTTCGGAAGCCTTGATCCCGATTTTTTTTGCAATACGCCGCCAGCTTGCACGAACCTGCAGAAGTTGCTGAATAAAACGGTCCGCCTCCTTCATAGTTATTTTAAAAAATGGAGCAACAGCTATTGCGGTAGCGAGTTCCAGGGAGTGGTCGCTTTCGTCGATTGCGAGACTTAAACCAGCACCGCTCAAACTGGGATTGATGTCAAAAGCTGGGGAAAGATCCCACCCGCCTAGTTCAAAATTATAAAGAAAGCCGTGGTTGCGCAAGTGGTCATCAGTATTTGCGACTAAGATAGAAAACACGATGCGCTTCCAAAGTTCTTCTAATTGAGCCTTGGGAGAGCATCCTTGGGCAATCAGAATTTCAGCGAGCTCCAGATAGCTTGCTTCGGAGCTTTGCCCATCGGATCTTCCAAGGAGCGTCATTGCTGACGCATATAATCTTCGGCCATGTGCTCCAAGGCGGTCAAATCGTTTAGTGACAAACGTGTGATGTTTGGACCCTAGTTTTAATGCCTTGCTTTCGGCCATCGTAATTCCCGAGGCTTTCGCGAGAGTGGCCGTGACTTCTTCCCATGCACCGACATCGATGGCGTCATTTTCACTGGGAAATTTTGCAATCCAAAGTGAGCCATCGGGGGCTGCGACATTTGCTTTTGGTCTGGCGCCACCGAGGGAGCTTCCAGGCCGGAAAAGCAAAGCTACGGCCTCGTCCATTTTGTTTGTACGTCCTTCTTCAAGAGCGATTGCGGCTGCTTCAAGTTTTCTTAATTCTGTCATGGGCGGAGCAGGGTTGAGCTGATCATCTGCGAGAAACGGGCCATCCGCGTTTTCTTTGAAACGCAGCGCCCCCATACGGCCAGAGTCGTCTACACCTAACAGAAAATCGATCTCCATAAGGGTTTTTTCTGGCCTTGATGATGCCTTTGCTAAAAATTTCTCTCGCCGCATCATCAAAGTTCGACCCCAGCGATCCGGGGAGGCGTCAGAAAAAATTCCAAACTGGATTTTTCCAGATGACGGAAAACTATGTCCAGAGACCGGCGGAAGATCAGGGTCAAAGGCTGGCAAGGATTTTTGTTTTAGCCACTTTTCGTCGTAATAAAACGAAAAATGTTCTTTGCCTTTAAGATAGCCTGCTGACAGTGTTCCTACGAATTGTGATTGAGGTAAAGATGCCCATGAAGTGTAGACTAAGACGGTGCGCTTCATGATTTCACCTTGCTCTTTATTTTACGTCGATCGGATCCCATAGTTTCCAGATCTTGTAAATCACGTCCTAAATGATCTTGGCTTGCGACCAAAGCCAAGTCTTGAGACAGTCCTAACGCGAATAAGACGGACGTATAATGCCCCATGGAAACGCTTGGTTCGCCTTTTTCGATTGCGACAAGCGTGGTTCGTGAAATGCCCGCACGTTCTGCCAAGCTTTCTGTGGTCCAGTGGCGACGCTTTCGAGCTAAACGAATATTGGTCCCTAGTGTCATAAGGTAACCTTCGGCCTTAGGGAACAGCGGCGATTTCATTCGTCATCCTCGTTCAAAAAAACGAACATAAATGACGTATTTGTTCAAAATACTGAACATAAGTCACGTCTCACAACTGTAACATAGACTTTGCCTCTAACGCAATTTTCAATTTGTTCAAAATATCAAACAATATGGCAATTTTTGTCTGCAATATTGGACATTTTTCTTTGCGCAAAATCGCAGTGGCCCTTGACGGAATAGTATAAGCCAAATGAGCACCGCCGCGACGATGGCGGCGGCGAGGGCGGAACTTCAGCTTGGGTTGCAGCGGGACTTCCAGTCAAAAAATCATGATCTCGCGGGAGCAATCATATTTTTAAACGGCAGTATTGCCTTTGCGAAATAATCAGGGACACCGTCACTTGGGAGTGACTCAAAAGCCGCGTTATTGAATTGAATTTTTTGGGCTATTTCAGCTCCGGGGCTAAGTTTCTTTAAAACATCCTGAATTTGAACGGAGCTGAGTCCGAGAGACTGCAGCGCGTCATCGTATTTGTCCAAAGATAGCTGGAGTGGAGGCTGGTCTGACTTGCAGTCGTCGGCTGACTTTGAGAGTGCCTCGTCGCATTTTCTCGCGAGTACCAATACATCCCCGTCCCGCATCTCAGAAGAAACCATAAATCTCGCAAGCTGCCATCCGTTCGACACATTCACTGCCTTCACCCCAGACCGAGCTTCTGAACCGCCATTTGTTTTACAGCCAGCCGCCAAACTCAATACGCCCAGCAATACAAGCAACTTGCGCATACAGTCTCCGTCCTCAGTCAACGTGATATTAATCGCTAAAATATGACTCTCTTGATTATCCTGACCAGCACAACTCAAGTCAAGCCAGCTAGTGAAGCAAAGCCTGAAGCCCCTCATACCCCAGTACAAAAAACCCCGCAAAAAGCGCCAGATTCAGGATACTCAACACGTACCCGACCATAATAGCCAGACCATCATGCTCAAGACTCCCCAAAGCCAGCACGATAATCGCGAGCGCCGGCGGAGCGTTAAATCCTGGCGGCATAGGAAGTGAGAGCAAAAGGGAAATAACAAAAATCACCACACCATTAAATCTCACCGCTCCGGGATGGCGGGCGAAAAATCGCAGACGTGGTTTTATAGCCTTCTCTGTGTAGCGGGTGACACGAAGAAGGGACGTGAAAATTTTCTTCACCATCCCAGCTGAAATCTTTCGACTACGCCAGGACGGCGGAACCCAGGGATCCTTGTTGAACGCGATCTGAAGCGACGCCACACAGATAACAAACCCAAAGACCGTTGAAAGCCCCGGAAGCGGCACTGGCAAAAGAAATGGCGCGGCGCACGCGAGACAGACCAACATGTGGCCATAGACACTTAGCTCACGCAGAAAATCACCTAAAGTCAGATCACCTTGGTCGCAGACCTTGAGCAGATCTTCTATAACCTGAGAAAGCCTCACGGTGGGATCATGTTTAGTGGGATCAAGTGTCATATTGTCACAGCATTCCTTACGCCTTAGCGAACTCCGCTGAGTCTAACATAATCGTGACCGGGCCGTCGTTGACAAGAGTCACCTTCATGTCGGCGCCGAATTCACCGGTTGCCACTGTGACGTCGGATTTTCTGAGTTCGGCCACAAACCTCTCGTAAAGTTCCTTTGCCACATCCGGGGGAGCAGCATTTGAGAAACCCGGCCTTCGTCCCCGACTACAATCCGCGAAAAGTGTAAATTGACTTACGACCAAAATCTGTCCGCCCACATCTTGAACAGAGAGGTTAAACTTCCCGTCGACGTCAGAAAAAAGCCTAAGTCCCAATATTTTCTCGGAT